>NZ_CP010836.1:4500000-4630000 GCF_000935025.1 Sphingomonas hengshuiensis
ATTTTTTGGAGACCGAACCATGCTTACCGATGCCAAGGTGCGCAACGCCAAGCCACGCCCCAAAACCTATAAACTCGCAGACACCAATCGCCTCTGCCTGATGGTCACCCCCAGCGGCGGAAAGCTGTGGCGCTGGAACTACGAATATGATGGCAAGAACAAGACGATGGCCTTTGGTGCCTATCCCCGCGTCTCGCTGGCGGACGCCCGTGAAAAACGCGACGAAGCCTGGTCCATGCTGTGCGAAGGACAGGATCCCAATGTCGCGAAGCGCCTGAAGATCGAGGCGAACCTCGAAGCCGGGCGACAGACGTTCGAGCGTGTGGCTCGCGAGTGGCACGAGAACGCCAAGGCCCAGTGGGCAACGATCCATGCCAGCGACATCATCCGCAGCCTGGAGCGCGATGTCTTTCCGACGATCGGCTCCCTGCCCATCGCCCAACTCACCCCGCCGCTTATCCTCGGCGTTCTGCGCGAGATCGAGGCACGGGGCGCTATCGAGACCGCGAAGCGTGTGCGGCAGCGCATCTCGGCCGTGTTCGTCTACGCGATCGCCCAGGGGATCGCGACGAGCGACCCCGCTGAAAAGCTTGGTGCCGTGCTCAAGCCGCTGCGCAAAGGTAGGCAGCCGGCAATCACCGATCTGGTCCCGCTACGGCGCATGATCCTCGCGGCCGAGGAGGACAATGCGCGGCCGATCACACGGCTGGGGCTCAGGATGCTCGCACTCACGGCCGTCAGGCCGAGCGAACTGCGCGGTGCGCATTGGGCCGAATTCGAGGACCTGGATGGCAAGCTGCCGCTCTGGCGCATCCCGTCGGCCCGGATGAAGGGTGACCTCGACCGGAAGGAGGAAAAGGGTGGCGACCACCTCGTGCCGCTCACGCCGCAGGCTGTCGCTGTATTGCGGGCAATCTGGCCGCTGACCGGCGGCGGACCGCTGGTCTTCCCCAGCAACCGCCATGCGCACCGGCCGATGAGCGAAAATGCGATCGGCTATCTGCTGAACCGCGCCGGCTATCACGGGCATCACGTGCCGCATGGATTTCGCGCAGCCTTCTCCACCATCATGAACGAATGGGCGGAGCGCCACGGCGATCCGCACGACCGCAAGGTGATCGACCTGATGCTCGCCCATGTCCCAAAGGATAAGGTCGAGGGTGCGTACAACCGGGCAGCCTATATGCCGCGCCGACGGGAACTCGCGACAATCTGGGCCGATCTGCTCAGCGAAGGCCTGCCCGATCCCGTGGCTCTGGTCGATCGGCCGGTGAAGGAAATCGGCATGGGCTCACGGCGGCGCTTGCCGGCGCCGGTCGAGCCAGACTTCCGGTTTCCGCGTCAACGGCGTGGAGCCCAATAGTCATCGCTGGACAATTGGTAACGTATATGTTACCAGAAAGAGCGTGCGTTGATCGTTCAGGAATATATTCGCGAGGACGGCTCAAGCCCGTTCCGATCATGGTTCGACGATCTCGATTCCCAGGCTTCGGCCAAGGTGGCGACCGCCATCGTAAGGCTGGAACTGGGCAATCTGTCGAACGTCAAATGGATCGGTGGCGGGCTCGGGGAATATCGCATCGATTGGGGGCCGGGCTATCGGCTCTATCTCGCCCGCGACGGGGATGAGCTGATCATCCTGTTCGTGGGCGGGACCAAGAAACGGCAACAGTCCGACATCGAACGAGCGGGCGTGCTGATCGGCGAGTACAAGGCTCGCAGGGCGGCGGCGAGGAAAGACAGGAAGTGACAAAATGGTGCTGACCCGAGATTTCAAGGAAACGGTGAAGGAACGCGCCGCGCGCGATCCTGCCTTCGCCAAGGCCATGCTCGATGAGGCAGCTACCGCTTTCCTCAACGGGGAACCGCACGTGGCGCGGCTGATCCTGCGCGATCTGGTCAATGCCTCGGTCAGTTTCGAGGAACTGGCGACCGAGACCAACCGCCCGAGCAAGAGCCTGCACCGAATGCTGTCGGAGAAGGGCAACCCGAGCATGGACAATCTCGCTGCCATCTTCGACGCGGTACGCAAGCGACTGGGAGTCGTTTTCGAAGCGCACGCTGTCGAAGCGGCATGACGTCTGGAGGGAACCCATTCGGGTGGCACGTTTCCGGCCACTCAGCACAAAAACCTAATAGCCGTGCGACACGAAAACCTAACAGATGTGCATCCACGCGTTTCATGCCCTGAAGGTATTGGGCTGGATTCCCCGAGGCTTACCTCTCTTAGATCCTGCATTAATCTGATCCGGCACCGCTTTTTTTGGCAGTGCCGGGGCGTGAGGACCTGGCCTCTTTCCTGTCGAGAATTTTCCGGAATTATCACGCAGCTCAGCCCGAGCAGCTATTCGCAGACGGCGCGCGCCGGCCTGCGTCATGTCGTGGCCGTTCGCCGCCCAAGCGCCGGCTTTAGGCCCTGCGCAGACCTTTGAGCGCGCAGTTCGAGATACCGCCGTCGCGTTTCTTGAGTGCCACCAGGGGAACCGGCCCGAATTTATTTTTGCAGCAGCCCCGTAGTTCGCAGCGCGCCGCGTCAATCCCTTCAACGCCGGAGCATCTGGCGATGGGAGGGAAAGAATGACGATCTGGAAACGGGGACTCTGCACCGCGCTTTTTGCTACCGCGACATCGCACGTCGGCATGGCCATAGTGCCGGCCAGCGCACAGGTATCGGCAACACGCTTCGACTGGCCGGCACAGGATCTTGCGACGACGCTGCGCGCGATCGCCCGGCAGGGTGGCCGGGAAATCCTGTTCGCGGACGCGGACGTGCACGGGAAGCGCTCACCAGCGGTTCGGGGCAGCTTCACGATCGAGCAGGCGGTGCGCCTCTCACTCGATGGGAGCGACTTGACGGTCGAGGAGCAGGCCGGCGCGCTGGTCGTACGGGCGCACCCCCGGGTTCACGCGGACGATGCGGCAGAGACCGACATCACGGTGACCGGCACGCGCATCCGCGGCGCTACCGGGCCATCGCCGGTCATTGTGGTGTCGCGCCGGGGACTGGAGGAGCAGGGCATCCCCGACATGGCGAGCGTATCGCGGATCATCCCGCAGAATTTCACCGGAGGGCAAAACCCCGGGGTCGCGGGGGGCGGTGACCAGGGCGGATACAATAACATCAATAACGCGACGACGCTCAACCTTCGCGGGTTGGGCTCGGACGCGACGTTGACGCTCATCAATGGTCACCGCCTTCCTTACGACGCCGTCAACCAGGGCGTCGACATCTCGACGATCCCGCTCGTCGCGCTCGACCGTATCGAGGTGATCGCGGACGGCGCCTCCGCGCTCTATGGGTCGGACGCCGTGGGCGGCGTCGCCAACCTCCTGCTGCGCCGCGATTATGACGGGCTTCAGCTCAGCGCGCGGGGCGGCGGCTCGACCGAGGGCGGCAACGTCCAGCAGCAATATTCCGGCGTTGGCGGCAAGCGCTGGGCCGGCGGCGGGTTCATGGCTGCGCTCGACTATAGCAAGGCGACGCCGATCTACGCCGACGAACGGTCCTATTCGCGAGGGCTCACGCCGTCGCAGATGCTCGGCACCGGCAGCCGGCAAGTGAGCGCCGTCCTCACCGGGCACCAGGATCTGGCGAGCTGGATTTCCTTCGAACTGGACGCCCAGCTCGCCGATCGCCGTTCGCGCAAGGGCAATGCGTTCACCGCGACTGCGCCGGTGACGACCTATGGTCAGCTCAGCCTGCCCGTCACCCGCTCCTACGCGGTGACGCCCTCGTTGCATCTCCGCCCGGGCGGCGGCTGGGAGGGGACGCTCCAGGTGACCGACGGCGAGAGTTCGACCGTGAGCACGGCGTATCGCTATCTCAATGGCCCGCCGCAGATCGGCCGCTCGGCCTATGACAATCATCTCACCAACGTCGAGGCGAGCGCGGAGGGGCCGCTCGTCCACCTGCCGGGCGGCGATGTCCGGCTCGCCATAGGGGGCGGCTACCGGCGCTTCCAGCTCGGTATCAACGTCCGTTCGACGAGCGGCGGGGTGACCCGCGTCACCCGCGATGCGGTCGAGCGCCGCGAGAGCCTGTTCGGCTATGGCGAACTGTCGCTACCGCTGATCGGCCCCGCCAACCGGATGCCGCTGATCGAGGCGCTGCGCCTCAGCGCAGCGGTCCGATACGAGCGCTATGCCGGGATCGATGCGGTGGCGACGCCCAAGCTCGGGCTGGTCTATGCCCCGCACCGCGCCATCACGCTCAAATATAGCTGGGGGCGCTCGTTCAAGATCCCGACGCTGAACCAGGTCAATCAGGCGCGCGAAGTCTATCTGCTCAGTGGGTCGTCCTTCTCGCCGCAGCCGAACCCGCCGCTACCGGCGGGATCAACCGTGCTCCTCCTCAGCGGCGGCAATCCCGATCTTCGCGCCGAGCGTGCGACCAGTTCGACCCTGTCGGCCGAATTCCGGCCGATCCGGGGCCTGCGCATCGAGGCCAGTTGGTTCGACATCGATTATCGCGGTCGGATCGCGTCCGCGATCAGCGACTTCTCGACGGCGCTCACCAATCCGCTCGCCAGGGATTTCGTCGTGTATGCGCCGGGTGCGAGCGTGCAGCAGGGGCTGATCGCGGGTGCCCCGCTCGGGCTGCAGAACCAGACGACGCAGCCCTATGACCCCGCGCTCGTTGCCGCGGTGGTCGATACCAGCCTGCGCAACACCGCGCGCGAGCGCGACCGTGGGGTGGATCTCGCGATCGACTATAGCGCGGACCTTCCGGGCGACAGCCAGCTCCAGATCGGTGGGTCGGCAAGCTATCTCGATGCGAAGCGCCAGACGATCGCCGGCCAGCCTTGGGAGCGTCGCGCGGGCGTGATCTTCACGCCACCGCATTTCAGGGCGCGCGGGTCGGCGACATGGCGGACGCAGCTGGTCCAGCTATCGGCGTCGCTCAACTATGCCGACAGCAACCTCGACAATCGCTACACCCAGGCGACCGATGTCGGCGCCTTCACCACGCTCGATCTCGGCGGTGCCTTCCGCCCCGCGATCGACCATGGGCCATTGCGCGGCATCGAACTGCGGGTGGCGGTCCAGAATCTGCTGAACGAGGAACCCGACCCGATCCGGAACGCCGCCGCCTCCGCGATCCCGTTCGATTCGACCAACCAGTCGCCGATCGGACGGTTCGTCAGCGTCACGGTGACCAAGCAATGGTGAACCTGCGCGTCCTCCTTCTCCTCGTCGCGCTCTTGCTCCTGCGCCCGGCAATAGCGCGAGCAGCCCCCAGTTGCGCCGACCTGATGCCGTCGGGGGCGGCGTTCCCGATTCGCGACCTCGTGCCGGAGGATCTGGTTCGCCTGCGCGACATCGGCCCGGTCGACAACAACCAGCAATATGGCGGACTGTTCTCGGTATCGCCGGATGGCACCCATGCCGCGTTCCAGCTTCGGCGCGGCGATCCGGCTGCCAACAGCGTCTGCATCGCAATGCTGGTGGTCGACCTTCGCGCCAGGGGACCTGCCGTCATCGTCGACCGCGGCGGCGACTTCCTGCGCGTGCGCTATGATTTTCGCGGCAAGGCGAACTTTCCCACCGGTTTGGCCGATCCGATCACGCCGCGCTGGTCGCCCGACGGGAAATGGATCTTCTATCGCCGGCGCGACGGGGGGCACGTCCAGTTATGGCGGGCTGCGGCAGATGGCAGCGGCAGCAAGGCGATCACGCAGAGTGTCGACGACATCGACGATTTCCGCGTGCGGGCGGATGGTCGCAGCATCGTCTATGCGACCCGGCCGGGCCTACGGAGCGCGCTCGCCGCGATTGATCGCGAAGGGCGTTCGGGCTTCCTCTATGATGATCGCTTCGCGCCGTCGGCGAGCGATCGGCCCTTCGCGCCGGCATCCATCCCGCGCGCCGTCTCCGTGCTCGATCTGGCGAACGGCGTGACGCGGGCGGCAAGGCCCGAGGAAGCGGCGCTGCTCGATACCCCGTCGATGCGCGAAGGGAGCTGGACGGAAGCGCCAGCGTCCTCGGGTGCCACCGCGCGGGTGCAAGTTCCGGCAGGGACGCTGTACAGCACGCGCGGACAATTGGCGGTCCTCCATGGTGGAGACACCCTGGCCTGCACCGTGCCCGAATGCGCGGACGCAAGCTTTCCCTGGTGGGTGCGCGGCAAGGTCCGCTTCCTCCGTCACGAGGGATGGGCGAACGCTGTCACCGCGATCTACGAATGGACGCCGGGCCCGCGCAGCGTCCGCCGCCTCTACGCAACCGAGGATGTGCTTCTCGGCTGCGTGCCAGCGGACGGATCGATCATTTGCCTGCGCGAAGGCTCGACCCAGCCCCGCCGGCTCGAGCGGCTCGATCCGGCAACCGGAAAGCGGGCGGTGCTGTTCGACCCCAATCCCGAATTCGCGCATCTGCGGCTCGGCCGTGTCGAGCGGCTCCGCTCGCGCAACAGCTTCGGCATGGAGTCCTTTGCCGACCTGGTGCTGCCGGTCGGCTACAGGCCCGGGACGCACTATCCGCTGGTCGTGGTGCAATATGGCTCGCGCGGCTTCCTGCGCGGTGGAACCGGCGACGAGTATCCGATCCAGGCCTTCGCCAATCGGGGCTTCGCGGTGCTGAGCGCCGATCGACCGAGACAGCTCGGGCTCAAGGCCAGCAACGACTTCCAGGCGGCGGCGCGGATCGACCTCAAGGACTTCGCCGATCGTCGCAGCGTGCTGGAGGCGATCGAGGATCCGGTGCGCATCGCGATCGCGCGCGGCATCGCCGATCCGGCGCGCATCGGCATCACCGGGCTCAGCGATGGCTCGTCGACGGCGGGCTTCGCCCTGCTGCACAGCAGGCTCTTCTCGGCCTATGCGATAAGCAGTTGCTGCTGGGACACCAACCTCGCCATGCGCGTGGGGCCAAGCGCCGCCCGCATCTTCTACGACATGGGATATCCCAGGACCGTCGATGACAGTCCGGCCGCGACGGCTTTCTGGAAGGGAATCGCCTTCACGCCCAACGCCCGGCGCATCCGCGGACCGATCCTGGTACAGGTGGCGGACGACGAGTATCTGAGCGCGCTCCAGACCTTCACGGCCTTGCGCGAGCTCGATCGTCCGATCGAGATGTATGTCTTTCCGGACGAGCACCATGTGAAGTGGCAACCCGCCCACCGGCTCGCCGTCTACACCCGCGCGATCGACTGGTTCGACTATTGGCTGAACGGGAACAAGGCGCCAGGTCGCGCTGATGAGGCCGCACGGTGGGAAGCGATGCGTGCGGCAGTTGCACGGCAGGCGGCAGGATCGGAGGCCAAGGCGCCGGAACCTTGAGGGCGCCGGACCATCGTGTTTATGTCATATGACGCATAACACCGTTTTATGTTCTTTATGCCATATGTCGTCGATATGCGTTTAACGGCATATTGACGTGATATGCGATAGAGCGCATAATATCGAAATGACGCAAATGGTACGGACGCCCCAACAGCTCGGAGACGCCCTTCGCCGGCAACGCCGGGTGAAGGGCCTCAACCAGACCAGCACGGCAGAGCAGGCCGGGCTTCGGCAGGAGCTGATCTCGAAAATCGAGACCGGAAGTCCTGGAACGCGCATCGATTCGATCTTCGCCCTGCTGGCCGCGCTGGATCTGGAATTCGTCGTGCAGCCCCGCTCCCGCCTCTCCGCGCAGGACATCGAGGACATCTTCTGATGCCGCGCAGGCGGGTGCACGTGCCGCTCAATGTCTTCCTGAACAATCGCCATGTCGGCATCCTCGACAAGCAGTCGAGCGGCGCGATCGCATTCGTCTATGCCGCTGCGTGGCTTGCGTGGGAGCATGCCTTCCCCGTCTCCCTGTCGCTTCCGTTGCGCGCGGAACGCTATATCGGCGCGCCCGTGGTCGCGGTTTTCGAGAACCTGCTGCCCGACGCACTGCCGGTCCGCACCCGGCTGGCCGAGCGCGTGGGCGCCGGCGGCACCGACGCCTATAGTCTGCTGGCACAGATCGGCCGCGACTGTGTCGGCGCCCTGCAGTTCCTGCCGGATGGTGCGGCGGCGCCCGAGACGGGGGAGGTCGCTGGGGAGGACGTCGATGAAGCGCAGATCGAGGCGCTTCTCAACAACCTTTCGCGTGCGCCGCTTGGACTCGATCGGGAGCAGGATTTTCGCATCTCGGTCGCGGGCGCCCAGGAGAAGACCGCGCTTCTCCGTCTGGGCGACCGGTGGCTGAAACCGAGCGGTACGACCCCGACGACGCACCTGCTCAAGCCGCAAATCGGCCAGATCCATGCCGCCGGTGGCATGATCGACCTGAGCAACAGCGTCGAGAACGAGCATTATTGCCTGACCCTGCTCGCAGGCTTCGGGCTCCCGGTGGCCCGTACCGCCATCTATCGCTTCGGGAAGACCCGGACGCTGGTGGTCGAGCGCTTCGACCGGCGCTGGACGCGCGACGGTCGCCTGCTGCGCCTGCCGCAGGAGGATTTCTGCCAGGCGCTTTCGGTGCCGCCGGCCGCCAAATACCAGAATGAGGGCGGTCCCGGCGTTACCGCCTTGCTCGATCTGCTGCAGGGCAGCGACGATCCTGCCGCCGATCGCCTCGTCGTGTTCAAGGCGCAGTTGCTCTTCTGGCTGATCGGCGCGCCCGACGGGCACGCCAAGAATTTCAGCCTGTTCCTGAAGCCCGGCGGCCGCTTCTCGCTGACGCCGCTCTATGACGTGCTCACCGGCCAGCCCGGCGTCGATGCGCGGCAGATCCGGCTGAACGGCTTCAAGCTGGCCATGTCGATCGGCACCAGCCGCCACTATCGCATGCGCGACATCACCGGCCGACATTTTTTCGAGACGGGGCGCGAGGCCGGGCTGTCCGAGCCTGTGGTTCGCGAGGCCGTCGAGGACATCCGTGCGCGAGGAGGGGCCGCGTTTTCGAGCGCGATCGACGCGATGCCGGAGGGGTTCCCCGAACAGATCCACGCGTCGGTCCGCGCGGCGTTCGAGGCGCGTATCCGGACCTTCGACGCAGTGCCGACGGCCTGAGCGCGGCGATTGCCGCTCGGGCCAGCCGGGCGGATGTCCCTATGTGTGCCGCGCGAACACGCTGCTGGCCCAGACGGTGGTCCACGCCTCGGCATTGACCAGTTCGAGCAGCCGCACATTCTCCGCGCTGGACGTCGCGCGATCGGCACGGAGCGCGTCTTCGATCGCGCCGGAATCAACCAGCCCATGTCCGGCAAGCTGTCCATCCAGCAGGCGCTCCCGCAGTTCCCGTCGCTTGTGCCGGATGATCTCGCCGCAGAAGGGATCGGGCGTTCCCTTGACCTTGCGGTCGAGGACCATTGCGGGAAGGCTGTTGGCAAAGGCGGCGCGTGCCACGGCCCGGTCGCGCCCGCCCGTGCGCCACTGCCAGCTCGGGATCGACAGGCACGTCTCCACGATCGGCTGCGACAGCAGCGGGTTCACGAGAGGGGCGATGCGGCTGCGATCGGATTCGAGATTGGGATGCGCCCGCAGTATCCCGGCGATATGCACCGCCTTGCCGGGGAGCGCCGCTGGTGGTGCTTCGAGCCAGGGATGTGCGAGCGGAAGATCGCGAAGCGACGCGACCAGATCGGGGTGCAGAAAGGCCGGGCTCGGCTTCCAGCGATAGGCTGGCGACTGCCGCGCGATCGCCATCGCCGCCCGTGTCACGCGCAGCGGCCCCGCGCCGGTCTGCCGGCAGATGTCGCGCAGCGTGGCAAAGGCGCCCGCGCCGGGACCTTCGTGCAAGGCCCGGTCGGCAAGTGCCACGGCGGATTGCGAGAAGCCGAAGACATTGTCGCCGCCATTGCCGCTGAAGAAGGCGTCGGTGCTCATGCGGGCGGCGACCTCCCGGTGGGCTGCCTCATAAGGCTGCGCCTCCGCGCGGCCGATCGGGCGGGGCAGATGCGCGCCGAGTGCGCGGGACAGGTCGACGCCGGCCATGTCGTAGCGATATTCGGCGAGCGGGAAGCCGAGTTGCGCGCACAACGCGGCCGCATAGCCGCGCTCGTCGCCCGCCGGATCGTCGGTGTAGAGCGTCAGGCACGCGGCGTCGCTCCCGGCCTGCGCCAGGCAGGCCGCGACGATCGAGGAATCGAGCCCGCCCGACAGGCTCACCAGCGGCCGGCGACAGGTCGACGCCCATGCCGAAACACAGGTCTCGACGATACGCCGCAGCCGTTCGGCTGTGTCGCCCGGTCGCTCGTCCGCATGGGGCTCGACGAAGGTCCAGGGCGACCATCCTGTCGCCTCGGTCTCGATGCCGCCCTTGCGAACGATCGCCGCGCCGGCTGGCAGCGTGGTGATGCCGCCAAGCGCGGTCGCGACGCTCGGGAGCCCGCAGGAATGGAGCATCCGGCCCAGCCCCTCCCAGTCTATGCCGCGCGGCCCCATGCCCGCCGCGGTCAGAAGGTCGACGTCCGACGCGAACGCGGCGATGGCGCCGGCTTCCGAGCGATAGCAGGGTAGCGCCGCCGAGGGATCGCGCAGGATTTCGACGCTGTCGCCGCGCATCCACAGGCTCACATAGCCACCCCAATGGGACCGGAGCAGCGCCTGACTGCCGCCGCGCGCGAGCGCCTGACGCTCGGCGTCGGTGAAGGTGGTGATCGCGCGCGGTGGGCCGTGGCGGGGGAACAGCGTGCCGACCACCAAGGTATTCGCATCAATATCGAGGCAGCGGCAGGCGTCGTTCACCAGCACCGCCACCTGCGGCGTGGTGCGCGCAAGCCGCAGACCGGTGGCATCGGCAATGCGCTGTGCGCTGCTCGCGCTATCGTCAGCTTGCCCGACAAGAATGAGGTATCGCGGCCTCATGTGACCACCAGGATCGGGGTGTAGAGGCGGACGGTTTCGAGGTCGCCGACGACGACCGCGTCCTTCCACTGTACCCAGCAATGCGCGGCGAAGGGGTTGATGCGCACGCCAAAGACCAGCGCGGCCGGCTGGCCGAGGTGGTGGCAAAGGCGCATCGCCGCGATCGCCCTTGGCAGGCATTGGTCCTGCGCGCGCAGCAGCACGGCACTCGCGACGAAGGCACTGGCGACGCGGCGTAGCGGGCTTTCGTCGTCCCCATCGGCAGGCGTTCCGAGCCGTCGCGCTTCGAGCCGCGCGACGATCGCCGAAAGCGGCGAGCGCTTGACGGCGCGGCGGGCGGCGAGTTGCAGGGCGATGGCCCCGACGATGTCTGACAGGGTGTGGCCGTGCGGTCGCGCGGTCGCCAGATCACGTTGGGCGGGTGGATGGGCAGTGGCAGGCGTCGGTCCCGAGCCGCCGGACTCAAGAATGCCGCATGCAACGAGCTGGTCCAACGCCTCGGACGCAAGGGGCGCGCCCGTGCTCCAGCGTCGAAAGCTCGGATCGAGCGCCGCCGGCAGACAGAAATAGCGGTCCCGTGCCAAGTCGAGAAAAACCGGCTGGCCGTTGCACAGGCACCAGGAAAGGCCTGCGCGCAGGCTGTGGGGCGGAGCGATCTGGGGCATGGGAATAGGCGCGTGCCGGGTAGGCACGCGCCAGTTCGATCAGTCGTCGCTGAGGCCGAAGGGCGCCAGCTGGCCGTTGTCGGCATCGGGGCCGCCGACGATGAGGCCCTTGGTGTCGGTGCTCACGACGCCGAGTTCGATCGTGTCTTCATGTTCGCGGTTCATGGTCTTCCTCCAGTGAGAGAAATGTCATGGCCATGACCCCATCAATCTACGGCAGGCAGCGATTATAAGAAGCTTATAACCTGCTTATAATCCGATTGTTTTTCGACAGTAGATGCTGCCGCATCGAAGCCGGGCGGGAAAAGCATGCTTGGACATGCGCCACCACCTTTAGCCGCGAGGCCTGGACATAGCGGTGGCCACCCGGCCACGCGGAACATCCGGCAGACAATATTACCAGAACCTGTATCGTTACCTTGATCCTCGGCGGTACCGGCGCCTTGGGGTCGCCGACTATGGCGCCTTTCCGGGTCTGCCTGTGGTAGCGGCAGGCGGACCTTCGCTCGGCTGCGCCAGCACGATTTCGCGGGGATCCTGCGTCTCGACGTTCTGGCGCAACAGCGCCCCCAGCCGCCGGGCCAGCACGCCGGTATCGTCCACGCGAAACCATCCGGACACCCGTCGGGCGCCGAGCGCTGGATCGGCAAGGCGGATCGGGCGGGCGGACGTGCGGTTCGCCAGCGCGACCAGATCGGCGACAGACACAGCTTCGAACGACTTCGGCATGGAGTCCTGCGGGACCGCGGCGTCGGCCGAGGTTGCATGTGCCGCAGGTCGTTCGGGCTCTGCCGCGAAGGTGGCGCCCTCGCCCGGCGCAAGCCTGCGAACCTCCGGCGCGGACCTGACGGTGCCGCGCGGCAGCGCGACATCGACCGCGCCGCGCAGGAGCCGCACCTCGACGTTGCCGGAAGGTACCAGCGCCACTTCGAAGATCGTGCCGCGGGCGGTCACGCTGCCGCCGCCAGCCAGGACGATGAAGGGCCGCCGCTCGTGCGCGACCTCGAACCGCGCCTTGCCACGCAGCAGTTGCAGCTGGCGCATGCCGCTTGTCATATCGACCGCAACCAACGTGTCGGCTGTGAGCGTCACGGTAGAGCCGTCGGCGAGCTGGACCACCCTTGCGGTGGTGCTGCTGGAGAGCGTCGTGTGGTCAGTGGCGCTAGCCACTGCGGCGGGCAGATCGGGTATCGAAGCCGGGGGATGTGACGTGATCCATCCCCCGACCCCGATCGCGAAGGCCGCCATGCCGGCCATAGCGACCGCCAAGCCCTTGCGCCCTCGACGTGATTCCGACGCAGGAAGGGATGCAGGTTCGTCCGGCGCGGTGAGCAGCTTCCCCATCGCGAAGATTTCGGCGGCGCGATTGAATGCAGCGCGGTGTTCCGGCGCCTCTGCTAGCCAGGCCTCCAGTTCTGCGCGATGGTCATGGGCGTCGGGGCTACGGGTCCGAGCGAACCGGTGCGCGGCCTCGCGGGCGAGCGCCTCTCCGCCATCCTCTGAATGCTCGTCGGCGATGGTCATTGCCCCAGCTCCTTGCCGATCCGTACCAGCGCCTCGCCGACATGCCATTCGACGGTGCGGATGCTGATGTCGAGCTTAGTCGCGATGTCCTTGTAGCCGAGCCCCTGCACCCGGTGCAGCACGAACACCTCGCGCATCCGCGGCGGCAGCGCGTCCACCGCCGCCCGGTAGCGCTCGCGCATCTGTGCCAGTTCGATTTCGTCCTCCTGGGTTGCGCGCGTGGCTGGCGTGTTCGCTTCGTCGATCGGCACGTGCGTCGTGCGGCTCGATACGCGGCGTGACCGGTCGATCAGCAGGTTGCGGACGATCCGGTTGAGGAACGCCTCGGGCTGGCGCAGGCCGTCGCGGGCACCGGAGCCGAGCAACCGCGCAAAGGCATCCTGCACCACGTCATTGGCGTCCTCGCTCGAGCGCAGGCGCGCATCGAGCCAGCGCCGCAGGCGCGGTGCCTGCTCGCGGTAAAGCGCGTCGATGCGCACCTGCCCGTTGCCGCCGCCGCCGGGCAGCTGGCCAGGATCGTCGTCCGGCTGCCGCATCGCTCAGCCGGGGTGGCGGCTGTCGCGCGGCGCGCGGACATAGGAAAGCGTTCGCACGAGATCGGGTCTCGTGCCGGGCAATGCCTTGGGAATACACCCGACCGCTCTGGTCGGATGCGTTTGATGCCTGGCGGTAAACTCCGCAGCGGGCTGCCGGCCTGAACCACGCTGCATCAGGCAGTCTGCGGTACTTCGCCCACGTACGCAACACTCCACCCGTCTCACCGCGATTCCTTGCCCTGGCTACGACCCGGGAGCCGGACGCCGCTCGTCGGGCGCGCCGCGCCGTCCCGCAACCCGGCCTCCGGCCGGGTGCTCCGCTGACGCTACGCCCTGCGGTGCGTGCCCCCGCTGGTTCGCGCCCGCTGGTGCGACGCCGACCGGCCCCTTCGGGTCGGCGAAACGGAGCAAGCCGATGTCTCAAGACCAAGTCAGCCTGGAAGTGATGCGCCGCGCCGTGGCGGCGCTACCCGAACGCGAGCGGTCGGTATTCTGGCTGTCTGCGGTGGACGGGCTGGACTATCCCGCGATCGCCGAGCGGCTCGGCATCAGCCTCGCTGAGGTCGAGCGACTGCTCGCAGCGGCTCTGCTCGTCATTGATCGCCACCTCGATGACGCACCACATGCGCCCGGTCCTGTCGGTTCGAGAAGCTCAAGGAAGCCTATGTGAAAGCGCGCTATTCCAAGCATTACCGCATCAGCGACGAGGAACTCGCCTGGCTCGGCGAGCGGGTCGAGGTGCTCGGCCGGGCCGTCCAAGTCATCTGCGAGGAGCGGATCGCCGCGCTGGAGCGCAGCGCCGCCGCTTGATCCGGGGCTGGGACCGAGCGCATTCGCTGCGCCGGGCTTTTCGATCCTGCCCGCTGGTGGGGGCGGCCGCTCTCGACGTCATTGCTGTAAAGCGGAATGGCCCCTTTCTCCACCCCTCAACGCGAAGACCCATACCCGGTCCCAGGGGCTCCAAGATTCTCTCCGAACCGGACGCCCGCTCATTGCGGTCGGACCCACATGATGGTCGGCCCATTGCCCGTCGCAACGCTGGTCTGTTAGTCTCGGCATATGGCAACGCAGCAACGCACCGTCGACTACCTGCTCGAACAGGCATCGGGCGCTGGCGCGCTGTCCACCAAGCCGATGTTCGGCGAATACGGCGTCTACCTCGACGGCAAGATGATCGGCTCGATCTGCGACGATCAGCTCTACGTGAAGCCAACGGCATCCGGTCGCCTTCATGCCGAGCCGGTGTCGGAAGCGCCGCCCTATCCAGGGGCCAAGCCGCACCTTCTTATCGAGGCCGATCGCTGGGACGATGCTGAGTGGCTCGGTAATCTGCTGCGCGCCACAGCAGCTGAGCTGCCGATCCCCAAACCGCGGAAACCGAAGCGAAGCACGTAAAAGCCCGCACGGTGTGCTTGTCCTACTGGTTTGTCAGCATGTTACCGCCGTTGAGGGGCGCCTGCCGAAAGATCCAGGAGCCGACGTCCATGGCGGCTTGAGCACTCCCCGAGACTGGTCATTGGTCCAAGTGCTACTGGGCTGCTGCAACTGGGCCGGTTGCAGCCTAGCAGCTTCTGGGCGCCAGATCGCGCGGAGCGGACATCGGCGTTGTTGGCTGGTCGCGCCGCCAGGATCCGCTAATAGCCATCGGGGCAGTTATTCGCTCATCCACTTTTCGGACGCTCATTATAGTAGCGAAACAGTTCAGTTCGCCAGAAGCCGCCGACGCCGGATCCGCGACGCAACGTTGAGCCGTTAGCGATCATGTTGCGTAGCCGAGGAACTCTTCATGCTCATGGCGTTCGACAGTCCAGCGCTTCGCTCCGACAGGTGGGCGCCTCCATTTACCCGTTGATGCGATCGTATTGAGGATTCGAGGTGGCGCTTTGGGTAGCCCTGGGGTTTGGCGCTGGGTTTGCCGGGATTTTCAGCGGCTTCCGTAGAGCGCGGACGCAATTATCCCATGGCGGCGCGTCGCTCGTGGAAGATCAGGCGGTGGATGTTGAAGGCCAGGTTGGCGAGCGTGATCTTGGCCTTGGCCCGTTCGATGCCGATGGTGCGGATGAACAGGCCCATGACGGCCTTCTGATGCGCGAACACATGCTCGACGCGGGCCCGGATCTTCGACTTGGTGGCGTTGCCGCGGCGGACATGGGCGGGCATCGGCCTGCCCTTGGGCTTTCTGCGGTGGATGCGGCTGACGCGGCCCTGGGCCTTCAGCCAACGCTCATTGCTCTGGCTGCGATAGGCGGTATCGGCCCAGACATCCGATGCGGTGTTGTCGCTGGTCACCACGTCGCGCAGCATGCGCCCGTCGTAGCGCGCGCCATCGGTGACCTGGCCCTTACGAATGAAGCCGAAGGTCCGGCATATCGAGATGCTGCTTTTATACCCGAAGCTTGGGATTGCGATATCCGGCTGCGGCTTGCCATCGGCGGTCGGTCGCGCCTTGGCGAATTTAAGCGTCCAGCGGGCATCGACATCCTTCTGGCGCGCCCTGGCGGGTTCGTCCGGCCAGATCTCGGCAGCGCTCCGGCCCGCCTTCACCGCGGCCTTCTCGGCCTCGGTGTTGCGTTGTTTGGGCGCGGCGACCAGCGTTGCATCGACAATCTGACCCCCCATCGGCAGATAGCCCCGCGCCTTCAACTGGCGGTCGAAATCGGCAAACAGCGTATCGAGCGCGCCGACCGCAGTCAGCCGCTCGCGGAACATGCGGATCGTGTTCGCATCCGGCGTCGCTGCGCCAAGATCGAAGCCCAGGAAGCGCAGCCAGCTCAGCCGATCCCGGATCAGCCATTCCATTCGCCCGTCGGCCACGTTGTTCTGCGCCGCCAGCACCAGCACCTTCAGCATCACCACCGGATCGTAGGGCGGACGACCACCCTTGGTACCGTCGGAATAGCCCAGTGCAGCTACCAGCGTCGGCCGAAACGCTTCAAAGTCCACGATCCGCGCCAGCACCTCCAGCGGATCGCCGTCCGCTGAAAGGCGCTTCATGTGGTCCGATAATCCGAAAAGCCCAGCCTGCCGCATCGTCCGCTCCCGCTGACCGCCGACAGTGAATCATCACTGCGCCAATTTGGCGAGAGGTAAATGGAGGTGCCCAGGTCGGTCACGAGATTGGCAAGCGGTCAGCCATAGCCGCTTTTTGGCGCGCGAGATCCCGACGAAATAGGCAGCCCGTTCCGCCGCCGCGTCCCCCCAGAATGTCTCTTGCTCGACCCCTAGGATGACGACCGAATCAAATTCGAGGCCCTTGCTCTTGTGAACCGACATGATGCGGACGGCACTGTCGCCGGAGAAGGACGCCAAGGCAGTCGTCGGATCCGCGTCGTTCTGCAGCAGCAGATGGATGCATTCGAGAGCCTGCTCGATCAACTGATCGAGCCGGCCTCCATGCGCATAGTCCGACGACAGCGCGATCAGATTGTCGCGCCCAACGGCACCGACCAATGCAGCGACGAGCGTCTGCAGGTCGTCCAGGTCCGCGAGATCGACGTCTCCCGCCGCGACCTGTCGCCTCGTGTCCGTGACGAAGCGGTCCCAACGGGAGCGCAGCTGATATTCGCGCTCCTCGTCATGACCATGGTTGAACACGACGAAATCCAGCAAGCGGCGATACGCGGCCGGCTGACGCGAACCACTCGCGATCAAGAAGAAGTCTATGAGCAGGCAGGCAACAGGCTCCGACGCCAGATCCTGCGCCTGGTCTTCTTCGCGGAACGGTATATCGGCCGCCTCAAACGCAGCCGTGAGACGCTGGCAATATAGCGCTTGCTGCTTGCTGACGAGGATCGCGATCTCCGAAGGCTCGACACCATCGTCGATCAGAGCCTTGATCCTCTCCGTCAGGCTCGCGGCTTCTTCGCCGTCGTCATCGAAGCGCAGAATGACAATCTCGCCCCCGTCGCCAACGATATCGTGATCGTCGAGCGCCGCCGGGGGATCCATCACCTTGACCATGGCATTCTGCATGCGGCGAAGCCGCGGCGCGGATCGGAAATTCTGATAGAGATTGAGCGGCAGCGCATCGAAGGCATCGGCGAAGGTCAGAAAGATGCCTTCAAGCGCGCCCGCCCAGCCCATGATGCTTTGCTTGGTATCGCCCACCGCCGTCAAATTTGCCGAGGTGTCGCCAAAGCAGGCGAGGATCAGCTGATATTGCTCAGCGGTGCAGTCCTGGAACTCATCAAGAAAGACATGGGTGTAGGTCTGACGCACTGCGTTGCGCGCGACGAGGCTGGCTTCGATGATATTATGGGCGAGCGGCACCATATCGGCGAAGGTGATCGACTGACGCTGTACGCGGCGCTGACCAATCGAATAGTCCGGATCCAGAGCATCACGTCCGGTGAGAACGGGACGAAAGCGGTCGATGATGCGTTTGGCGAATGCGTGAAACGTATGGCTGTCGAGCCGGATGGACAACGTCTCGACATCGCCATCTCCGACCGCATCGCTGACTGTGAGCCAGTCGCTCGCGCCCGCATCTTCCGAGAGCTCGATTTTGATCAGCCAAACGCGGCCCCGAAAGGGAAACTGTATCTCGCGTGATGCTAACAATGGCTCTGGATCAAGCGGGTTGCCGCTGGTCTCGATCGACGGCTCCTGCGCGATGATCTCGACAATGTCAGGTAGGGTCGCCTCGATTGCTTCGGTCGCATCCGACAAAGCCTGCTCCGCGATGCGCTGGCGATCTCGCTTGGCCTCGAGCGCGCGGAACAGGTCTGCCTGCCGCAGCAATGGCAGGTCGTCGGAGTCGAGTTGCTCGGATAGCAACTCCAGGAACGGCTGCTCGTTCTCATCCCACCGGAAGCCGTCCTTGGTATCGCGTCCAGCATCACGCCGGTGCGCGATGCGCTGCACCGGCTGACGGGGGAGCGACTGGTCGAGACGCCGAACCATAACGGCTTTCGCGTGCCCATCCTGTCGGAGGCGGCACTGCGCGACCTCTACCAGTGGAATGGGCTCGTTCTCGGGCTCGCCGCCAAACGGCTGGAGACCAACATCGAATCAAACGCTATCGAAGACGGGGGCACCCTGCCGGACATCGCGGCCTCGACCGCCGCGCTGTTTCTCAGCGTCGCGCACGCCGCGGGAAGTGTCGAACTCGCCATCACCGTCCGATCGCTCAACGATCGACTGGCGACGGCCCGCCGCGCCGAGGTCGCAACGCTTCCCGCCATGACCGAAGAGCTGTCAGGACTGGCGACGATCGTCGCCGCGGGCGACCGAACGGCGCTTGCGAGCGCGCTGACGCGCTATCATCGCCGTAGGATAGGGGCGGTGGCCGCAATCGTCGCACACCTTACGCGCTATAGGGTTTAGTGAGGCGGAAAAGCTCAGTGAGATCAACGGCGCTTCGGATGATACGCCCGAGAGTTCCGCGTCCTTGGATGCCAATATGATCCCAAGCGAGTCTGGGTAGGGCAAAGATCGTACGGTCCAAGATCGTAGCTGCCCTTACCTCGGGCCTCGCGACCAATCTCGTCGTGACGACGGATCGGCGGAGTTACCACCTCCAACTCACCGCAACGTCACATACAGCAATGGCCGCCTTGTCATGGACATACCCAGCCGACCAGCTGATCGCACTGCGCCGGGCAGCCGACCAGGCCGCAGCTGCGGCACCGGTCTCCGAGGGACTGGCGGTCGACAGCCTCCATTTCAACTATGCGATCAGTGGCGACGCACCTGCATGGCGGCCTCTGCACGCGTTCGACGATGGCCGGCAGACCTTTGTCGAGTTCCCCGCCAGCATCGCCGTCGGCGATGCGCCACCATTGTTCGTCGTCGGGCCGACGGGCGAGGCCGAGCTGGTCAATTATCGTGTCCGTGGCCGGTTCTATGTCGTCGACCGGATATTCGACGCGGCCGAGCTCAGGCTCGGCACCAGGAAGCAGCAGGTTGTCCGGATCGCGCGCATCGGTGACGGCACCCCCTCGCGAAAGGGGAAGCACTCATGAGCGAGGAATCCATTGCTACCGTCCCGAAGCTCGATCCCGAGACGTTGGCAATCCGGACCAAACCGGCGCGCGCGATCCGCTTTCGTCGCGGCTTCATCATCGCAATAGCCGCGCTCGGATCCGTCAGCCTGGTCGTCGTCGCATGGATCGCCCTGAAACCGCGCGTCTTCAGCGCGGTCCCGGATGCCCGAGAATTGTCGGAGCCGAGCAATCGTCCACCGACTGATGCTTTGAACGGCTTGCCCGCAACCTATGGCGACGCCCCGAAGCTCGGCCCACCATTACCCGGTGACCTAGGCAGGCCGATTCTCGAAAGCCAGCGCCGCATGGCAACGGAAACCGGCGTCGGCAATGATCCGTCGGGTCAGGACCAGACCCAAGAGCAGGAGCGAGAGCGGCAGCTGTCTGAGCTGAGGGCTGCTCGCCAATCCGGGGTGTTGGTGCAAGGACGCACGACCGCGTCGCCGATTGGAGCAGCCGACGCCGCAGCGACGTCGCCGGTACCAACGCAAGAGGCATCGGGTCCAGCTCTCGATCCGGACCGGGACCCAAACGCGCAGGCACGCAAGGCCCAGTTCGTCGGTGCGCTCGATCGCTCCGGGGACATCAATCCACACACGCTGACGGCGGCACCGTCGCCATACCTGCTCTCGGCCGGCAGCGTCATTTCGGCGAGCCTGATCACCGGCCTGCGCTCCGACCTGCCGGGGCTGGTGACGGCGCAGATAACGAACCAAGTGTTCGACAGCCCGACCGGTCGCATCTTGCTCATACCGCAAGGGTCGCGGCTGATCGGCAGCTACGACAGCGTCGTCGCATTCGGCCAGAAGCGCGCGCTGATCGTGTGGCAGCGGATCATGCTTCCCGACGGCAGTTCGCTCCGGATCGACAATGTCCCGGCCACAGACGCGTCCGGTTATGCCGGTCTGCAGGACAAGGTCGATTTCCATACATGGGCGCTCATCAAAGGCGTTGCGCTCTCGACCCTGCTCGGCGTCGGCTCGCAGCTGACGGTCACGGGGGAGAGCGATCTCGTCCAGGCAATCCGGGAATCGACGCAGCAGAACGTGCCGCGCGCGGGTGACCAGCTCATGTCCCGCAGCCTCAATATCCAGCCGACGATCACGATCCGGCCCGGGGCGACCGTGCTTCTGGTCGTCCATAAGGATCTCATCCTCGCGCCCTGGCGCGGTTAGGAGCACGTCATGCCCGAATTGAAACTGGCACGGCTGCCGGACAGGACTCCGGTCAAGCTGGCGATCACCGTCACGCCCGATCTGCACCTGATGCTGCAGCAATATGCTGCGCTCTATGCCGAGGCCTATGGCCGGGAGGAGTCCGTTGCCGATCTCGTGCCCGCGATGTTGGCGGCATTTCTCGAGAGCGATCGAAATTTCGTTCGCAGTCGCGCTGCCGCAAAATGAGCGCCGAGACGGAAGCGCCGGAACGGTTCGTCAAGCTCGACGAGGTCAAGCGCCGGGTCGGGCTTGGCAAGACGATGATCTATCGTCTGATCCAGGAAGAAAAATTCCCCGCTCCGTACAAGCTCTCGCCCTTCGCCTCGCGCTGGAGCGACCGGGAGATCGTCGCCTGGATCAACGACGTGAAGGACGGCTTCGAGGGGAAGAAGCGGAAAGTCTGACCGACGAGTTCGAAGGAGTGGCCCTCTATCGAACGCAAGCAGCAAATGGCTGAAATCCCGTTCGGGTCGTGGTTGGCCCGTCGCCACATACCCCGCCGCTTTCTAGACGCCTGTCAGCTGCCGACCCAGGCCCGGTCGTTCACATCCGCTTCGATGAACGTCCGGACCGGACAAAAGCCGCCAATCAGCCTTATGAAGCAGACCATTGGCAACGCGCCAACGCCCTGCCGTTCAGCGAAAATCGCTAATTTTGAAAACTGCGTAGGTAACCACATGATCACGACGAGCGCAGTTAGGCTGTTGCCGGTTGGATCGCCCGTACGATCTGGCGCGTGTCTTTCGACGGGGGCAGGCCGAAGAAGCGCGAATATTCGCGGCTGAACTGCGTCGGGCTCTCATACCCCACGCCGAACGCGACCGAGGTCGTATTGCCCTCGCCCGCGATCAGCATGTTGCGCGCGTGCAGCAGCCTGACGCGCTTTTGATACTGCAGCGGGCTGAGCGCGGTCACCGCCTTGAAGTGGCGGTGGAAGGCCGACACGCTCAGCGATGCCATCGATGCCAAGGTCTCGACCCTTAATGGCGTCGTGAAATTCTCGCGGATCCAGCGGATCGTTACGCCGATGCGCGACAGCGCAGTGCCGGGGGAGGCGATGTCGCGCAGCATCCAGCCATGCGGGCCCTGCAGCACGCGGTAGAGCAGTTCGCGTTCATAGGCGGGCGCTAGCGCGGGGATGTCGGCGGGACGGTCCATCAGGCGGAGCATCCGGACCCAGGCGTCGAGCAGCTCGTCGGTAACGGGGGCGACCGAGAAGCCCGAGTTGTACAGTTCGCCCCCGACAGGTTTGGGCAGATCGGCGAGCAGGTTGGCGACGATCGCGGGCTCGAGCGTCAGGCTGACCGCGAGATACGGCTCGCCGGCATCGGACGCGTGGACCGACCCCACCGCTGGCAGGTCCACCGACATCACGAAATAGGTCGCCGGGTCATAGCGAAAAATGCGCTCGCCAACGGTCATCGTCTTCGAGCCGGTCAGGATGAGGTTGATCATCGGACTATAGACCGCGGCGAGCTTGTGCTGGGGGATCTCGCCCTGGACCATGGCGACCCGCGGGATGCCGGTGGGGGTCGCGCGGTTTTGCGCGCGGGCGCAGAGGTCGCGGAGTTCATCGAGGGGTGTGGTCATGCGCCGTCCTACGCCACGCGCACCCGCCGACCAAGGCGCGAGCAGGATCAGGCAGGTTTCGTGGAGGATCGGATGCGCGACGCGGCCGGTGCGCGCTTATCTCGGATGCAGCCCGGAACTGCCCCGGAACAGGAGCAATGACCATGAAAACCCTGATGATCTACGGCGCCGCCGGCTATACCGGACGCATGGCCGCCATCAATGCGCGCTCGGCCGGCGTGGACGTCGTCGTGGCGGGCCGCGCCAAGGATGAGGCGAAGCTCGCCGCGCTGGCCGCCGAGATCGGCGCGCAATACCGTTTGTTCGCGGTCGATGACGTGCCGGCCACGCAAGCCGCGCTCGTCGACGTCGGCGTGCTGCTCAACACCGCCGGTCCATTCATGCGCACCGCCGAGCCGCTGATGCACGCGAGCATCGCCGCGGGCGTCCATTATCTCGACATTGCGGCCGAGCTCGACAGCTACCAGCTCGCCGAGACGCTGAGCGACGCCGCAACCGCTGCCGGCGTGATGCTGCTGCCGGGCAGCGGCGGCAGCGTGGCGATGCTGGGGTCGCTCGCCGCACATGCCGTCAGCCGCGTGACCAGGCCGGTCAGCCTGCGCATCGCGATGCACGTCGCCGGAGGATTTTCGCGCGGGTCCGCGGTCTCGGCGAGCGAGAATCTCAACACCGCGCTGCTTCGCCGCGTCGATGGCCAACTCGTCGCGCGCAGCACCGAGGTGCGCGACTTCGATTTCGGCAGCGGTCCGGCGACCGCCTTTCCGGTGACGCTGCCCGATCTGATCACGATCTGGCGCGACACCGCGATCCCGAACATTGAGACCTATGTGTACCTCACCGACGGTGGATTCCCGGAAGGCGATCTCGCGGCGATGCCCGACGGGCCGACGCATGATCAGCGTGAGGCCAACCGCTATCACGCCGCGGTCGAAGTAACCGGGGCGGACGGCCGCGTGGTTCGCTCGGTTCTCGACACCGTCAACGGCTATACGTTTACGACGATCGCCGCGGCGGAAGCGGCGCGCCGCGTGTTGGGCGGCGAGGCGCGTGCCGGCTTCCAGACGCCCGCCGGCCTATTCGGCGCGGGCTTTGCCGAGACGATCGCCGACACCAGCATCGTCGATCTCTGATACGACCGGCACCGGGCGGGGGCGAATGCGCCCGCCCGGTGCCTATTCCGCTGCCAGCAGGACATCGTCCTCGGCAGGCGCCGCCACCTTGAAGCGCGCCGCGTCGCGCCCGGGGGGCAGGCCGAACATGCGCGCATATTCACGGCTGAACTGCGACGCGCTTTCATAGCCGACCGCATAGGCGATCCGGCCGACGTCGTGCGTTTCGAACAGCAGCAGGCGGCGCGCCTTCAGCAGCCGCAGCCGCTTCTGATACTGGATCGGCGCCATCGACGTCACCGCTTTGAAGTGCCGGTAAAAGGCCGCGACGCTCATGCCGGTCATCCCGGCGAGCGGCTCGGCGTGGATGGGTTCGGCGAAATTGTCGCGGATCCAGTCGATCGCGGGGCGGACCTGCGACAGCCGGCTGTCGGCGCAGGCGACTTCGCGCAACTTGTCGCCCTGCGGACCGATCAGCACGCGGAACAGGATTTCGCGCTCGATCATCGCGGCGAGGATCGGCGCTTCGCCCGGCCGGTCGATCAGCCGCATCATCCGCAGCCACGCGTCGATCAGTTCGGGGGTCGCGGCCGATACGGCAAAGCCCGTCGGGTTCGGCGTCGTCCCCGCACTGTGCATCTCCGCCATCAACGCCGCGACAATCGTCGGATCGAGCTTGAGGCTCACCGCGAGATAGGGCTCGGTGCCGTCCGGTTGGACTTCGCCGGTCGCGGGCACGTGGACGGGCACGACGAAATAGCACGCCTCGTCGAAGCGCAGATTCTGCGCGCCGATCGACAGGCTTTTCGAGCCCTGCAGCACGAGGTGCAGCATCGGTTCGTAGACCTGATCGGCACAGCCTTCGGATCGCACCATCTGGACGCGGGGTATGCCGGTGTCGGTCCACCGGCTGCCTGCGCGCATCACGATGCCGCGCAACTCGTCCATCGCTGTTTTCATGAAGCCTAAGTGGTCCGACACGGATGTCGAAACAACCCGGACTGAGAAGATCAGGCAAGAACGGGAGAATAACCGGCATGGGATCGGCCCCCTTCGCCACCATCTTGGGAAGGCAAGCGAGGGACGCCGTCTCTCCCGTCACCAAGGACATCCCCATGAAACTCAATGGAAAAATCGCCATCGTCACCGGCGCATCGAGCGGCATCGGCGCCGGCATCGCCAGGGCGTTCGGCGCGGAGGGCGCGGTTGTCATCGTCAATTACATGGGCAGCAAGGACCGCGCCGACGCCGTGGTCGACTCGATCGTCGCAGCAGGCGGCAAGGCCGTCGCGTTACAGGCCGACATGTCGAAGTCTGCGGACGTCGTGCGGCTGTTCGATACGGTCGTCGCCGATCACGGCAAGGTCGACGTGCTCGTCAACAATGCCGGCGTCGCGGTGTTCGAGATGGTCACCGAGCTGACCGAGGACGCGTTCCACAAGCAGTTCAACCTGAACGTGCTCGGCTATTTTCTCGCCGTCCGCGAGGCCGTGAAGCATTTCGGCGAGGCCGGCGGCAGCATCGTCAACATCAGCTCGATCCTCAGCACGCACCCTTCCGCAGGCGGCAGCGTCTATTCGGCGACCAAGGGCGCGGTCGACAACATGACCTATGGGCTTGCGCGTGAACTCGGTCCCCGCAACATCCGCGTGAACGCGATCATGCCGGGCTATACCAACACGCCCGCCACCGATGGTGCATTCGTCGGCGACCTGCGCGATCGGCTGCTCGCCGAAACCCCGCTCGGCCGCGTCGGTGAGGCGGAGGATATCGCGCCGACTGCGGTGTTCCTGGCTTCGGACGATTCGCACTGGATCAGCGGTGAATCGATCCGCGTCACGGGCGGCGCGCGCGGCCTCTGATACTCGCGGGGCCGGGGGCGAAAGTCCCCGGCCTTGCCGTCCTTCGACAAGGGAATATCGCCATGCCAAGTTCGAACCGGGGGGACGCCGTCCCTGCGGACCGTCGTCGCGCGCTCGCGTTATGGACGGTCCTCGCGGCGCAGCTGATGCTCGCGATGGACTTCCTGATCGTCGTCGTCGCGCTGCCGCGCATCCAGACCGATCTCGGCTTCAGCGCCGCCGGACTGACCTGGATGCCCAACGCCTTCGGTCTGGCGTTCGGCGGCCTGCTGCTGCTCGGCGGCCGGCTGGGCGACATCATCGGGCAGGTCCGCGCCTTCCGGATCGGGCTCGGAATCTTCGTCGTCGCCTCGCTCGTCGGCGGCCTTGCACAAGCGCCGTCCGTACTGATCGTCGCGCGGGTGGTGCAGGGGATCGGCGCGGCACTCGCGGCACCGAGCGTACTCGCACTGGTGATGGTGATGGCGCGCGACGAGGCGGAGAAGGCGCGCGGGCTGTCGCTGTTCACCGCGGTATCCTCGATCGGCGCATCCGCCGGTTTGATCCTTGGCGGGGTGTTGACCGATTTCCTGTCGTGGCGCTGGGCGCTGCTCGTCAACGTGCCGGTCGGCATCGTCGTGGTAACGGCGATCGGGCGTCTCGTCGCGGAAACGCATCCTAGGCCAGCGCGGCTCGATATCGCCGGCGCGCTGACCGCGACCTTCGGGTCGGTCGCTTTGGTCTACGGCTTCATCAGCGCGGCGGGCGCAGGCTGGGCCAGCACGAGCACGATTGCTGCGTTCGTCGGTGCCGCCGTGCTGTTGACCCTGTTCTTCCGGATCGAAGACCGCCATCCGGCACCGTTGCTCGATCTCTGCCTGTTGCGGGACCGGTCGCGGCTCGCCGGTCTCGCGGTGATGGCGCTGGTCGTCGGCGTGCATTTCGCAACGCTGTTCCTTCTCGTCCAATATCTCGAGCGCGTGCTGGGCTGGACGCCGCTCGCCGCCGGGCTCGGCTATATGCCGCTCACAATCACGGTCTATGCGCTCAGCGCGTTTGCACCGCGGCTGATCGCGACCTTCGGCCCACGCGCGCTTTTGGTCGCCGGGAGCGCGATCGTCGCTGGCAGCCTTGCGGGCTTCGCCCTGCTCGGCGAGGGGGGCCGCTACTTCCCCGACGTCCTCGTGCCGCTGCTGATCCATGCCGTCGGCATCGCCTTCATCTTCGCGCCGGGCACGGTCGCGATCCTGCACGGCGTTCCCGACGAACATGCTGGCACCGCCTCGGGCCTGCTGCAGATGGATCAGCAGATCGGCGGCGCGCTCGGGATTGCGGTGATCACCACGATCTACGCGATTGGCGCGGTGCCCGATCGGTTCGCCTCGGGTCTGCCGGCGGCGTTTGCGGGCGGCGTGGTGCTCGCGCTGATAGCGGCGCTGGTCGCGCTCCGCGGAATCGGATCGCAGGCGTCGGCGGCTTCCGCCGCTGTGCGTTCGGTGTAGGATAGAGCATGGCGATCATCCCATCCCTGCTGGCCTTCTGTGCAGCTGCGATGTTGCTGACGATCACGCCGGGGCTCGACACGGCAATGGTCCTGCGCAGCGCGGTCGCGGGCGGCCCCCGCCAGGCGATCCTGACCGCGATCGGCATCGCAGGCGGCTGCCTTGCCTGGGGTGCCGCGGTCGCCTTCGGCCTCGGCGTCGTCCTGACCGCGTCGGCGCTTGCCTACGCGATCGTGAAATGGGCGGGCGCGGCCTATCTGCTGTGGCTCGGGGCAAAGCTGCTGCTCCACCCGAGGAACAGGGTCGTCGACGACACGGTCCCCGCGGTCGGGGCAGTCGGCCGCGGCGAGGCGCTGCGCCGCGGCTTCCTGACCAATCTGCTCAACCCGAAAATCGGCGTGTTCTACGTGACCTTCCTGCCGCAATTCGTCCCGCACGGGTATGATGTGGCGCTGTACTCATTCGGGCTCGCCTGCATCCATGTCGTGCTGGGCACCGCATGGTTCGCGCTCCTGATCGCGGTCACCGCGCCGCTCAATCGGCAGTTGCGTAAGCCCAAGGTGATTCGCATTCTCGATCGCATGACCGGCGGGATCTTCGTCGCCTTCGGGGTCAAGCTCGCGCTGTCCGCGCGCTGATCCTCAACGACGGATCACAACATGTCTGGCTTCGGCGATCGTCCAGGTGACGGTCGACTGGTCGATCGCGGCGTGGACGGGCGACGCGGCCATTTCGGTCGTCACGCCGTTGGCCGCGCGGTGCCCGGCCTCGACAGAGTCCCAGAGGAGCATGTCGACGACGACCCCGTCCTCGCGCAGGCAGATGTGGCGCGAGATGAAGCCCGGCTGGGTCTGCAGCCACGGATCGATGTCCGCATTGGCCGCGATGAAGGCGTCGAGCGTCAGACCGGGGGTGAGCCGGAAGGTGGTGATTTCGACGGCGGAGGGCATGGGCATAGCTTTCGTGGAAGGCGGAGACAGGCGAGACCCCGGATCAGACGACATAGCCGCCTGCGACCTCGATCGTCTGCGCATTGATCCAGCCGCTATCTCCAGACAGCAGGCCGGCGACGACGCGGCCGACATCGTCGGGCTCGCCGACGCGGCCTAGCGCGGTCTGGCCAGCGAGCAGCGCCTCGAACTCATCGTTCAGCCCGCCGCCGAGCTCAGTGCGGATCGGGCCGGGCGATACCGCATTGGCGCGGATGCGGCGCTCGCCGAACTCTTTGGCCATGTAGCGCGTCAGCACTTCGAGCCCGCCCTTGAACGCGGCATACGGCGCCACGCCGGCGGTGGCGACGCGCGTCGTCGCGCTCGTCAGGTTCACGATCGCGCCGCCATCCGCGATCAGCGGCAGCAACGCCTGGGTGAGAAAAAACGGGCCTTTCAGATGGACCGCGAACAGCCCTTCGAACTCAGCCTCGGTGACGGTGGCGATCGATTTGAACAGGCCATAGCCGGCATTGTTGACGAGATGGTCGAAATCGCTGCGCCCCCAGGTCGCGGCCAGCGCCGCCGCGACCGCCTGCGTGAACACGGGAAACGTCGCCGTGTCCGACACATCGAGCTTCAGCGCGACCGCCTTGCCGCCATTCGCTTCGATCGCCCGCACGACCGCATCTGCGCCATCGGGATGGCTGTTGTAGGTCAGGATGACGCCGCTGCCGCGCGCGGCGCACTGTAGCGCCGTGCTCCGTCCGAGGCCGCGGCTTGCGCCGGTGATGAGTGCGATGGTCATGCTGGGGGTCCTTGTTGTGTGGACCCTGATTACGACTATCCACCCGCCGCGGCTGCTGAGGTTCCTGTCGCGGTCCTGCCTATTCCTGCCTGTAGCAGCCATTTTCGATTGTTCTCTAAGAGAAAACAGTCGGCTTACGGCCTGATATTCACGTACGGAGCAGCAAGCTAGAGCGGTTTGTGATCTAACGGAATCGTAGGGATTCCCAAAGTGTTCGACTTCTGATTCATATGTGGACGCCCCCTTGGCAAGGGCATTTTGTCGGGATGGGTTTGATCGGTTGCTTTCATATGTCCGGCCTGTTTGTGCGGCATACGTGTTGCCGCTGGCCCTGATGGAAATCCGCCGGTGAGGTCCCTAAACAGGCTGCCGCGCGTTGAAGCGCATTGAATCAGACGGGTTGGTCTCACCATTGGCTCGATCGTTACTCATCATCGACTGCCATTACCATTTCGGGTGACCTGGGCTGATCAGGTCAAATTGGCGTAAGGGTGATAGGCCTCCTTGCGGGTCAGCACGACCCAAGCGATCCGAGCGAGTTTGTTAGCCAGGGCCACCGAGACGAGCCGGAAGGGCTTTTTCTCGGAGAGCTTCCTGATCCAGTCCGCCATCGGCGTTGGCTTATCCTTGACGTGGCGCATGACTGCGGTGGCTCCGACGACGAGCAATCGGCGCAGGTATCGGTCGCCCTGTTTGGAGATGCCGCCAAGTCTGGTTTTTCCCCCGGTTGAGTGTTGTTGCGGTGTCAGACCGAGCCAGGCGGCGAACTGCCTGCCTGAAGAGAACTGCTCGGCATCCGTAACGGTTGCAGCTATTGCTGTTGCCGTGATGATGCCGAGGCCGGGGATCGCGGCAAGTCGGCGACTGGCCTCGCTCTCGGTATGCCAAGCGGCAAGCTGCTGATCCAGTTCCGCAATCTCGGCGCTGACGGCCATGATCTGTCGGATCAATATCTCCAATGCCGTACGGGCGTAGGATGGCAAGGCATTCCTGTCAGCCATCACCTGCTCGGCCAGCTTGGCGAGGTTGCCAATGCCGGGGTTGGCAACGTGGCCCAGCTCGGCAAGATGCGCACGCAGAGCGTTGGCGAGCATCGTCCGTTGCCGTACGAGAAGGGATCGGGCGCGATGGGTCATAAGAATGCCCTGCTGCTCGATCGTCTTGACGGGTACGAACCGCATTGTCGGCCGCTGCACGGCTTCGCAGATCGCTTCGGCGTCTAGCGCATCGCTCTTGCCCCGCTTCACGTAAGCCTTGACGTACGATGGCGGTATCAGGCGGACTTCGTGGCCCATCGCTGCAAGCGTGCGAGCCCAGTGATGCGCGGTTCCGCAGGCCTCCACCGCGATCAGGCAAGGCGGCAGCTTCGAGAAGAAAGGCAGCATCTGCTTGCGGTGCAGTTTCTTCACCAGCACCGTGGCACCGCTCTCGTCGATGCCGTGTGCCTGGAATACGCTCTTCGCCAGATCGAGCCCAATCGTCGTGATCGTCATGCAAACGCTCCTCTTCCTCTCGGTTGACCGACCGGCAGCATAGCAACTGTCGGTCGGTGCGGGGGCGTCCACATCATCAAGCTGGCTATTGGAGGTCGGCAGGTATGACCAGAGCGTATTCGCAGGATTTGCGCGATCGGGTAATTGCGGCAGTTTAGGAAGAGGGTTTGTCGCGGCGTGAGGCTGCGCGTCGCTATCGGATCAGCGACGCGGCAGCGGTGCGGTGGCTTCAGGCGCTGCGACAAGGTCGGCGCGGTGCGCTGGCCCAGGGCGGGGACCGGCGTTCGCGCTTATCGGGGCATCGGGCCTGGCTGTTGGGGCTGATCGATGCGGAGCCGGACCTGACGCTGCTTGCTGTGGCTGAGCGACTGCTGATCGAGCATGGCGTGAAGGCGGACGCCGGGATGCTGAGCCGCTTCTTCACGAGCAACGGGATCAGCTTCAAAAAAAAGCGTCTACGCCTCCGAACAGCTCCGGCCTGACGTGGTGGCGCGGCGCGCGGCATGGCGGGCAATGCAGCCGATGCTCAGCGCCCAGCGCCTGATCTTCCTCGATGAGACGGGCGTCACCACCAACATGGTCCGGCGCTACGGACGCGGGCCACGTGGAAAGCGGGTCCGCGGCTATGCCCCTGCCGGGCACTGGAAGATAACGACCTTCCTCGCAGGCCTCACGAGCGACGGGATCGTCGCACCTTTTGTCGTTGATGAGCCGATGAACCGGGCGATCTTCACCCAGTATGTCCGCCAATACCTGGTTCCCGAACTCAACCCCGGCGATGTCGTCATCCTTGATAACCTCTCCAGCCACAAAGGCGCAGAAGCTGCGGCGCTGGTCGAAGCCTGCGGGGCCACACTGCTCTTCCTGCCCCCCTACAGCCCCGATCTGAACCCGATCGAAATGGTCTTCGCCAAGCTCAAACACCTGCTGCGGAAAGCCGGCGAACGCTCCCGAGAAGGCCTCTGGAACCGCATCGGCTCGCTACTCGACGACTTCCCGCCGCACCAATGCACAAACTACTTCAGGCACGCCGGGTACGCTGCGGTGTGATCACAAATTGCTCTAATTATCATGTAAACGTCGGCTGCTGCTAAAAGTCGTTGTTTGCCGCGATCTTCGCATGGCGGCTTCTACTAGAACCTGCCATCGCCATGTGATGGGCTGCCCGGCAGAGGCTCACCCACTTCTTGACGCTTGGTGTTCGGATAGCTCCCCAAACCGTGAGCCGTCTGCTCCGAAAGCGTGCTCCGCGCCCCGTCACAAAACTTGGACGACAACCTTTCCCTTGGCCCGCCCGGTTTCGACATAGGCAAGGGCATCCGCCGTCTGCGCGAAGGGGAAGACCTTGTCGACGACCGCGCGGATCACACCGGCATCGATCAGCTTGGCGATCTCCGCCAATTGCGGCCCATCGGCGCGCATGAACAGGAAGGCATAATCGACGCCCCGGCGCTTTGCCTTTTTCACGATGCCCCGGCTCAGCATCCGCATTACGAAGCGCAGTACCGGGTTCAGCCCCAGGGATATGGCAAAGGCAATATCCGGCGGACCCGAGATGGAGATCAGTTTCCCGCCCGGCTTGAGCACGTTCAAGGACTTTGCCAGCGTCTGGGCATCCTGGCTGTTGAGCACCAGATCGTACCCGGATAGCAGCTGTTCGAAATCCTGCGTCTTGTAATCGATCACCACATCCGCGCCGAGGCTCCTGACGAGTTCGGCATTGGCGGCACTGGTGGTGGTTGCGACGGTGGCGCCGAGATGCTTGGCCAGCTGAATGGCAAAGGTGCCGACACCGCCCGAACCGGCCTGAATGAACACCTTCTGGCCGGGCTGGACCTTGCCCAGTTCGACGAGCGCCTGCCAGGCGGTCAGGCCGATGAGCGGGATCGACGCGGCCTGTTCCAGGGAGAGGCTCGCCGGCTTCAGCGCAAGGTCCGAAGCATCCACCGCGATCATTTCCGCGAAGGTGCCGGCCCTGCCGTCACGCGGGCGCGCATAGACCTCGTCGCCCGGCTTGAACTGCTGCACATTGGCGCCGGTGCGGATCACCGTCCCCGCCAGGTCGTGCCCCAGAATGAAGGGTGGGCGATAGGGCAGGAACAGCTTGAACTCGCCGTCGCGAACCTTCGAATCGAGAAGGTTGATCGCGGTGGCGTGAATGCGAACCAGCACGTCACCGGCGCCGATCTCGGGATCGGGCATGTCGGCCAGACGCAGCGGGCCGTTCTTCTTGTACTTGTCGACGACAAAGGCTTTCACGTGCGGTCTCCAGCGTGGAATAGTGTCACGTCAGTCGGCGAGGAAATCCAGGGCTTTCGACACGAACTCGCGATGGTATTGGAAGATGCCGCCATGGCCGGCATCGGGGTAGATCACCAGTTCTGCATTCGGAATACGCTGCGCCATGTCCCGGCTGTTCGCGGTGGGCACCATGATGTCCTTGTCTCCATTGGCGACAAGAACCGGAATGCCGATACGCCCGAGATCCTGCGGGATCTGACGCCCCCAGGCCTTGATCGCGGCAAGCTGGCGCAGGAAAGCGCGCGGCGTCGGCGCCTTGTCCCGATCCGCCTTGCGTTCTTGCAAGCGCGCCAGGAAGTCCTTGGCCGCGCGGCGGCCATTGGCGGTGGCGGTGAAGAACAGATAGGTCTTCGGGTCGCGCGCCGTCAGCAACCCCTTGAGGATCAGCGGCCAGGAGATGGCGCCGACCCGATCAATGCCCACGCCCCCCGCAGGGCCGGTGCCGGTGAGGATCAGCTTGCGCACCAGGCCGGGCGCGTTGAGCGCGACATCTTGGGCCACGAAGCCCCCCAGCGAGAAGCCCAGCAGATCGACCTTGGTGAAGCCGAGCTTGCCGATGACGGCCTGCATATCGTGCGCCATCTCCCCCACGGTCATTGGCGCCGACCCACCGGAAAGACCGATTCCTCGATAGTCCAGCGCGATCACGTGGTGCGCGGCAGCGAGACCGTCGACAATCCGGGGATCGAAATTGTCCAGCACCGCGCCCCAGTGGTTGACAAGGACCAGCGGCGTCCCGCCGCGCGGGCCGAGTTCGCGGTAGGCGAACCGGATCTTGTCCACGGTCACGAAGCGGTTGGGGGCGTCGCGATAGTGGCTTGTCGATGCGGTCGGGAGGGGTGTGTGGGTCATGATGGGCCTGCTTTGCCCGCGCGCGGGCCGATGGGAGGACAAGGTCTTTCAGGCGATGTTGAACTGCTTGCGCAGGGTGCGATCGAACAGCGCGCGCGGCAGAAAGCGCCGGGCAAAGGCCGTTTGTCGCGCCGCCTTGCCCGAGGGGTAGCGCAGCTGCGGTTTGCTGGCCTGTGCTGCTGTGAGAATGGTCTCAGCGACCGCCTCCGCGGTATCGCCGCTCGCCATGGCTGCGTCGAACGCGGCCTGGTAGCGGGCGAATGTCTCGCTATAGTCGGCGATGGGCCGGTCACCGCGCGGCGAATTGGCTTCGATGGACGTCTTCGTCGCCCATGGCTCGATCACGGCGACGCGAATGCCGAAGGCGCGCACTTCATGGTCGAGCGATTCCGAATAGCCTTCGATGGCGTGCTTGCTCGCCGTGTAATGGGCGCCGAAGGGACCGGGGATCAGCCCCATGACCGAACCGATATTCAGGATGCGTCCACCGCCCTGGCGGCGCATGATCGGAAGCACCGCGTTCGTTACCCGGACAACGCCCAGAACGTTGGTGTCGAACAAGGCGCGGACCTGCTCGATCGAACTCTCCTCGGCTGCGCCGGAAATGGCATAGCCGGCATTGTTGACCAGCAGGTCAATGCGGCCGAGTTCGGCGTGCGCCGATGCCACTGCGGCAGCAACGGAAGCGTCCGATGTCACGTCGCACGCCATCATTCGAATGCCCTCGCGAACCTCCCCGGGCGTCGCCTTGCGGCTGGTGCCGATCACCCGGTAGCCCGCATGGCGGAGCGCCAGTGCCGCCGCTTTGCCGATGCCGCTGGAGGCGCCGGTCACGAATGCTGTCTTCGATGCTGTGGATGCAGAGGTCGCCATGGCTTTGGTCTCGATCTGGCGTACGGCATCGGCCGCGCTGCCGTTGGTTGTTAGGGATGCGGATGACGGGAGGATCGGCGCGCGCCCCGCGTGGTGCTCAGGCGGGCGTGCGATACCGTTCGGCAGGCAGGGCGTTGACGATGTTGCCGAGCATGGCCTTGCGCGCGCCATCGAATGCCTCCCACTGGCCGGCGTCGTGCAGCGGCGGGATGGTCACCGGTTCGCGGCGATCGAAGCCGACCAGGGCCGCATCCACCAGATCGCCCACTTCCATGACATTGCTCATCGCATTGACGTCGGCACCGACATGATCCCAGATCTCGGTGCGGGTCGTGGCTGGCAACACTGCCTGGATATAGACGCCCTTCGGCCCCAGTTCCTGCGCGAGGCCCTGCGACAGAAACAGAACGAACGCCTTCGTCGCACCATATACCGTCATGCCGAATTCCGGCGCGACGCCGACGACCGACCCGATGTTGATGATCGCGCCCTCGCCGGCTGCGGCCAGACGCGGAGCAATCGCGCGGGACAGCCGAACGAGCGCGGTGGCGTTGAGCGCGACGAGCCGGGTCATGGCATCGACGTCCTGGTCGAGGAAGGTCCCGCCGATCGCCGCTCCGGCATTGTTGACCAGGATCCCGATGCGCGCATCGTCGCGCAGCCTGGCCTCGACCGTGGCAAGGCCCGTCGCCTGGGTGAGATCGGCCGGCAGGATGTCGATCTTCACGCCGGTTTCCTCGCGCAGGCGCACCGCAAGCGCCTCCATGCGCGTCGCATCGCGCGCGACCAACACCAGAGCGTGGCCGCGACGGGCGAAGCGCTCGGCATAGCTGGCGCCGATGCCGGTGGAGGCGCCGGTGATCAGGACTGCAGGAATTTGCGTCATCGGATTGCTCTTTCGGTCGAGGGCCTTATATTCATGACCATCATCATGATTGCCTAAATATGATGGCCGTCATCTAAATGTCAACGGCTCGCGCGGAGAAATTTGAACATGAAGGTCAGCCGAGAGCAGATGGCGGAAAACCGTCGCCGGATTCTGGAGGCCGCTGGCGCCTTGTTTAAGGACAAGGGGTTTGAAGCGGTCAGCGTTGCAGAGGTGATGAAGGCGGCAGGCCTCACCCATGGTGGCTTCTATGGCCACTTCCGCTCGAAGGACGATCTCGTGGCGCAGGCGCTGGCGCACGCGCTCGCGGCGGACAGTTTCGACGAGGGCGGGTTCGGCGACTTCGTCCGGGCCTATCTGGCGCCGCGGCACCGGGACAATCCGGACAAGGGTTGCCCGACCGCGGGTCTCGCCGCTGCCATTCGCCACCAGACGCCGGCAGCCAAAACGGCCATGACCGAAGGGCTGCGTACGCAGATCGCGCGCATCGAACAGGCGCTGCCGGCGTTGCCCGCAACCGAAAAGCGCAGCGCTGCGATCGGCAGCTGGGCGGCGATGGTGGGGGCCGTCATCCTGGCCCGGGCGGTCGACGATCCCCAATTGTCGGACGAGGTTCTCGAGCAGACGCGGGCATGGATCGACACCTGCGTCAGGTAGATTTGAGCGCGTCGCCGACTACAGAACCCGCCCGTAACGTGTCCGCCGGGCCTTTACGTCGTTGGGACACGATCCTGGCGCCTGTCCGAACCGCTGGAGCAAAAGCGATATCGGTCGTGCGGAGATTGGAGCGACAATCTCCGCATAATTTGCGTAGATTTTCGTTGGCTCTGCGGAGAATATGCTGCACCTTCTCCGCGAAGGGTGCGGAGAATGCGGTGTTATATATTCATCAACAGAACGGTTGGCCTCACTTCCAATGGAAGCAGGGCGAACTTGCCGAAAAGCTGGCGGCGGTCAGTCGTACGCAAGGGCGGCTGATTGGCCGGATGGAAGCCCTCGGACTGAAGCTCCGTGCCGAAGCGGTGCTTGAAACCCTCACCGAAGAAGTCACCAAGTCCAGCGATATCGAAGGCGAAACGCTTGACCGCGAGCAGGTGCGCTCATCGCTCGCTCGTCGCCTCGGAATGGATGCCGCGGGCCTCAAGACCCCTGACCGAAATGTCGAGGGCGTGGTCGAAATGATGCTCGATGCAACACAGAATTACGCCGCGCCGCTTACTGCCGAACGCCTCTTCGGCTGGCATGCTGCACTGTTTCCGACCGGCCGCAGCGGCATGAGCCGCATTGTGGTTGGTGCCTGGCGCACCGAGCAATCCGGCCCGATGCAGGTCGTATCCGGCCCATATGGCAGGGAAAAGGTGCATTACGAAGCGCCGAACTTCGACCGCCTCGATGGCGAGATGGCGGCTTTCCTCGATTGGTTTGAGAACGGCCCCGCAATCGATCCGGTTTTGAAGGCAGCGATTGCGCACCTCTGGTTCGTCACCATCCACCCATTCGATGACGGCAATGGCCGCATCGCGCGCGCGATCGCGGACATGGCCCTGGCGCGATCCGAGAACAGCCCGCAACGCTTCTACAGCATGTCGGCGCAGATCAGAGTGGAACGCAAAGGCTATTACGACATCTTGGAGACGACGCAGAAAGGCGACCTGGACATAACTGGCTGGCTGCGTTGGTTCCTCGCTTGCCTCGATCATGCGTTCGCGGGTGCGGGCACCGTCCTTGAGAACGTGATTAGGAAGGCCCGTTTTTGGGAAGCGCTGGATGGCGAGAAGTTGAATGATCGCCAGCGAGCAATGCTCAATCGCCTGCTGGATGGGTTCGAGGGCAAGCTGACTTCATCCAAATGGGCGATGATCACGAAGACGTCACAGGACACCGCTTCGCGGGACATCAACAACTTGGTTGCGCGAGGAATCCTGCGTAAAGATGAGGCGGGCGGTCGCAGCACCAGTTATTCGCTGGCTGAAAGCACTTGATAAGGACTTGAAATATTGCCATTGTATGGTGGGTTCGAAGGAGAGCCCAGGAATCGAACTGAGCTGACAAGCGATTGATTTCATAAGAGAAAGTTTTTTGGCCTTTGCGGGGTATATTCCGAGGTATCGGAAAAAATCTGGATAGATCAGGAATCACGGCACGAGAGCCACTTGGCGCCTGAGTTCGAATCCCTCCCGCTCCGCCACCTTCGCCCTTTTTGGGCCTCCCCAAACCCGCTGAAAACTGCTAGAAAGCCGCAGAAATCAGCGGTTTTTTCGTTCCGCTGCGTTTCACTCGATCCGACACGATCTCACGCGAAGTGTGGGGAAAAGTGTGGGGAAGAATGAGGTGGAGGTGGCATGGGTAAGCTCACTGCGCTCAAGATCCGGTCATTTTCCGAGCCCGGTCGCTATTCCGATGGGGATGGTCTGTTTCTCGAAATCAATGGCAAGGGAGCAGCCAGCTGGATCCTCCGGGTCCAGAATAATGGAAAGCGGCAGGATATCGGGCTGGGCTCCTCAAAGGCAGTTTCGCTCAAAGAGGCTCGGGAAGCCGCCTTCGCTACTCGCCAGAAGATCGCGCAGGGCATCGACCCCGTCGCTGAACGGAAGCAGGAGCGGCAGGTCATTCCGACGTTTCGCAAGGCCGCCGAGATGGTCCACGAGGAACACGAAAAGGCCTGGAAGAACGGCAAGCATCAGAACCAGTGGATCGCGACGCTTAAAACCTACGCCTTCCCCAAGATGGGTGATCGGTTGGTCAGCGAGATCGAAGGGCCGCTGATCCGCGATGTGCTGGCGCCGATCTGGCTGTCAAAGCCGGAAACTGCGCGCCGCGTCCGGCAGCGCATCGGCACGGTTCTCGACTGGTCATACGCACGCGGGTTTCGCGCGACCGAAGCACCGATGCGTTCGCTATCCAAGGGGCTGCCTCGCCAGCCCAAGAAGGACAACCATTTCGCGGCTCTGCCCTATGCTTCGGTACCGGATTTCATTGAGAAGCTGAGCGCGCGTGAATCGGTGGGCCGCGTAGCGTTGGAAGCGCTGATCCTGACGGCCGCGCGATCAGGGGAAATCCGGGGTGCGACCTGGTTAGAACTCGACCTGGAAGCAGCGTTGTGGACGATCCCGGCTGAACGGATGAAAATGGGGCGAGTGCACGTCGTGCCTCTCGCACCCCAAGCGGTGGCCGTGTTTGAGCGCGCCAAGAAGTTCAAGGCTGGCGCTAGCGACTTGGTGTTCCCCGGTCAGAACGTGAAGAAGCCGCTCTCGGACATGACCCTCCTCAAGATCCTACGGGATATGGAGCTCGCGGTGACCGTGCACGGGTTCCGCTCGGCATTCCGTGATTGGGTTGCGGAGCAGACCGACTATCCGAACGAGATCGCAGAGGCTGCGCTTGCCCACACCGTGTCGAATAAGGTCGAGGCCGCCTATCGCAGGACGGACTTTCTCGACAAACGCCGGCTTCTCATGCGTGACTGGGCGACGTTCTGCACGAAATTGTTTCCTCATTAGAGGAAGACCGCGAGAAGGGGGAAGCCACTTGGGTTTCACCTGATGCGCGGAGAAATATGGTTGGTAATTCCAGCGTAAAACCTCGTCTCTCCGGGATATTATGATGAAAGATATGAAATATTACTGCGGCGGTGTGGCATGTATGCGCCTTGTCACCACTATTAGCTCGGCCGAGCACAAAGCATTGCCTTCCTCAAAGGCGGCCGCTTGTGGCTGAAGAGGTCCAAATCGGTTGTTACCTCCGTCCCCACGAGGGGGATATGCTCGACAGATATGCCCGTGAGCTGGAGCTATCCCGACCCAAACTCTGCGCCTTATTGATATTGCGCTCAGTTCGGTTGGATCAACTTGGCTCTCTTAACCGCGACTATGCTCGCCCCGAACCCAAGAAGAAGGCGATACGCATCACGGCCAGAGTGGGGAAAGAGCTCAAGAATCGTTTCACGGCCGCGGCAGCCAGACTCGGTCTGGGCAGCGACGAGGCGGCCGCGATGGTCTTCCGTGCCGAGCTGGAGGAGCGCTGGCTTGAGAAGATGATAATATCAAGATAGGAATCGTGCTTGATTCCCGCCTTCCCTAAGCGCATGGTATCTCCACGGCACCATGCTGCACGCAAGTTTAAATGTTCTCTTTATGTTCTTGTCGTGTTAAAGGCCCTTGAACGGTTGTCGCAGCACGATGCGGCCCGGTCCGATATGAGCCGAACGGATCTGCGGCTTGCTTGCTCGGAGGGGGCCGGCATGGCAACGATAGGTGGCCAGCTCCTGACGCGATTCGTCTGGAGCGCGGGTCCCATTACCGGATCAACTGGGAGAAACGGGCAATCCGGCTCGTTGATCTCGCTCGCGCCAAGGAGGTCTTTATGACGACTCAGGAAGCAACGCTGGTGACCGCGACGGAGTTCGTGACCGATATCCTGTGCGAGCTCGCGCTTCACGACGTCAAGAAGCTGCGCCTGGTCGACACGATGCAGGACAGGCGCTTTGAAAAAGCATACGAGATGCTGCGTGAGCAGCGAAGCAGGCTCAACATCGCCCTCGATTTTTCACTGGCTACAAATCCCTACCACGGGGATTCGAGCACGCTCCGCGAAGCCATCTACGGGCTTAGGGAGCAAGGGGTCGTCTCTATCAACAATCCCAGCTTCAAGACCGTCGAGGTACAGGTTGATCGCGACGACGCTGACTATTTCTTGACCAAGTCCTCCATTCCTCGCCACGTAGTGACCCAAATCGTGAATTGCGTGTTCATAGGGGAGGGTATGGATGGCCAACAGCGGGTTACTTCCGCGAATTAAGGTTTTTGCGGAGCAGTTCGCGGAGAGGAGCCTATCCCCCTACCTTGTCCGCCTAGAGCGGCCGGGTGAAATCGGCGTAGGGCACAAAGAAATCAATGATTCCGTGTGGGGCACTGTGAAGGTCAGCCCCCTGGAGGTCGTTGTCATAGATAGTCCGCTGCTCCAGCGGCTCCGGCTGATCCGGCAGCTAGGAGTCGTGCATTGGGTCTATCCTGGAGCTTCTCATTCGCGCTTTGAGCATACGCTCGGCGTGCTCCACCAGGCGCAGCGCATCGTCACCGCAATCAACCAGGCGTCGATTGGCAGAGACACTCAGCCAATCGACGCTAGGCAGGAGCAGCTAGTCCGGCTCTGTGCTCTTGCTCACGATATCGGTCACGGTGTGTTCTCGCACGTTTCAGAGCACGCCGTAGCCCGCAGGACAGACCTGCGGCTCGCCTTGGCCGACTTTGCCGCAGACATTGGCGTGGACAAAGTCCAGCTAAGCGAACTCGTCGCCCACGACGTCGTCGGGTCGCCCCACTTCAAGAAGATGCTCGAACTTGCTTTCGATCGGTTGGGGAACGTGGCGACTTATGGCGGCGGGTCAGCTGGCAGCGCCGAGGAAATCTCCAAACTAATGCGACACGCAATTGTCGGGCACCGCATCGACACGCGCGTGCCGCTCCTGCACGAAATAATTACAGGTCCGTTCGATGCCGACAAGCTCGACTACTATGTCCGCGACGCGCAACATGCAGGCGTGCCAACCGTAGTCGACATTTCCCGCCTGCTTCAAAAGATCGTTCATAAGCGCACGCTCATGAAGGACGTACCTGAGGATATAAAGAAGACGCTACCCGAGGGGCAAGACAGCTGCGAGCTTTTCGGCCTCAAGGCGTCAGGCGCCGCAATGCTGGACGAACTTCACCTCGCGCGCGTTCTTCTATACTCCAAAATCTACCGCCAGAAAAAAGTTCAGGCAATTGAGGCGATGATAGACGCGCTCTTCGGCGCACTTGGACGTCTGCCCGACCTTGACCCCGTCAAGCTGATCGAGTTTTGCTACCGCTTCAGCGACGATCAACTGGTTGTCTCCACAGCTGATGACGTCTTCCGCGCTCTGGCGGTCACAGACGCTCCGGACCCCATTAGGACGTTCGTAGACGATCTGCTCGCTCGGCTCAGGGACCGGCATCTTTACGTCAACTCCCTAGCATTGGTGGCGACATACCCGAACGATCCTTGGGCGTCGGAGAAGCCGCAGGAACGGGGCCTCAAGGTTCTTGCTCAAGATTGTGCAAACGGTCAGAAAGTCGCAGCGCTTCAAGCTGAGCTGGCGAATGAACTAGCGAGTCTCGCGGCTGCGATTCCGGAGGAGATCGAGGGCGTTCCGACCGACGTACTCGAAATGAGCGTAGTCATAGCTGCGAAGCCGAAGCTGTCCGGCGGCACGGAAATCGATCGAGCGCTCATCCTACAGGGGGACAGGTTTGTCCGGGGCCGCGACATGGACCGCATGAACCAAGCGGGCTGGGTCGACGCATACCACTTCGGCCAACCCCACTCGCTCATATTCGCACCGAAAGAGGCCTCAGTCGCCACGTACGTGGCCGCCGAGAGACTCATTCGACGCAAGTACGACGTCGTCCTGCCGCCGTCGGCAATTAACATAAGCAAGCAGAACCTCGAAAAGGTCACCGCCCTTAAACTTAAACTTGAACGCACCGGTTGGTATTCGGGCGTCGCGATGGACATACGCCCAAAGCCTAGGCGCCTCGCCAAGGCAGACATAAACGACCGGATTGCGGCTCTCGCGACGAAACTCGAAGCGATTGACGAGCCAATCGTTGATAACGCCCCGCGCCGGCCAGTGGTCATGACGGACAGGATCAGGAGTTGGCTTGCCCAATACCGCGAGGATGACGCAATTGAAGGTGCGTTGGACGCCATCGAGCGCATCCGAATTCTCTCTCGTGAGGAGAGCCAAGGTGCTCTCCGGGGATTAATTGAGCGAAATCCGGAGTTTAGAGGCGCGACTATCGTCCCATTCGGGGACCTCAAGGACAGCGGCGCCGTCCAAGCCTATCTTTCACAGGATCTACGGAGCATATTCCCAGAGGTCCACCCATTGTCCGAAGCGGTCAACCGAGGCGGCGACAAGCCCATCGTCTTTGTAGACGACTTCATAGGCTCTGGCTCGCAGGCGAGAGACATCATCGGCAATTGGTTCGACGACGAAGAGCTCCGTCAGGAGCAGCTTGGCGAGGCAAGGCTGCCTTTCCAGGATCGGGAGCGTAAATTTCTGACCGACAGACCGGTGGCGTTTGCGTTCGCCACAGGTTGGGACATGGGGCTGAAGGCGATCGAAGAAGCTGCCACCAAGGTGGGAATGCGACCAACGGTCCACACACACGTCCCCGAGAGCGAAATCCCATTCGCCTTCACAGGAGAAAACAGGCCCGAAAGCTCGCTCGCCTTCGAACGAGCGAGTCGCGTTATCGGTGAAGCCCTCCTCGCCTCCCGTGGCAAGGATGCTGACAAGCAGCGCGACCGCGCGCTTGGTTATGGCAATCGCGCCATGCTGCTTGCGTCTCGGTTCAACATCCCAACGCAGACGCTAACATCGCTCTGGATGGACGGGATGAACGACGGCGTGGAGTGGCACGCACTTATTCGGCGTAGGAACAAGTCATAGTCGCACTAGCGCGTCTCACGCCTTTGGCGTGAATGCGCTCGCACGCCGCTGCGCGGCGCCGAGTCGGCGTTCCCGTCTCGGCCCTTCGGGTTTTGATCGCGGACGCTGGCGATCCTGCGGATCGGCGGCCGGCAAGTGCCGGCAGCGGAACGCGGGTGCGGTGCGCGCGCTGGCGCACGCCTGCGGCGACACCAGGGCGCGCATGTTGTTGGTGCCCGCGTGGCACACTTGCCCGGGCGGGGCGCGCGGGCGGCGGCTGGCGCGCGCACGCTGCCCGCGCAAGGCCCACCCGGTTGCAAAGGTACGGTTCTTGTCCGGGCGCCGATGGCGCCCGGCAGCGCGGTCGCGCTGACAGGATGGTCGCCGCGCGGACGCGCGGCGGCGTTGGTGCGCCGGCACACGGAAAGGACGGGGGGAGCGTCGCTTCCCTGTAGTCCTGCCGCGGCATGCCGCAAGCCGGGCGGTGCCCGGCTCCTCCACGTTGTTTCGGCCCTCCGGGTGCGGCCTGCCTTCCTCGGCAGGACTGCCGGTTCGCTCCTGCAGCTCCCCCCGCCCTTCCGGCGCCGGTTGCGGTGTTTTGGAAGGAGGAAAGGACCATGGGTGTCAGGAGTGAGAACCGTACAAGCCTCTATGCCGAGGTGACGGACCGGGTGATTGCCGAGCTGGAACAGGGGCGGCTGCCCTGGGTGCAGCCTTGGGATGCTGCGGCGTGTGGCTGTGCGATGCCGGCCAATGCCGTAACCGGGCGGCGTTATTCGGGGATCAATGTGCTGATCCTCTGGGCGGCGGTGATCGAGGGGCGCTATGCCTCGCAGCGCTGGCTGACCTTTCGGCAGGCGCAGGCGGCGGGCGGGAGCGTGCGGCGCGGCGAGCGGGGCACGACCATCTGCTATGCGGATCGATTCACGCCGAAGGACGAGGCCGAGCGGGCGCGGGATGAGGACCGCGAGGCGCGGCAGCTGGCGTTTCTCAAGCGGTTCACTGTCTTCAACGTCGACCAGTGTGAGGGCTTGCCCGAGCGGCTGGCGGTGGTGGAGCAGCGCGCGCCGGTGGCCGAAGTCGACCGGATCCCCACTGCGCATGCGCTGATGGAAGCATGTGGCGCCGATATTCGGATCGGGGGCGGGGAGGCCTATTACAGTCCGTCGGGGGACTATGTCGCGGTGCCGCCGCAGCTGGCCTTTTACAATCGGATCAACTGGTATCGCACCTTGCTGCATGAACTTGGGCACTGGACCGGGCATGGCTCGCGGCTGGACCGCGATCAGTCGGGGGCATTTGGCAGCGCCGCGTATAGCCGGGAAGAGCTGGTCGCGGAAATGACGAGCGCGTTCACCTGCGCGTCGCTGGCGATCCGACCGACCGTGCGGCACGCCGATTATGTCGGCAGCTGGCTGGCGGTGCTGCGTGAGGACGAAAAGGCGATCTTCCGGGCGGCGAGCGCTGCCAGCAAGGCGGCTGACTATCTGCTCGGTTTCGTCCCGGACGGGGAGGCGGGGCAATGATGCGCTGGCTTCGTCTGCGGCGGATGCGTCGCGCCTTTCGCGCAATGCCCGAGCGTGATCGGGCTATCTTCGGATCGGTGCGGTTCGATGACCGGAATTACGTCGAAACGGCCGAGTTGCATGGCTGCACGGGGGAAGAGGTCGAGCACACCATTGCCCGCGTGCTGATCGCGCTCGGCCGGGCGGAGCGGGGCGAACAGTCATGAGCGATGCGACACCTCGCCGGGTCAAACCGCACGAGGTGTACGCCGCCGCATCAGCGCGTTAGGATCGGAATATGAGGACCAGCCTCGATCATCTGCCCCCGGCCAAACAGCGCGAGTTGGAGCGCGTCGTCCAAATCCTGTTCGAGGAATTTGGCGACGCGATTGCCATCGCCACGTCGGACTGGAAGAAGCAGGCGCGCATCCTCAAGGTCATCCTCTACGGCAGCTATGCGCGCGGGGGATGGGTCGACGAGCCGCACACCGCCAAGGGCTACCAGTCCGACTTCGATCTGCTGGTGATCGTCAACAGCGACAAGCTGACCGACCGGGTAGAGTTCTGGTCAAGCGCGGAGGACCGGCTCAACCGCGAGCTTGCGATCACGAAGACGCTGCGCACGCCAGTCAATTTCATCGTGCACACCCTGCAGGAGGTGAATGACGGGCTGGCGCACGGCCGGTATTTCTTCATGGACGTCGCCCGCGACGGGATCGCGCTTTACGAGAGCGAGCCGGGCGAACTGCACCAGCCGAAACCGAAGACACCGCCGCAGGCGCTGTCGATGGCGCGGGAATACTTCGAGGAGTGGTTCCCCTCTGCAATGAAGCGCTTCGAAATCGCCCGTTTCGACATCTCGAAAGGCTTCCTGAAGGACGCCGCGTTCGACCTGCATCAGACTGCTGAGCGCCTTTACCACTGTGTGCTGCTCGTCTGCACTTTCTACACGCCACACACGCACAATCTGGGCTTTCTGCGCACCCAGGCCGAGCGCATCGACCCGCGTCTGGTCGACGCGTGGCCGCGCGATCAGCGCGGCGACCGTTCGCGGTTCGAGAAGCTCAAAGAAGCCTATGTGAAGGCGCGCTATTCGAAGCACTACCGGATCACCGCCGAGGAACTGGCGTGGCTGGGCGAGCGCGTCGAGGTGCTGGGCCAGGCGGTGCAGGTGATCTGCGAAGAGCGCATCACCGCGCTGGAGCGTGCAGCCGCCGCATGATCGCGTGGGCTGCTGGACAGCATCGGGCGCCGCACCTAGAGGGCACGCCCCTTTCACACGGAGAAAACGTCCATGAACAATGCCGATCTCGCCGACCGCGTTTCCGAAGCCCACGGCCTCACCAAGGCCGATGCGCGCAAGCTGGTTGACGGCATTTTTGCCGCCATCACCGAGGCGGCAGCAGCCGGCGAGGAAGTGTCGCTGAACGGCTTCGGCAAGTTCAAGGTTAAGGAAAGCGCCGCGCGCGAGGGCCGTAATCCGTCCACCGGCGAAGCGATTCAGATTGCAGCGTCGAAGAAGCTCGCCTTCACGCCCGCCAAGGCCGTGAAAGACAAGCTCAACGGCTGATGGGGATCGAGGCCGTCCGTGCTTTTTTGGAGGCGCGGGCACCCGACATTTCGATCATCGAACAGGCTTCGAGCACCGCAACGGTGCTCGAAGCTGCCGCCACGCTTGGCGTGCTGCCGGGGCAGATCGCCAAGACCCTCTCGCTGCGGGTGGGTGAAGCAGTAGTGCTGGTCGTGACGGCCGGCGATTACCGGCTCGACAATCGCAAGGTGAAGGACGCGATGGGAAGTCGTCCGCGCATGCTTGCCTCCGAGGACGTGGAGCAGCTCACGGGCCATCCGGTTGGCGGCGTCTGCCCATTCGGACTGCCCACGCCGTTGCCGATCTATTGCGACATTTCGCTACGCCAGTTCGACAGCGTGTACCCTGCGGCCGGATCGCGCACGGCATCGGCGCGGATCACGCCCGAACGGCTTGCGGACCTGGTGGGCGCGATCTGGGCCGATCTCTGTTCGCCGCCGTCATAGCTCTGTGTCGCTGTCGGCGAAAGCACGCCGCCCGCGCCGTCGCCAGAGGGTCAGCACCTCGTCGCGATGTTCGCCCTGCAACGTGGCGGCGGCTTCGACCATCACACCGAACAGCACGGCGCGATCATCGTCGGTGAGTTCGACCAGCCCGGCTTTCGCAACCAGGCCGCCCAGTTCGATCAGCTGACGCGTTCGTTCGCGGCGCTTCACCAACCATTCTCGCGTATCATTCCGCGCCCGCTGCGCTTCCAGCCGGCGCCGTGCCGCTGTCAGTTGCCGCAGCCGATGCCGCACGCGAACGAGCGCCGCCGCGCGCTTTTCCCTGCCGCAGAAAGAAGGCCGCGCCACGCTGGCGCCAGTCCTCCCGTGCGATCATATCGGACGCGCTGACAGCGGCGAGCAACGCGCCCGCCAGCTGATCGATCGGCAGCACATCGGCACCCGTCGCGACCACCAGCTCGGCGAGCTGCTGGAGTTTGGCTTGTTTAAGCTGCCGCGCCTTGCTGTCGAGCGCCTTCAGTTCCGACTCAAAGTCCCGTGGTTTGCGCATCGAAACCTCCGTAGTTGATGACTGATGTTTGGTGGATTTAGGAACTGCGTCGATCAGCGCAAATGTCGTGAAACATCTTGGGATGATCATGTCGCGAAAAAGATGAAATCTTTTGAGGGCGCGCTTATACGTCGTGCCGACGTCGCTTGTTTGGTGTAAATGGATTGCCGCTATGGCGATCTACCATTTCTCGGCCAAGATCATCAGCCGCGCCAGCGGGTCCTCGGCGCTGGCCGCTGCCGCCTATCGCTCGGCATCGCGGCTGCACGATCAGCGGCTCGATCGGCATCATGATTTCTCGAACAAGGCCGGCGTCGTGCATTCTGAAGTGCTGCTGCCGGACGGCGCACCCGAGCATCTCACCGATCGGGAGAAGCTGTGGAATGCGGTCGAAGCCGTCGAGCTTCGCAAGGACGCGCAACTCGCCCGCGAGATCGAATTTGCGATCCCACGCGAACTGAACCAGGCCGAGGGCATTCGGCTCGCGCGCGAGTTCGTCCAAGCAGAGTTCGTGAACCGCGGCATGGTCGCCGATCTCAATGTGCATTGGGATATCGGCGCCGATGGCGAAGTGAAGCCGCACGCGCATGTCATGCTTGGCCTGCGCGAGGTGGATGCGGACGGGTTCGGCAAGAAGAACCGCGACTGGAACCGCACCGACCTTCTGGAGAAATGGCGCGAGCGCTGGGCGGAACACGTCAATGCGCGGCTGGCCGAATTGGACATCGACGCGCGCGTCGATCACCGGTCACTGGAAGCGCAGGGGATCGACCTCGAACCGCAGCACAAGATCGGTCCGGCGGCGGCCCGAATGGCCGACCAGGGGCTCGCGTCCGAACGGCTGGAAGAGCATCACGAGATCGCGCGTGCCAATGGCGAGAAGCTGGTCGCCAGTCCCGCGCTGGCGCTCGACGCGATCACCCGCACCCAGGCGACCTTCACCACGCGCGATCTGGCGATGTTCGTGCATCGCCATAGCGAAGGGAAGGAGCAGTTCGATCAGGTGATGGCGGCAGTGCGCGCTGCGCCCGAGCTGGTGAAGCTGGGCAAGGACGGACGCGGCGAAGATCGCTTCACCAGCCGTGAGATGATCGAGACCGAAGCGCGGCTGGAGCGCGCGACGGTGAAGCTCGACGCCAGCCGCCGCCACGGCGTGGACGAGCAGCATCGCAAGCTCGCACTGGCACGCGCCGAGATGCGCGGGCTGGTACTGTCGAGCGAGCAACGCAGCGCCTTCGATCATGTCACCAGCGGCACGGACCTTGGCGTGGTGGTGGGCTATGCCGGTACCGGCAAATCGGCGATGCTCGGCGTTGCCCGCGAGGCATGGGAGAGCGCCGGCTATCAGTTGCAGGGCTTGGCGCTGTCCGGCATCGCCGCCGAGAATTTGGAGAGCGGCTCGGGCATCGTGTCGCGCACCATCGCCAGTATCGAGCATCAATGGAGGCAGGGGCGCGAACTACTGACCGACCGGTCGATCCTCGTGATCGATGAGGCTGGCATGATTGGCACACGCCAGATGGAGCGAGTGATTGCCGAAGCCGAGAAGCGCCACGCCAAGGTGGTGCTGGTCGGCGATCCCGAGCAGTTGCAGGCGATCGAGGCGGGGGCGGCGTTCCGCTCTGTCGCCGAGCGGCACGGTGCGATCGAGATCACCGACATTCGCCGGCAGCGCGAAGACTGGCAGCGGCTGGCGACGCGGCAGCTCGCAACTGGCCGTACGGCTGAGGCGCTGGAAGCCTATGCCGGGGCCAGCATGGTCGTCGACTCGGACACGCGAGTCGAGGCGCGATCGGCGTTGATAGAGCGTTGGGACCGCGAGCGGATCGCCGATCCGGCGGCCTCGCGCATGATTCTCACCCACACCAACCAAGAATGCGATGAACTGAATGCGCTGGCCCGGGATGCGATGAAACGCGGTGGAGCATTAGATACTGATATTGCTGTCGAAACCACGCGCGGAGCACGCTTGTTCGGGGCCGGCGACAGGGTCATGTTCCTGCGCAACGAACGTAGCCTGGGTGTGAAGAATGGTAGTCTCGGCACCATCGAACAGGTCGATCATGCCCGCATGGCGGTGCGGCTCGACGATGGTCGTCAGGTCGCCTTCGACCACAAGAACTATGGCGACGTCACCCATGGCTATGCCGCCACGGTCCACAAGGCGCAGGGTGTCACCGTCGACCGGGTGCATGTGCTGGCGACGCCGGGGCTCGACCGTCACGCTGCCTATGTCGCGCTGTCGCGGCACCGCGATGCGGTGCAGCTTCATTATGGCCGCGACGACTTCGCCGACCAGGGCAAGCTCGCCCGCACCCTGGCGCGCGACCGGCCCAAGGACAATGCCCTTGATTATGATGCTGCTGCCGAGCGCTTCGCCTTGCGGCGCGGCGTCGAACGGTCGCGTATCCTCGATACGCTTGCCAAAGAGCCGCTCGTCGAACTGGAGCGCAGCGCGACTCCACCGACGCCACGTCGCGGCATGTTCGACGGGTTGCGCCTATCCATCCCCGAACCCGAGCGACAGCCGACAAAGCTGCGTTTCGATGGGCTCAAACTGTCGGTGCCATCGGCTGCGCCGGAGGCATCCGCAACCCATAAGCTGGAGCGGGCCGTCGAAGGCTATGCGCGTGCCGTGCAGGATGCAGGTCGCATGACCGGGCGGGGCCATGCGCCGCTCGAATACCAAAAGGCGGCGCTTGCGCGCACTGCCGAGGCGATCAACGCGCTACATCCCCACGACGCTCGCGATCTCTATGCCGCGTTCGAGCGGACGCCGGGTCTGGTCAGCGAAGCGGCCAACGGCCGCACCGCCAATGCCATTCGCCAGATGCAGCTCGAAGCCGAAGTGCGCACCAATCCCGAGCTGCGCGCAGACCGGTTCGTTCAGGCCTGGCAGCAGTTGCAGGCGCGGCGGGGCAAGCTGAGCGGCTGGGATAATGAAGAGAAGCGCGCTGGTGTCGAGAACGCCATGCGGTCGATGGCGAAGGGGCTGGAGAAAGACCCCGCGCTGGGGGCCGCGCTCAGTCGCAGGGGGAGCCAGCTCTTCGGCCGGCAATGGTCGCCGGAATGGACGCCGGGCAGCCGCGACGGTGGCGTCAGTCGGGCGCTTGGCGACGATGTTCGCACGCGCTCGGTCATCCGCCAGCTCACCTTCTCGATCGATCGTGATCGGGGCCTTGGGATTGGAATGTAGCCATGGGTATACACGAACCTCCCGTAGAAGCGGACCAGACCGTCCAGGCGTTCAACGACATGTCGCGCAAGCTTGCGGGGCTGACTGCTGCGGTCGACGGCTTCGCCGCGCGACAGCAGGAACTGCATGCGCGTGACTATGGGCCGGACCTGGAGAAGATTCGCGACGGCTACGATAAGGTGTGCGGCGCGATCAACATCCTCGCCAAGCGCCCGGCGATGACGTTGACGCCGCAGGATGTCGCCAGGCAGGTTGAGGCGGCTGGCACGCAGGCGCGCGCGGACGATCATCGAGCCTGGGTCGGTGCTAGCCAGACCCTTGCCAGCACAGTCCGGGAATTGAAGGTGATGCTCGCGTCGGCCCATTCCGCGGAGACCCAGCAGCTGTGGATCGCGGGGGCAGCCGCTTTGGCACTAGTGGTAGGCTTTGCTTCCGGCGCTGCCGTTCCATCGCTAGTCGCTCAACTCGCGCCCGAGAGCTGGCATTGGCCAGAGGAACGGGCTGCAGCAATGCTCAGGCGCACACCTTGGGACGCGGGTGTGCGGCTCATGCAGGTTGCCAACCCTCAGCAGGCGCGTGCCCTGGCCGAGGCAGCGCGGCTTTCGAAGGACAACGCGGATGCGCTTACGGTATGCCGAGAACGCGCAACGCAGCTCAGTGCACCAGTGAAGTGCTCTATCGATATACAACAAGCAAAGCTCGATTGATGCGCGTGAGGCCCGTTCTGGGCCGGCTGCAGACAGGCTGCTTTCAGGATCGGAAGGGTCGAAAGCAGCCGGGGCGTGGTGTAAAAACCCGCATTTGAAACCATAGCCTTTCCGTGCTGAATCTGTCAGCTAATGATCTAGTGAAGCCGAGCCGAAGGCGCGATTGGACCCCACGCGATGCGGTAGATGTAGCCAATCAGCTCTCGACGGCAGCCATCAACCGCCTGAGAGGCACACACTTTTGCCTCGCGACGAAATCGGTGCGCCGCTCCTCGGAGGGCAGCATGTAAAGGACGTGGAGCGGCAGAAACTCGCCTGCTGCCCGAAGCTCCCGCTTCAGCTGCAAAAGCGCCTCACCGCCAGGCCCGACGACCAGAATGTCGACATCCTCGCCGATCCCGCGCAACGCCGAACCGAACATGTACGCTTCAAACTGTTCCAGTGACCTACAGCTACCAAGCAGATAGGTAGCTATCTCACCCGCCGTCATCAGGCCGTCCTCAGACGCTCTTTCAGCTCTTCCCATTTCAGCACCTCGCACCCGAGCTCAGACCCGGCGTCGATCGCTTCCGGCGATGGACTTCCGTTCGGGTTGATATTCCAAACAATATCGACAGGCCCAAACTCGTCCCAGAGGCTGCGCACGGCATCCGCGTTGGGCTCATAGTCGGCGATCATGCCTATCCTCAGCACAGCCCCAGTCCTGAGCGCGATCCGGTAAATGCGGTCATATTCCCGGGTCAACTCCTGCACCCGCCCATATTGTCGAAGGAGCCGGTCAGAAAAGAAGTAGGTCTTGTGGGAGGCGGTGTTCGCCTCGCCGTCAAGCGCCGCCGAGGTCAAGGTTCCGGCACTACCCCAGCCGATCCCGACGTTTTGAAGATATTCGATTGTGTCACCCGGCCAGACACACGTCTTCCGATAACCGCATAGGAAATCCATTCCCGGGTGCTTCTCCCGGTAACTCGCCGCTGTTGCCGCATCCATCTCATTCGCAGCCGATATCACGGCCAGCACCTCCGGCTGATCCTCAACCTCAATCCGGATCAACTCACCTCCGACATGCTGCGCGCTCAGTCGCGGCTGCTCGGCAAGGTAAGCGAGAGCGCGTTTCACCTGCCAACTCACGAGAACAGACCTTCCATCGCTTCGGGGAAACGGATCGCCCGCCCGGAGACGCCGCAGACATGGCGTTCCGACAGGCCGCGAACATGCTCCTGATACTCCGCAAAGGTCCGACGTTCGCCCTCTGTGGCGAGTCCCAGGTTGGCTTTGATAATCGCTTGAGCGCGATAGTGGTTGGGCAGGATCACGCTCCGCATCCGTTGGCTCCACCCTTTCGCAGCCTCAGACTCTGGATCATATTCAAAGTCCGACCCATGCTCCGGAGCGAATTTACTCCAGATAGCCTTGTTCTCGGCCATGATCCCAGCGACCGCCGCTCTCACTTCGGCGCGATCGTCATAAGTCCTGATACCTTGCTTTGCGGCTAAGTTGGCAAGGTGGTTCTCCTTCCAATCCAGAAGGATGTTGCGGGGAAAGCTATCAGGATCTTTGTCGATCTTCGTGTGGCACGTCGGACAAAGCAGGATAAGGTTCTCGAACGCATCAGGATCGAAGTTGCCGTCGGGCCGGTCTTCGTGACGTGGCCCTGCCTGACCATGTGGAATGACGTGGGCCATTTCAGCGATATGCTTGTCACCGCCCATCTCGATTGGAAACAATGGTTCAAGACAATCCGGCTTCTGACAATGACCGGATGCTCCAGAAAATAGCCGAAGTCTTGTCTCCATTGGTATGGCCTTACGCTCTGCCATCAATATATCCAGTTCTTCGTTTACCGCCAATACAGCTACAGAAGTTTGCGGCGCGACAGCCAGACGGTTAACCTCCCTAACGCTGATGTCGAGTGCCGCCGTTCCTTACAGCAGCTTCAACCGAAGTAGTCCTTGCCTCCAGCGATGATGAGCAGATAGTTTTGCGATCAAGGGGGGGGCATGTGACGGATCATTCGGCGGCAGATTCAGCGAGCGGCTACCTCTATCAGTGCCGATATGCGCTCCTTGCGGCTCTGAGGCGACAGGATGTCACGCCCGGTCTGGAAGTGTCGATCGAATGCTTCGACGACATATCCTTCTCGGTGGAAGGATCACCCGTGGAGCTGCTGCAGTCAAAGCACAGCCTGAGGCCCAAGGCGATGGGCGACATGGCGCAGCAGTTCTGGAACACCATCGGCATCTGGACGAAGCGGGTGATCGACCATCCCGCCGAGCTCGGGAAGGTGCGATTGAGCTTCGTCACCACGGCCACGCTGGGTCCCGACACGGCCGTGTCACTCCTTCGGCCCGACCCGAAGGTGCGCGACGTGGTCGGTGCCGCCACGAAGCTGGCGGTTTCCGCAGCGAAATCGAAGAACGCCAAGGTCGCGTGGGCCGCGAGGCTGTTCCTGGAGCAGACGCCCGAGATGCGAGAGCGGATACTCGACATGGTCGAGATGCTCGATGCCTCGCCGACGATCGTCGACGTATCCAGTGACATCGCATCGAGCGTGAAGCGCGCCTGCCGCCCCGAGCATCTCGCGGTGTTCGTCGAGCGCTTGGAGGGGTGGTGGTTCGGGATCGTGATCGATGCGCTGTCGGCCCCGGGCGGCAAGCTGATACCCGTATCGCTGATTGACTCTAAGGTGGATGATCTGCGCGAGGAGTTCGGGCCGGAGCGCCTTCCGCTCGACTACGGAGGGGCGGACCCGTCCGCTGAGGCCGTCGGCCTTCTGGAGAACCGTCCCTTCGTGGAGCAGCTAAAGCTCATCGGCCTCGGATCCACTGGCCAGAAGATGGCGATCTTCGACTATTTCCGCGCTAGGGAGCAGCGGTCCCGCTGGGCGCGAGACGGACTGCTGAGGCAGAATGAGCTCACGGATTACGGTCGCCGGCTGACTGACCATTGGCAGCGCCGCAGGGGCGTCGCTGAAGCCCGCGTCAAGGCGGGCATGTCAGATGCGGAACTGGCGGACATCGGCATGGACGTGTTCTCCACCACGACCAACAACTGCATTCCGATACGGGAGGTCAGCGAGGCGTACGTGTCTCAGGGATCCTACCACATGCTTTCGGACGAGCGGCGGATCGGCTGGCATCCCGAATTTACTGAAAGACTGGGCCGCGCTGGCGCGGGAGGTGGCGATGAACCCGGCGTGGAGTGAACGGTCCATCGAGGATCAGAGCCTCTTCAATCCGGTCTTCTGCGCCCTCCTGTTGCGCACGGCGTGCCGCGGCTACCAAGAGGGTGACGGGGCGGCGCGCGCGCTGCCTCTGGCTCACTGCTTCCTCATCCTTCCGATCGTTTTGAATGCGGCGATGCGCAGTGCGCTGCCGACGCTTCGGACGAGAATGACGACGTGGATCACGTCGCATCCGGAGCACATCGGTGATTTCGCCGATCGGTCGCGCGAACTGGTCTACGCTACACGTGAGGCGATCCAGCTGGGTTGCGCGCAGGAGTGGCTTGCCATCGCAGGTGACGGCGTCAGACCCGGCCCACATAGGTTCCGTCCCGACCCGCCGCGCCTCGCCACCGACACCGTCGACATCCGCGACTGCTACGAGGCTGCCCGTTTCGTCGGCCGATGGCTCCCGAAGAACGACCGCCAGTCGACCATTCTCTCAATGCTTGGAGTGACCACTTGAGCCTTAGGATTCTGGAGATCGGCGTCTACGGATACAATGGCGAGCTGAGCTCAGTGCGGCTTAACCCCTCTGGCCTGAGCATCATCACCGGTGCGTCGAAGACCGGAAAGTCTTCGCTCATAGACATCATTGAGTACTGCTTCGGCCGCGAGCAGTGCCACGTGTCGGACGGCATCATCCGCCAGCATGTCTCGTGGTTCGGCATTCTTCTCGACAGGGGGGACGGGCGTGTTTTCATCGCCCGTCGCAACCCCAAGCCGCCAAAAACCCGTAACCCGGATGTCTACTATGCGGTCGGGGCCGATCTGCGCATGCCCGAGGCCGTCGCGTGGGAACCCAATCTAGGTGTCGAGGACATCGAGACCCTTCTCACCTCGTCCGTCGGCATCGCTGAGAACCAGACAACCGTTCCGGAGGGTCAGACCCGCAAGCCGATCAGCGCGAATATCCGGCACGCCCTGATGTTCTGCATCCAAGATCAAGATGAGATCGACAGCCGCAAGATCCTCTTCCATCGGCAGGGCGAACCGTACCTTCCCCAGACGATCAAGGACGTGTTGCCCTATTTTCTGGGGGCCATCGATGAGGATCTGTTACGCCACAAGGTTCAGCTGGACGTCGAGAGGAAGGAGCTCAGGAAGCTGCAGAAGGCCGCCGACGAGCGGAAGCAGCTGGCTGACCTATCCACCGCCCGCACGGAGGACATCTTCCGGGAGGCCCAATCCGTAGGGTTGCTGCCGCCTGGGCAGCCTCCTACCCAAGACGTCGCGCTCAGCAGCCTGCGCGCTATCAACCCCCTCATCCAAGAGGTCCCCGTTCCCGCCGACTCTACCGAGCCGATCGCCGTTCTCCGCCGTGAGCGATCGGCGCTCCGGCGGGAGCTGACTGCAGTCAAAGAGCGTCTGCGGCAGATCAGAAGCGTCGAGGACGTGGCCGGCAGCTTCGCCCGCGAGGCCGATGAGCAGCGAGGTCGATTGGCGACATTGGGACTAATCGCGAAGGGCGACGTTGAGACCTGCGCACTTTGCGGGTCAGGCGACGTGCACGTTCCTTCCGTGGCTGAGATGAATGAGACCCTAAGCGGCATCGACGAGCAGTTGAGTCAGGTTCGACGTGAGGTGCCACGACTTCAGGAGGCGCAGTCCGAACTCGTCGTGAGGCAGAACGGTATTGAGGATAGTCTCAAGCGCAATCAGGGGCAGATGGACGCCCTGGCTAAGCAGGACGAGGCGTTCCGCACTGAGAGGGACGGGCAGCTTCGTCTCGCCCGCATTATGGGCCGGATCGCCTATTTCCTCGAGACGCTCCCTCCGCCGCCGATCGCATTGGTTTCGGTCGACGAGGTCGAGGCTGCACGCAAGCGGGTCGCGGCGCTGGAGAAGCTGGTCGACCCCGAGAACACCGCCGAGCGATTGACGTCGATCCTGAATCTGATTGGCGAGTTCATGACACGCGATTCCGAGAAGCTCGACCTCGAGCATAGCGGCAGCAGGCTCCGGCTCGACATCCGGCAGCTAGCCGTCATCGCTGACACACTCGACGGGCCGGTTCCCCTCTTCAGGATGGGAAGTGGCGAGAATTGGGTTGGCTATCACGTTCTCGCCCATCTCGCGCTGCATCGTTGGTTCAGGCAGAAGCATCGTCCCGTCCCGGCATTCCTGTTCTTCGATCAGCCCTCGCAGGCGCATTATCCGGCCGAACAGGATCGCGACGGTGACATATCTGTTCTGCCGGACGCCGACCGCGAGGCCGTGTTCAAACTTTTCAAGCTGATGTTCGATGTCGCGGAGGAACTGTCGCCTCACTTCCAGCTGATCGTCACCGATCACGCCGACCTCAGAGACCAGTGGTTCGCGGATGCTGTGGTCGCCCGCTGGCGAGGTGACGGGCTCGTGCCCGAGCGTTGGATCGACGCACGCCGGTAACTTCGACAAGCATTGGACTAAGCATTGAGCGAAACGATCTTCCGTAGTGAAGGACTGACCCCATCAGAGCGAAAGTTGGCACGCTTAGCGGAGCGTACTTTCCTGCGGCTATGGTCCTACCCCAACACTTTCAATGATCGGACCAAGACCGCATGCGGCGGCGGCCAAGAGGTTGCTGATCTGCTGGCGGTGTTCGAGAATCATGTCGTGTTATTCAGCGACAAGGCGATCAGCTGGCAGGCGGACAAACCGACCGAGCTTGCCTGGTCACGATGGTATCGGCGCGCGATCGAAGGCGCCGTCGCTCAGCTCAACGGGGCCGAGCGCTGGCTCGATCGCCATCCAGAACGTGTCTTCACCGACAAGCACTGCACCCAGCTGCTACCCGTGCCGATTCCCGAGAGAGCTAACCGAATCACGCATCTGGTCGCAGTGGTAACGGGCGCCGAAGCCGCGTGCCGTGAATACTACTCGGACCCGCGCGGAACGCTGATGATCCAGCCCTCGCTGAAGGGCGCAGCGCATGTCGATACAACCCAAGACGATTTTCATCCGTTTATAGTGGGCGACGTCAATCCCGGCGGGACCTTCGTCCATGTCCTCGACCCTATCGGGCTGGAGTTCGTGATGAGTGAACTCGACACGGTCGCGGATCTAACAACCTATCTCGGCGCCCGCGCGAAAATCCTGCGCTCGGGGAGGTTAAGCCTGGCGGCAGGCGAAGAGCATCTTCTCGCTGCCTACATGATGAACGGGTTTAAGGACGGGCGACCGGGCTTCGTCCCCGAAAAGCTGCGCAAGAAGGCGCGCCGCGCACAGCTTGTTATACCGGAGGGCGAATATGAGACCTATGTGTCTTCACAGCTGCATTCCGAGATCGCAGCGTTGAAACAGCAGTCGATGCTTTGGGACGAGGTGATCGAGCTTATCTCGGAGGATGTGCTCAAAGGTACGTCTATTGCCATTCTCGATCATCAGCCTAGCGTAAGCCTGTCCGAAAAGGCATTGCGCGTCATCGCGGCAGAGCCGCGAATGACTCGCGTTTCACTCGCCCAGGCCCTGTGGGGGGCCATGGACCGCTGTGTGCGGGAGGATATGGCACGCTTCGTGCGGCGTACGTTCGTAACGCGCCGCTTTCCGGTTCAGCGCATAGGCTATGTCTTCCTCATCGTTCCCCATCACAAGGGAGCCGGCACCTATGAGGAGTACCGTACGTATCGCAGCAGTATGCTCCAAACCTATTGTTTCTCGGTTTTCCGCGAGCATGCCCAGCTAGGCACAGTGGTCGGCATGGCGTTCGACATCTATCTGAAAGATGGCGAGATCCGCACGCGCTCGGAAGATGTGCTAGCGATGGCACCACCGGACTGGACGCCAGAGCAAATCGCAACCCTAGAGACGAATCGCGCACTGTTCGAGATGAAGGATCCGCGCGAACTCACAGGGGCCGGGTTCCGTCACCGCATCCGCAACCCGTTCCGCGCGACCTTCCGGTCGGCTCGGAACTGAGCGCATCACCGCAGACCATCGCCCGCATGTTCTTCGCCGAAGAACTGGCTAGGTCGGGTAAACACAACTTGCCCAGTCCCCGGAGCCCCCCTGCGGGTCCGCGATCGCTATCCAAGACCGTGCTCAGGGAAACCATCTCATTGCGAAGAGCTGTTGGGCGATGTGTAGTTCCTAGCTACCTCGGCCTGAGTGAACGGCCGGTCACCTGCACTAACGCTGCAATTCGAACCGACTGCAATCCACCAGATGTGTCGAGTGAAAGTACCTAGACGAGCGGGCGCTTTCGGGATCTACTTGAGATCAGTTGAATGGCGGAATCGGAGCGCGTATCGGCCGCCGGTCGTGCCAGATCGTACCTGACAATCTCACAAAAGGTGTGGGGAAAAATGTGGGAACACCCTGCGCGGCTGCCAATATTTAGACGTAAAGTCAATACCCTAAGATCAGCCTGAGGCTCCCTCCCGCTCCGCCATCCCCCCCCCTCTTTTGGGCTCGCCAAAAACCCCTTAAACTGCTATAACACTGAGAGAAATCGGAGACTTTCTGCCTCATCGGATTTCACTCAATCCTACTACTTCCTACCACAAAGTGGTGGGTAAAATGGTGGGTGTTTTGGAGCAGGGTTATGGGAAAGCTCACAGCGCTCAAGATGCGCTCACTGGCGGAGCCGGGGCGGTACGCCGATGGCGACGGCCCTTTTCTTGATGTCACCGGCAAAACTTCGGGCAGATGGATTCTTCGCGTTCAGTCAAACGGACGGCGAAGAGAGATCGGACTCGGTTCGCTAGAGCGGTTTGTGATCTGACGGAATCGTAGGGATTCCCAAAGTGGTGGAGTTCTGATTCATATGTGGACGCCCCCTTGGCAAGGGCATTTTGTCGGGATGGGTTTGATCGGTTGCTTTCATATGTCCGGCCTGTTTGTGCGGCATACGTGTTGCCGCTGGCCCTGATGGAAATCCGCCGGTGAGGTCCCTAAACAGGCTGCCGCGCGTTGAAGCGCATTGAATCAGACGGGTTGGTCTCACCATTGGCTCGATCGTTACTCATCATCGACTGCCATTACCATTTCGGGTGACCTGGGCTGATCAGGTCAAATTGGCGTAAGGGTGATAGGCCTCCTTGCGGGTCAGCACGACCCAAGCGATCCGAGCGAGTTTGTTAGCCAGGGCCACCGAGACGAGCCGGAAGGGCTTTTTCTCGGAGAGCTTCCTGATCCAGTCCGCCATCGGCGTTGGCTTATCCTTGACGTGGCGCATGACTGCGGTGGCTCCGACGACGAGCAATCGGCGCAGGTATCGGTCGCCCTGTTTGGAGATGCCGCCAAGTCTGGTTTTTCCCCCGGTTGAGTGTTGTTGCGGTGTCAGACCGAGCCAGGCGGCGAACTGCCTGCCTGAAGAGAACTGCTCGGCATCCGTAACGGTTGCAGCTATTGCTGTTGCCGTGATGATGCCGAGGCCGGGGATCGCGGCAAGTCGGCGACTGGCCTCGCTCTCGGTATGCCAAGCGGCAAGCTGCTGATCCAGTTCCGCAATCTCGGCGCTGACGGCCATGATCTGTCGGATCAATATCTCCAATGCCGTACGGGCGTAGGATGGCAAGGCATTCCTGTCAGCCATCACCTGCTCGGCCAGCTTGGCGAGGTTGCCAATGCCGGGGTTGGCAACGTGGCCCAGCTCGGCAAGATGCGCACGCAGAGCGTTGGCGAGCATCGTCCGTTGCCGTACGAGAAGGGATCGGGCGCGATGGGTCATAAGAATGCCCTGCTGCTCGATCGTCTTGACGGGTACGAACCGCATTGTCGGCCGCTGCACGGCTTCGCAGATCGCTTCGGCGTCTAGCGCATCGCTCTTGCCCCGCTTCACGTAAGCCTTGACGTACGATGGCGGTATCAGGCGGACTTCGTGGCCCATCGCTGCAAGCGTGCGAGCCCAGTGATGCGCGGTTCCGCAGGCCTCCACCGCGATCAGGCAAGGCGGCAGCTTCGAGAAGAAAGGCAGCATCTGCTTGCGGTGCAGTTTCTTCACCAGCACCGTGGCACCGCTCTCGTCGATGCCGTGTGCCTGGAATACGCTCTTCGCCAGATCGAGCCCAATCGTCGTGATCGTCATGCAAACGCTCCTCTTCCTCTCGGTTGACCGACCGGCAGCATAGCAACTGTCGGTCGGTGCGGGGGCGTCCACATCATCATGCTGGCTGTTGGAGGTCGGCAGGTATGACCAGAGCGTATTCGCAGGATTTGCGCGATCGGGTGATTGCGGCAGTTGAGGAAGAGGGTTTGTCGCGGCGTGAGGCTGCGGGTCGCTATCGGATCAGCGACGCGGCAGCGGTGCGGTGGCTTCAGGCGCTGCGACAAGGTCGGCGCGGCGCGCTGGCGCAGGGCGGGGACCGTCGTTCTCGGTTATCGGTGCATCGTGCCTGGCTGTTGGCGCTGATCGACGCGGAGCCAGACCTGACGCTGCTTGCTGTGGCCGAGCGACTGCTGGACGAGCACGGCGTGAAGGCGGACGCCGGGATGCTGAGCCGCTTCTTCACGGGCAACGGGATCAGCTTCAAAAAAAAGCGTCTACGCCTCCGAACAGCTCCGGCCTGACGTGGTGGCGCGGCGCGAGGCATGGCGGGCAATGCAGCCGATGCTCAGCGCCAAGCGCCTGATCTTCCTCGACGAGACGGGTGTCACCACCAACATGGTCCGGCGCTACGGACGCGGGCCACGCGGAAAGCGGGTCCGCGGCTATGCCCCTGCCGGGCACTGGAAGATAACGACCTTCCTCGCAGGCCTCACGAGCGACGGGATCGTCGCACCTTTCGTCGTTGATGAGCCGATGAACCGGGCGATCTTCACCCAGTATGTCCGCCAATACCTGGTTCCCGAACTCAACCCCGGCGATGTCGTCATCCTTGATAACCTCTCCAGCCACAAAGGCGCAGAAGCTGCGGCGCTGGTCGAAGCCTGCGGGGCCACACTGCTCTTCCTGCCCCCCTACAGCCCCGATCTGAACCCGATCGAAATGGTCTTCGCCAAGCTCAAACACCTGCTGCGGAAAGCCGGCGAACGCTCCCGAGAAGGCCTCTGGAACCGCATCGGCTCGCTACTCGACGACTTCCCGCCGCACCAATGCACAAACTACTTCAGGCACGCCGGGTACGCTGCGGTGTGATCACAAATAGCTTTAATAATATTGATTTGTAAATTTCAGCCCCACACTCAGCCCCACAGTCGTCAACGGACGGTGGCGGACGCGGGAGATATCAGCGACTTCTCCAGCGCGTTGAGAACCGCCTTATGGCGCTCCGGGCTGGCTTCTCGAAATTTGCGGATGTTCATCAGTTTGAACTGCGGCGCGGGCAACTCGGCCAGCGCTGCGATTGGGAAGCGGCTCCAGTCCGGATCGCCGGCCTCGAAGGACAGGAGAAAGGCACGATCGTCATCGGTGAACGATCCGCGAAGCGCGCCGACCAAGCGCTCGAGCGTTGCCTGGTGATCGTCATAGCTGAAAGGCTCGAAGGGCATGCCTTCGAACTGGGACCGAAAGGTCTCGCGCTGATCCTTGCGCGCGGGATCGACGAGTTCGGCGATCGGGCGGCCGTGGCTGACAAAGCCGGCGATCGCGCCAAGACGAACCTCGTCCGTCAGGCCTTCCTGGTCGAGCAGGCGCTTGACGTCGAACAGGTCGCGGGGATGCTGCCGGTCAAGCGCAGCGCAGATCTTTCCGCCGAACAACTCGCCGTGTGACATGCATCGCGCCTCTACGAAGGCTTCGAATTGTTCCTGCACCTGGTCGGAGCAAGCCAGGTCGCGCACCGGCAATAGGTGGCCACGCAGAGACGGATTGACCTCGATCTTCACCTGGGTGCGGACGCGCTGGCAATTGAGCTTCACCTCCATGCCCTCGCCGCCCTGTCGCGCCTGGGTGACACGGGTCGGCGGCAATCGCCGCGCGATCTCGGCACCTATGCGCGCCAATGCTTCGCCGATCGCGCCGAGAGACTCCTTGCGATCATGGTTGGGCAGATAGGTAAGATCGATATCGACCGAGAGGCGCGGCATATCCCATTCGAACAGGTTGATGGCGGTGCCGCCCTTGAGCGCAAAGACCGGCTCCGCCATCACCAGCGGCAGGATGTCGAGGAGCAGCCGAACCTGGTCGCGATAAGGCTCAGCCATGATCGACCAACTCCTTGGGAAGCAGAAGCTGATATTTCGCGACATAGCGCCCGTTCGGCACGAGGCTGCGATCCCCGGTCCCGAGATCGATCCGGTCAGGGTCGAGATGGCGCACGACCGGCAGGTCGGCACGCTCCGCAAGGTAGAGGAACAGCCTTCGCACCTTGATCGAGGTGCATTGCTCCAGCAGGCTCTGCATGAGCTTTGGCCGTATCGAGGTCATGCTCTCGATGATCATCCCGGCCTCGACGAGGTCGAATTCCTTCGGCGCGAGATGTAGTAGTTCCAGGGCGGACCGTTCGACACCAGATGTCTTCAACGCAAAGCCCTCGGGTGCCTGCTGCTCTGTCAGCCCGAGTTCTGGAGGCAGGAGCTTGGTTTGGACATGCCGCACGTCATCACCCCAATGGGTTCTGAACCAGAGCGGCAACGCGACGTTGAGCGGCGAGAACAGATAAGCCTTGGTGTTGGCAAACCGGACATAATGGCTGTTGCCCGACATCTCAAGCGCGGTCAGCGCCCCTACATGGACGGGCAGTCGCAGCTGGGCTTGCAGGCTGTACAGCGCGCCCTGCCAGGTCACCGTCTCCATCGGACGCTTGAAGGCGCCACGGCCGAGCGAAATCAGCCAGCGCGACGAGGTGTAGTTCTGAAGATCCTGCGGCGTTATGCCGAGGGTCTTCAGATGGGCGGTGGTCGCGACGCTGTGCGGCTCCCAGGCGTCGAGCAGCGGCCTCAATTTTTCTGATCGTGATAAGCCCATGGTATATTTATGGGATTATTTTCAATGTATATCAAGGGGCACTTCGCAATATATGCCTGACTGATGCCAATGGTATATTTTAGGCATATATTCCAATGCTAAGAAGCAAAAGCTGGTATGCGAGTCACAACGACCTTCAGCCGCCCCGGAACGGAAGGGATCGATTCTCCTCCACGCAAAAATAGTTGGTGGGCGCTTTCCACCTTCGCCGTTTCCCGCCCAACCCGCCGTGCGGCGGTCAGAGCGAGAAAGACGACGATGCTTCGATTCCAAGGGACAGCGATCCACCTGTTGGGAGACATGGCCATGCCTTCCGTCTGCCTGGCGAACAATCGCGGTGTCGCACAGGCTTGCGCAGAGCTGGCGGAGTCGCGCAAATGACCACCGGAACAGACACTGGCGTCGCGCAGCCATCCGATCGTTTGCTCCGCCTCGCAGAGGTTCGTCACCGAGTGGGTCTCGGCAAGACCATGATCTACGCCATGATCGGTGAGGGGCGCTTCCCGAGGCCATACAAAATCACCGCCGCGGCCGCGCGATGGAGCGAGCGCGAGATCGTGGCCTGGGTCAACGATGTGAAAGATGGCTTCGAGGGAAAGCGCCGCAAGGTGTAGGTACTGCGGCGGCGGAAACGACCTTGCGGCAACGGAAGCATGCCTTGGTGGCCGGACGGTCCGGATCAATGCGCAGGAATTATCGCGCATCTGAGATGCGGGATAATCCTGATCGGGCCCAACGAACCGCTCCTCCCGTACGCTAATTTGATAGAAAAACGTATATATGCTTCTGACAAAGGAAGCGGTGATGCGTGGGAATGCCCTGGATCTTAGAGCGTTTTTCGATCATTCTGGATCGTATCCGCAGGAGCTGAAGTAGTTGGCGCATTCGTTGGGGAGGAAGATGTCGACGAGCGTGGCGATCTGGTTCCAGAGGCCGCTGACGGTTCGCTCGCCGATTTTGCGGAGCATGGCCTTGAGGCGGGAGAAGGCTTTTTCGATGGGGTTGAAGTCGGGGCTGTAGGGCGGCAGGAAACGCAGGGTCGCGCCCGCGTTCTCGATCCGCTCGCGCACCGAGGCGCGTTTGTGGCTCGACAAGTTGTCCATGATGACCACGTCGCCGGGACGCAATTGCGGCACCAGCACCTGGGCGACATAGGCTTCGAACCAGTCCCCGTTGATTGGGCCGTCGAGCACCATCGGCGCGATCATGCCGGTCATTCGCAGCCCCGCGACCAGCGTGGTGGTCTTGCGATGGCCATGCGGGTAGCCCATCCGCAGCCGCTCGCCTTTGGGGCAGCGCCCATGGCTGCGGGTCATGTTCGTCGCCGTCCAGGTTTCGTCGATGAAGACGAGACGTTCGGGCTCCAGATCGATCTGGCCTTCGAACCAGTCGCGACGCTGCTTCAGGATTTCGGGTCGGTCTTGCTCGCTGGCATGCCCCGTCTTTTTTTGCGCGTCATGCCCCGGCGCACGAAGAAGCGGTGCAGCCCTGCAACCGAGACGGACAGGCCCTGTTCCGTCAGGGCCGCACGCAGTTCCTCAAGCGAGATGTCCTTGCGCGCTTCCCAAATGGCCAGAATGTCCGCTGCCCGCTCCTCGACCCGGCGAGACCGCATGTCGCCGCCTCGAGGCTTGGGGGCAATGGTGCCCGTCGCCCGCCGCTGCCCGAACCACCGGATCGCCGTCGATGGCGCAACGCCAAACCGAAACGCTGCCGACCGACAGTTCAAGCCTTGGTCAATCGCCGCCAGAACCCGAACCCGCAAATCCATCGAAAGAGCCATCCATGCCGGCCTCCTTCACCAGCACGAATTCTGATGATGTGGACGCCCCCGCACCGACCGACAGTTGCTATGCTGCCGGTCGGTCAACCGAGAGGAAGAGGAGCGTTTGCATGACGATCACGACGATTGGGCTCGATCTGGCGAAGAGCGTATTCCAGGCACACGGCATCGACGAGAGCGGTGCCACGGTGCTGGTGAAGAAACTGCACCGCAAGCAGATGCTGCCTTTCTTCTCGAAGCTGCCGCCTTGCCTGATCGCGGTGGAGGCCTGCGGAACCGCGCATCACTGGGCTCGCACGCTTGCAGCGATGGGCCACGAAGTCCGCCTGATACCGCCATCGTACGTCAAGGCTTACGTGAAGCGGGGCAAGAGCGATGCGCTAGACGCCGAAGCGATCTGCGAAGCCGTGCAGCGGCCGACAATGCGGTTCGTACCCGTCAAGACGATCGAGCAGCAGGGCATTCTTATGACCCATCGCGCCCGATCCCTTCTCGTACGGCAACGGACGATGCTCGCCAACGCTCTGCGTGCGCATCTTGCCGAGCTGGGCCACGTTGCCAACCCCGGCATTGGCAACCTCGCCAAGCTGGCCGAGCAGGTGATGGCTGACAGGAATGCCTTGCCATCCTACGCCCGTACGGCATTGGAGATATTGATCCGACAGATCATGGCCGTCAGCGCCGAGATTGCGGAACTGGATCAGCAGCTTGCCGCTTGGCATACCGAGAGCGAGGCCAGTCGCCGACTTGCCGCGATCCCCGGCCTCGGCATCATCACGGCAACAGCAATAGCTGCAACCGTTACGGATGCCGAGCAGTTCTCTTCAGGCAGGCAGTTCGCCGCCTGGCTCGGTCTGACACCGCAACAACACTCAACCGGGGGAAAAACCAGACTTGGCGGCATCTCCAAACAGGGCGACCGATACCTGCGCCGATTGCTCGTCGTCGGAGCCACCGCAGTCATGCGCCACGTCAAGGATAAGCCAACGCCGATGGCGGACTGGATCAGGAAGCTCTCCGAGAAAAAGCCCTTCCGGCTCGTCTCGGTGGCCCTGGCTAACAAACTCGCTCGGATCGCTTGGGTCGTGCTGACCCGCAAGGAGGCCTATCACCCTTACGCCAATTTGACCTGATCAGCCCAGGTCACCCGAAATGGTAATGGCAGTCGATGATGAGTAACGATCGAGCCAATGGTGAGACCAACCCGTCTGATTCAATGCGCTTCAACGCGCGGCAGCCTGTTTAGGGACCTCACCGGCGGATTTCCATCAGGGCCAGCGGCAACACGTATGCCGCACAAACAGGCCGGACATATGAAAGCAACCGATCAAACCCATCCCGACAAAATGCCCTTGCCAAGGGGGCGTCCACATATGAATCAGAAAAGCAGACCCGTGGGAATCCCCTTCCGACTCCCCACGATCGAAAAACGCTCTAAAGCGCACATCCTTGGTCGGATGGAGCAAGCTGCCCCCTTCGGTGCCTGGACGCCCGTCGATTTCCTCGATCACGGGCCGCGCGAGGCTGTCGACCAAGCGCTGCACCGGCTGACGCGCGGCAAGCAGATCCGCCGCATCGCGCGCGGACTCTACGACAAGCCCAGGACTAACAGCCTGACCGGTAAGCCCACCAATCCAGACCCCCGCGCCATCATCGACGCGCTGTCTCGGCGCGACCAGACCCGCATGCTCATCGACGGCATCACGGCCGCCAATGACCTCGGCCTTACCAACGCGGTGCCCGCGCACATCGTCGTGCATACCGACGCGCGCTTCAAATCTTTCGCGCTTGGCAATCTCGTGATTGCGTTCGAAACTCGCCTGACGGTCGCGCGGCACGTCGATCGCCAGCTTGCCGGTGTCGGTCATCACGGTCTTCCGACCGTAGCCGTTACGCGTGTTGCCCGTGCCGTCCTGGCCGGCGAGGTGGTGGTCCATCTCTGCGTTCAAGGCGCGTTCTGTCAGCGCCTTCTTAAGCGAATCGAGCAGGCCGCCTTGGTCGAATGCGGCACTGGCCGAACCTCCAGCCAGCAACTGGTCGAGAAGTTCGTTCGGTATCGAAGGCTCTTTGCGTCGAGACATATGGGATCTCCTTTTTACCCATTATGCCCGCCCACACACGGAACTCCTGACAGTCCCCACGGTGTAGAACACCTTCCTGAGCGTGAACCCGCCCGACGAGGTGACCGTGACGAGCACCTCCTCGTAATCGGCGGTGCGGGCGCCCGGCAGCGGCTGCAGATGCAAGCGTTCGGCATCGATCCGCGTCGCCACACGCCGGTTGCGGGCCGCGACCAGCTCGTCGATAAACCGGCGATAGGCGGCAACATCGTCGAAGTCGCGGATGCCGCGCATCAGCAGCGCATCGCGGATCGCCGCCTTCAGATGGCCGTGCGCGCTCTCGATCGCACGTTTCGTGCGCGACGCCGCGGTTGTTGCGGGTCGGCAGCGGATCAGGTCGCCGCCGTCCCCTCGGTGTCTTGCGCGCGCTCGGCAGCACAGCCGCGGCCCCAAGCCGGTGCCCCGTGGCTGCGCTGAACCCGGCCTTGGCCGACGCGATCGTGACCCCCTCGATATGTCTGAGCTTCATGAACAACCTCATCTGATGATCAGTGACGTGGCGACCAGGCACATCGGGGACCCTTCGACTGTCGACGAAAGGCTCGGTGTACCTGATCGGTCACGATCATCAGCGGCACGTCCCCAAAGGGCGCACCATCGGTGGTGGGGTGTGGCGGCTACGGGCTACGCCCTACGCCGCCACACCCCACCACCGAGCCTCATCCTGATTGTCGCGCTGCAAGAGAGATCATCTGCGACAATTTCTAATTGGCGCCAGAAGCGAGTTAAATCATAGGCGTCTCATTTGCCATAAAGCACGCCAACTCTGCTCTGCTCGGGGTCATATCTGCATGATTTTAAGTAGTTTCGGCCTGCTGTATAGGAGGTGCCCCCAGCTTGGACCGTTAGCATGGACGAGAATTTAAACGAAGGTTTCATGGAAGAGCGATCGCATTCGCATGCAACTTGGGACTGCAAGTGCATATCATTCTAGCGAACAAAGTGCCGGACGAAACGCTTTTTCGGGGGCGTGCGTCGTGAATTGGGTGAGCTTTTGTATAGGCTTGCTCGACAAAAAGAACGCGAGGTTCACGAAGGTCAGCTTTTGCCTGACTACGTGCATATGTTGATCTCGATTCCTCCGAGGTTGCATCAGCTTCCTGGCCTCAAACTCGATCAGCGCGCGCTGCACATCGGCATCGGCGCACGTGGGAGCGCGGTGTCAGGTCGCTGGCAAATGGAGAACTAGAGCATCGTGCCGTTAATTTGACCCATACCCTGCTGCCTTGAAGTAGTTTTGGCATTCGTCGGGAGGGTAGAGTTGGCAGATATCACCGATGGCGTCGATCAGGGCATCGAAGGTTCGGGCCGCGGCTTTTCGCAGCAGGGCTTTGAGTTTTGAGAAGGCCATCTCAATCGGGTTCAGATCGGGGGAGTATTGGGGCAGGAAGAGCATCCACGCACCTCGCTGTCGGACAACGGCCTCGGCATGTGCACTTTTATGCACCGACAGGTTGTCGAGGATGACAACGTCGCCTGGTTGCAATGTCGGCGCGAGTTGGGTCTCGATGTAGGTGTTGAAGGCTTGGCGATCCATCGCGCCGGGAATTACCCACGGCGCGGTCAGCCCATCGTGACGAAGGCCGGCAATGAAGGTCTGCGTACCCCATTTGCCGAACGGAGCGCTGGCCTTCAGACGCTTGCCCCGCCTGGCCCGCCCGCGCAGCCGGGTCATCTTGGTGTTGACCGACGTCTCGTCGATGAACACCAGCCGGCCCGGCTCCTGGCGCATGGCGGGCTGGCGCTCGTCGATCCAGATCCGACGGCGCTCGGCGACGTCAGCGCGCGCGCATTCCGACGCCATCAGCTGTTTTTTTATATGTGAAGCCCGCGCGGCAGAGCAGCCGCGAGATCGAGGCCTCGGCCGCCACCGCTCCGCGCTCGGCCAGGAGCCGCGCCGCCAATTCCGGCATCGTCAGATCAGGCGTCGCTTCGACCGCTGCCACCAGATACTCCCGGTGATCCGATAGCGGCCCCTTGCCCGCAGGACGACCCTGCCGACGCGCAGCAGGCGTCCCTTCAACAGCAGCCCGGGCCGTCCAGCGTATCGCAGAACTCACACTCACCGAAAACCGCGCCGCCGCCGCCCGCCGCGAACTCCCAGCCGCTACCGCCGCTACTACCCGAGCCCGTAAATCTTCCGATCGACATGTCCCCATGATCCACCTCCAAACAGGGTGATGATGTGGACGCCCCCGCACCGACCGACAGTTGCTATGCTGCCGGTCGGTCAACCGAGAGGAAGAGGAGCGTTTGCATGACGATCACGACGATTGGGCTCGATCTGGCGAAGAGCGTATTCCAGGCACACGGCATCGACGAGAGCGGTGCCACGGTGCTGGTGAAGAAACTGCACCGCAAGCAGATGCTGCCTTTCTTCTCGAAGCTGCCGCCTTGCCTGATCGCGGTGGAGGCCTGCGGAACCGCGCATCACTGGGCTCGCACGCTTGCAGCGATGGGCCACGAAGTCCGCCTGATACCGCCATCGTACGTCAAGGCTTACGTGAAGCGGGGCAAGAGCGATGCGCTAGACGCCGAAGCGATCTGCGAAGCCGTGCAGCGGCCGACAATGCGGTTCGTACCCGTCAAGACGATCGAGCAGCAGGGCATTCTTATGACCCATCGCGCCCGATCCCTTCTCGTACGGCAACGGACGATGCTCGCCAACGCTCTGCGTGCGCATCTTGCCGAGCTGGGCCACGTTGCCAACCCCGGCATTGGCAACCTCGCCAAGCTGGCCGAGCAGGTGATGGCTGACAGGAATGCCTTGCCATCCTACGCCCGTACGGCATTGGAGATATTGATCCGACAGATCATGGCCGTCAGCGCCGAGATTGCGGAACTGGATCAGCAGCTTGCCGCTTGGCATACCGAGAGCGAGGCCAGTCGCCGACTTGCCGCGATCCCCGGCCTCGGCATCATCACGGCAACAGCAATAGCTGCAACCGTTACGGATGCCGAGCAGTTCTCTTCAGGCAGGCAGTTCGCCGCCTGGCTCGGTCTGACACCGCAACAACACTCAACCGGGGGAAAAACCAGACTTGGCGGCATCTCCAAACAGGGCGACCGATACCTGCGCCGATTGCTCGTCGTCGGAGCCACCGCAGTCATGCGCCACGTCAAGGATAAGCCAACGCCGATGGCGGACTGGATCAGGAAGCTCTCCGAGAAAAAGCCCTTCCGGCTCGTCTCGGTGGCCCTGGCTAACAAACTCGCTCGGATCGCTTGGGTCGTGCTGACCCGCAAGGAGGCCTATCACCCTTACGCCAATTTGACCTGATCAGCCCAGGTCACCCGAAATGGTAATGGCAGTCGATGATGAGTAACGATCGAGCCAATGGTGAGACCAACCCGTCTGATTCAATGCGCTTCAACGCGCGGCAGCCTGTTTAGGGACCTCACCGGCGGATTTCCATCAGGGCCAGCGGCAACACGTATGCCGCACAAACAGGCCGGACATATGAAAGCAACCGATCAAACCCATCCCGACAAAATGCCCTTGCCAAGGGGGCGTCCACATATGAATCACAATCCAAAGGTCTTGGGAATCTGGAGGGTTCTGTGAGGTTGCGCGGCGCTGCACGCCGGGCTTGGCGCGTGCGCGACCTCATTGAAGCCGGATTGAGCGAACCCGCTGACGCGGCCACGCGCTATGGGATTAGTGTCGCGACGCCGGTTCCTGGCGACTGGCTTCGGGCGACGCGGAGCGCTCGCGTCGGTGGCGGCGACGCCAAACCACCGGTGTTAGCCGGGGAGATCGATGCACGGATCGGCTTTTTGGGTTGGATTGCGAGATCGACGCCGGCTCGGCGGACATGTCGGCAAGATATTGGACACGGGGCATCATTACGTCGGTCGACGCTGATGTCGCGACGCCGTCAGGATCGATGTTCGGATCGAAGCGTGTGCTCACGACGTATCAGGCGGCGGCCGAGGTGGCCGGGTCCGCCATCGCGGCAGCGTGGCGGTGATGCGTAAAATGCCGCGACAGCAGGGACAGACGGTTGGGTCAAAACGTGGGAGCGACCTGGTGACTTCGCTGGCTGCCGCGGTCGAAGGCGACTTCATCGCCGCCAGAAGCTGCCGGATGATCGCCGGGCGCGTTGCGGCGGCGGTAATCGCGCCAGCGGAAGGTCACGCTGGCCTCATCGGCGCTGACCAGGCGGCTGTTGGCGATGGCGACCCGGTGGGTATAGCGGCCGAGATAGGCGAGGACATGTACGGGCGAGCCGAACGGCGGCTTGGCATAGACGACCCAGTTCTTGCGACGAAGCCGCCGGATCGCCGCGGTGAAGCCATCGTCATCCCCAAGCTCGGTCAACGTACCGGAAAAGCGCAGTTGGCCGACCGCGTGGGCCGCGTGAAGCCGCTCGAGGAACAGCCGCCGGAACAGGCGGGAGAGGACATGGATGGGCAGGAAGAAACGGGGCCGGCAGTCGAGCCAGCGCCCATCGGCAGAAAGCGCTCCGCCGGGGACGAGGCAATGGATGTGGGGATGATGGGTTAGCGCCTGGCCCCAGGTGTGAAGAATGGCGAGGAAGCCGATCGCGCCGCCGAGGTGCCTGGGATCGGCGGCAATGATCTTGAGCGTCGCGGCGACCGCGTCGAACAGGATCGCATAGACGACCGCCTTGTTGTGGAAGGCGATCTCGGCGACTTCGGCCGGCACCGTGAACACGACGTGGAAGTAAGGTACCGGCAGCAGATCGGCCTGGCGGTCGGCGAGCCACCGCTCGCGCGTCGCGCTCTGGCACTTGGGGCAATGCCGGTTGCGACAGGAGTTGTAAGCGACACGGGCATGCGCGCAGTCTTCACAAGCCTCGAGATGCCTCCCGAGCGCTGCTGTCCGGCAGAGCTCGATCGCGGACATGACGCGGCGGTCCACGCGGCCGAGATGACCGTCGTGAGCATGACGATAAGCGGGACCATAGCGGCGGAAGATATCCGCCACCTCCAGATCGGAACGCAACGGACCGGCTCAGGCGGGCGGCACCAACTCCAGCGTCAGGCGATCGAAGGGGCTCTGCGTCCCCACGATCGTGCTTGTTGCCGCATGCGTGTAGCGCGCGGTCGTCGACAGACTGTTGTGCCCCAGAGCACCTGGATGATCCGGATATCGACGCGGCCTTCGAGCAGATGGGTCGCAAAACTGTGGCGTAGCGTGTGCACGCTCACCCGCTTGACCAGGCCCGCCGCCTTGGTCGCGGAACGGCAGGCCGAGTGAAGGACCTGCACGTCGATCGGCTTGTCGCCGCGCCCGGGAAACAGCCAGCCCTCCGGGCGGGCCAGTCGCCAATAGGTCCGCAAGATCTCGAGCAGCTGCGGCGACAGCATGATCGTGCGATCCTTGGCGCCCTTGCCATGGCGGACCTGGATCAGCATCCGGTCGCTATCGATATCCGCCACCTTGAGGCTCACCGCCTCCGAGGCGCGCAATCCAGCAGCATAAGCGGTCGTCAGCGCGGTGCGCGCCTTCAGCGACGGCACCGCTTCCAGGAAGCGCACCACCTCGTCGGCGCTCAGGATATCGGGCAACTTGCGCGGCGTGCGCGCATAGACGATCCGCTCCGGGATCTCCGCCCGGTCGAGTGTCACGCCGTAGAAGAAGCGTAGCGCGCAGACTGCCTGGTTCAGCGCCGGCCAGGAAATGCCCTGCGACACCAGATAGACTTGGAAGGCGCGGACATCCTCCAGCCCCAGCCGATCCGGCGACCGGCCGAAATAACGGCTGAACTTCGTTACCGCATGAAGATAGGATCGTTGTGTCGCGGGCGACAGGTTGCGCAAGCTCATGTCGTCGATCATGCGACGACGCAGCGGGCTCGCCGCTGCCGGGGCTTCAGCCATGGGATGGTCTTCTGGTCACGGGTTGGTATCAGCAACCAAACCTTCCCATCAGGAGGCCATGCAGGCCAAACACTCACGCCAATCCCCCGTCAGCGGGTTCGTTCAATCCCTTGATTCACAAATTCAATCCGATGCTCTAGCGCGCCAACAAACGCACTCATGTCACAAGTGGGGTGGGGGCTTGCCGATCCGCCTGTAATGCGCTTTCAGTCCACTGATTTAAGCCGCGCAGCGTGAGTTGCGTGATGAAACGGCTGGTCGATCCTGTATCGCTTGCCTGCCCGGAGGCCATCAGGAACAAAGCCTCTAGTCCGCTGGAAAAGATCAGGGTGGTCACCAACTTCTCCTCGCCAGGCGAAAGTTGAGCGTGTGGTATCATGCGCATGATATCGGCCCGCATGTCCTCGTGAAGTCTTGCAGCCGTCTTGCCTGCATAGAGGCTGATGCGGATATGATGCTGATTGCGTTCGAAGAACTCGCGCGCAAGCGGCGTGGACGATATGCGCTCCAGGAAGGCGCGGTTCGAAAGGTGCAGCATCTCCTCCAGCGTGCTGCTGCGCGCGCGTGCCGCCGCGGTCACGGTGCTCACCTCCTGGACCACGCGGGATAGAACTACATCGAAGATAGTCTCCACAGTGCCGTAATAGTTGTAGAATGTGCCCGGCGACACCCCGCTCGCGGCGATGATGTCGCGGGCCGTGGTCGCGTCCAGACCCTTGGTGGCGAAGATCTGCCAGGCAGCGGCCTCCATCGCCTCGCGATTGCGCCGCTGCGTCTCCTCGCGCTTGGCCGATTTGCGATAGACGCGGGCGCCCGCCGACGGGGGCATGTCGCCGCCAGTGGGTTCGGCAGGTGCGGCGCTGCCAGTGGGAACATTGGGTTTCATCCGCTCGCGATCCTGAAGGGTTCTCCTGACGCGACGGGCCTAGTGGGACAGGCCTGCCGGTTCAACCAAAGTACAAACTTGACGTATGAGTCAAGTTTGTATATCGAAGAGGCATGAAGGAACGCGCTGGCACTGGACCCGCTGCCACGCTCCTTCGGTTGCGTTGGATCAGGAGAATGTCGGTGGGCAGTATGTCAGAGGCAGAAGGAACATCGCCGGTCGGCACCGTTCTGGTGGCGGGCGGCGGCATTCTCGGCTCGCAGATCGCGTTCCAGACGGCGTTCCACGGGTTTCGCGTCACGCTGTACGATATCGACGATGCCGCGATCGCCCGTGCGCGGCAGAGCTGCGCGGGCCTGAAGCAGGCCTATGCCACCGACATGGGCGCCGATGATGCCGCGATCGAGGCGACGCTGGGCCGGATCGCCTTCACTGATGCCCTGGGCGACGCCGCCCGCGACGCCCATCTGGTCATCGAGGCGATCCCCGAAAGCATCGATATCAAAAAGGCGTTCTACAACCAGCTTGCGGCGCTCGCGCCCGCCAATACCATCTTCGCCAGCAATTCGTCGACCTTCGTGCCGAGCCAATTGGCGGAATTCACGGGCCGCGCCGAGCGCTATCTCCACCTCCATTTCTCCAACCGGATCTGGAAGCACAATACGGCCGAGATCATGGGCAGTCCGGCGACCAGCCCCGACGTGTTCGACACGGTCACGGTGTTTGCGCGGCGGATCGGCATGGTGCCGCTCCCGCTGCACCGCGAGCATCCGGGCTATATCGGCAACGCGCTGCTCGTGCCGCTGCTCACCGCCGCGCTCGATCTGGTCGCGCACGGCGTTGCCGATGTGCAGTCGATCGACAGGAACTGGATGATAAACCGGGAGACGCCGCTCGGCCCGTTCGCGATGCTCGATAATATCGGCATGCGAACGGCGCAGCAGATCGCCCAAAACCAACATAAAAATGAGCCGTCGGCGCGAACTGCCACGGTGCTCGACTATATTGATGGCATGATCGCATCCGGCAAACTCGGCGCCGCTGCGGGAGAGGGATTCTACCGCTATCCCGACCCTGCCTATGCGCGCCCCGATTTCCTGTGCTGACGCCCGTGCATTGGCCCGCCGCCACTGCGGCATGCCTGAAACCCCAGTCCGCCGTTCGGCTGGAAGGAGAAGAATGATGAGCTATGTCGACGTGAATGGCCTGCGGTTGTTTTACACCGAGCATGGCAGCGGGCCGGAGACGGTCGTCTTCTCGCACGGCTTTGTGATGAACCACCGAATGTTCGCGCATCAGATCGAAACGCTGTCCGCGACCCATCGCGTCATCGCGTTCGATCATCGCTGTCACGGCCAGAGCGACGTCGTGCGTACGCCGTTCGGCATGTACGATCTGGTGGACGATGCGGCAGCCCTCCTCCGCGCGCTGGACCTGGGGCCGGTCCATTTTGCCGGCATGTCGACCGGCGGCTTTGTCGCCCTGCGGCTCGCCTTGCGGCATCCCGAACTGGTGCGCAGCCTGATCCTGATCGACACTGCCGCCGGTGCCGAGGACCCCACCAAGGTCAAAAGCTATCAGCGGCTTCTGGGGCTGTGCAAATTCCTTGGCCTCAAGATGGTCGTCGGCCCGATCCTGTCGCGGCTGATGGCGAGCAAATTCCGGACCGATCCCAAACGGCAGGTGGAATTTCGGTACTGGAAGGACGCCATCCGCAACCTCGACACCAAGGGGATTTATGCTTTCGGCCATGCGATCTTCAGCCGTGACGACGTTCTCGGCCCACTCCGGGCGCGGTCGGATCTGCCGCCGACGCTGATCATCGTCGGTGCCGAGGATATCGCCACGCCGCCGAACAAGGCGCGCGCGATCAACGCGGCCATTCCCCACGCCGAACTGACCATCATTCCCGATTCCGGGCATACATCGCCCGTCGAGGAACCGGAGGCGGTATCGGCGCGCATCGTCCAGTTCCTGTCGTCCGATCGCTGAGCGCACCACCGACATTCGAATCAGGCCCGAGACCTAAACCAGGATTGCTGATGATCCAGCGCACCGCCCAAGCCGATGTCTCGCGAGGGACGTCGCTGTCCCCCCATGCCCTGCGCGCATCGCCCGGCGCGCTTCGCTGCGCCGCCGCGCTCGCGCTCGCAGGCGTCGCGCTGGTGCCGGTCCATGCCCAGCAGGCACCGTCGACGCCGATGGATTTCGCGACCGCGCAACAACGGCTGCTCGACACATCCGACGCGATCGAGGGCATGGCGGCCAATGTCCGCAGCAAGGAAGCGCAGCAGGGCGCGACGCGGACCTTGTATCGGCCGACGGTCGATATCGAGGCCCGCCTGCTCGATTATCAAAAGACCTTTCTGCTCCCGCTGGGCACCTTCGCATCGACGGCCGCATCCTACGGCATTGCCGACCCGTTCAAATATGTGACGCGACAGACGCTGGTCCGCCCGGTGGCGACGGGGTCCGTGCCGATCTATTCGGGCGGCGAGATCGCCGCGGCGCGCGCAGCCGCAAAGGCGCAGGTGACGCAGGCTGCCGCCGAGCGCGAAATCGCGTCCGAACAGGCGACGCTCCAGCTCGCCCAGGCCTATTTCGGCCAGCAGCTTGCGGTGCGCGCGCTGATCGTCCGGCGTCAGGCGCTCGAGGGGCTCGATGCGCACCTCGCCGATGCGCGAAAGCTGGAGCAGGCACGCTTCGCCGCCCGCGCACAGGTTCTCCAGGCGCAAGTGGCACGCGACGATGCCGACCGGGACTATCACAAGGCGATTTCGGACCTGGCCACCGCCAACGCGATCCTGGCGGGATTGCTGCGGCTGCCCGGCGGGGTCCAGCCGACAACGCCGCTGTTCGTGCTGTCCGGATCGGCCGGGCGGCTGGAAGATTTCAAGGCGGTCGCGCTTTCCGCACACCCGCAACTGGTGCGCCTCCGCGCGCTCGGCGAGACGGCGGACGCCGGCGTGCGCGCCCAGCAGGCACGGCTGCGCCCGTCAATCTACGGCTTCGGTCAATATGACTTTAATCGCGACCATTCGCTTCTGACCAACCCCGACTGGGCATTTGGGGTGGGCATCAAATTCCAGCTCTTCTCGGGCACGGGCCGGCGCCAAGCCGTCGAAGCCGCCCGCGAGACGGCGGCACAGGCCGATGCCGGGCTTCGCGAAGCCAGGGTCCAGCTCGAGATCGGCGTGACCAAGGCCTGGAACGAGGCAGAGGCGACGCGCGAGCGGTTCGCGCTCCTGCGCAGCGCCGAAGCCTCGGCGGCCGAAAATCTCCGCCTCCAGTCGCTGGCATTCCGCGAGCAGCAAGCGACGTCGCTCGACGTCGTCGATGCGCAGCTCGGCGTGTCGCGGGTCGCGATCCAGCGCGCGCAGGCGGCGTACGATTATGACGTGGCGATCGCCCAATTGCTCGCCGCAAGCGGTCAGGCGCGGCGCCTGCCCGATTTCATCTCCCGCGCACACGAGGTGCTTCAATGACCGAAACGTCCGCACCGGCAGACGGCATCCCGGGTGATGCGCCTGCACCGCGCGCGCGGCGCACCCCCCGCGCGCTCATCCTCGGCGTGATCGTCGCGGGCGTCGTCGGCGCGGGGCTGTGGGCCACCGCGCATCCGACACCCCCAGAACTCCAGGGCATGGTCGATGCCCGCGAAATCCGGATTGCCAGCAAGGTCACCGGGCGCATCGCCAGCTTCGCGGTCGAGGAAGGACAGGCGGTCAGGGCCGGGCAACTCCTCTACACGATCGACAGTCCCGAGGTGAACGCCCGCAACATCCAGGCGCAGGGCGTGCTGCAGGCGGCACGGGCCGGCGAGAGCAAGGCTCGGCAAGGCGCGCGGCCGGAGGAGATCGATGCCGCGCGGGCGCAATGGCGCCGCGCCCAGGCCGCCGCCGATCTGGCTCAGCTGACCTTCACGCGAACCGATCGGCTGGCGGCACAGGGTGTCGTGGCCGGCCAGCGGCGGGACGAGGCGCAGGCCAATGCGGTCGCGGCGGCCGAAGCCGCGCGCGCCGCCCGTGCGCAATATGATCAGACCCTGTCCGGCGCGCGGTCGCAGGACAAGCAGGCGGCGGGCGGCCAGGTCGAGCAGGCGCGCGGCGTCGTCGACGAGGCCAGGGCTGCCGCCGCTGAGACGCGGATGCGCGCGCCGATGAACGGTGAAGTCGGCAAGCGGCTGGCCGAGCCGGGCGAGCTCGTGCCGCAGGGCTTCCCGGTCTTCACGCTGACCGATGTCGACCATCCCTGGGTATCCTTGTTCGTCCGCGAGGATGCGTTTGGCGGCGTACCGCTCGGGACGATCGTCACCGGCCGGGTGCCCGCGCTGCGCAATGCCGTGGCCCGCTTCCGGCTGGTCTATATCGCGCCGGCCGGCGAGTTCGCGACCTGGCGCGCGACCCGCCAGTCAAACGGCTTCGACATCAAGAGCTTCGAACTGCGGGTGCGGCCCGTCACGCCGCTGGCGCAGCTGCGCCCCGGCATGACGGTGCTGTTCGACTGGCCACGATGATCTTATGGCATCCGCCTTCCTCTCCAGTTTCCGGCGCGAGATGCGGTTCCTGCGCCACAGCGTGTGGGATCTCGGGCTCGTCACCTGGATCCCGCTGCTGCTGATGTCGGTGATCGCATGGCAGATGTCGCCGGCGGTGCTGCGCGACCTGCCGATCGCGGTGGTCGACCTCGACGGCACCGGAATCGGGCGCGCGCTTGTAAACCGGTTGGAAGCGGCGCCGGGGCTGACCGTCGTTGCCACGCCGCGTGATTTCGCCCAGGCCGAGGTGCTGGCCCGCGCGCGCCGGGTGTTCGCGATCGTGCTGATCCCGGCCGACGCTTCGGCGGATCTGGCACGCAAGGGCCAGGCCACCGTCGTCAGCTATTACAATATGAGCTATTATACGCCCGGTACGGCGGCACAGCGCGAGATCGCCGCGACGGTTCGTGATTATGCCGAGACGCTGTCGCGCGAGCAGACCGCCGCGACGCGGGGCGTCAAGGCGGTGCGTACCGCCCCCGTCGCCGCGCAGACGACGGTCCTGTTCAATCCGCAGGGCAGCTATGAAATCCAGCTGGTATCGCTGCTGCATCCCGCGATCCTCCACCTGATCTTCATGGTCTGCGTCGTCGGGGCGCTGGGGCGCGAATTGCGCGACGGCACGATAGGCGAATGGCTCGGTGCCCAGACGGCCGGGCGCGCGGCGGCGGTCGCCGGCAAGATCGCGCCCTATCTCCTGATCTTCATGCTGTGGGCCGCCGTCGCCCTGCTCTATATCGGCACGCGCGGCTGGCCCGTCGCCGGCAGCGCGGCGGTGATCCTGGTCGGCTATCTCGCGCTCTATCTCGCCCATGCCGGGCTCGCCCTGCTCCTTGTCGGACTCACGCAGGCGATGGCGCAGTCGCTTTCACTGACCGGCCTCTATGCGGGGTCTTCCTTCGCCTTTTCCGGCGCGATCTTTCCGATCCAGTCCGCGTCGTGGTTCGGACGGCTGTGGAGCAGTATCCTGCCCTACTCCGAATATGCCAAGCTGCAGGCCGAACAGATGGTGATGGGAACCGACGCGGCGTGGTCGCTCCGGCATGTCGCGATCATGCTGCTGTTCTTCGGGATCGGCAGCGCGATCGGCCTGCCGCGCTATCTCCGCGCGGCGACGCGACCGGCCGTGTGGGGGCGGCGCTGATGCGCGCGGCGTTTCGCGAGACGTTGCGGGCGATCCTGGCCGACAAGGCGGTGATGACGCTCGTCTTCATCTCGGTGATCCTCTATTCGTTCCTTTATCCCCAGGCCTATCGCGGCGAGGTTGCCGCCCGCATCCCGGTCATCGTGGTCGATCTCGATCACAGCGCAATGAGCCGCGCGCTGCTGATCCGTGCCAACGCCACGCGGCAGGTCGAGATCACGGCGCAGGCCGACAGCCCCGCGGCCGCGCTGGCCGCGCTCAAACGCCAGCAGGCGAGCGTGATCGTCGTCATCCCCGACGATTTTGAGAAGCGGATCCTGCAGGGGCGCCAGGGCGTCGTTCGCCTGTTCGGCAATGGCGCGTATCTGTTGCGCAGCAGCACCGCGCTGGCCGGAGTGGCGGCGGCCTTCGCCACGGTCGGGGTCGATGCCGCCACGTCGCAGGCGATGGCGCAGGGCGCACCTGCCGCGTCGCCGATCGCGGTAGCCTCACGGCCGCTGTTCAATCTTGGCGAAGGCTATGGCAGCAGTTCGATCCCCGCCGTGGCGCAGATCGTCGTCCATCAAACCCTGCTCATGGGCCTTGTCATGTTGGCGGCGACCCGCCGCGAACGCCTGGGGCGGCTGGCGTTCCGGCCCAGCGCGCTGGCGGGCGTCGCTGCGGCCTTCTTGCTGATCGGCCTCGTCAACATCCTCTATTTCGAGGGGTTCGCGTTCTGGCTCCAGGGCTATCCTCGCGCCGGCACGCTGGCGTCGCTGCTCGGCGCCGCTGCGCTGTTCAGCGCGGCGATCGTTGCCCTGGCGCTGTTTCTCGCCAGCTTCTTTACGGTCCGGGAGCGGGCGGTGCAGCTATGGATTTCGACCTCGTTGCCGATCTTCTTCCTGGCCGGCATTTCCTGGCCGGCCGAGGCCATGCCGAGACCGCTCGCCTGGCTCGCGCTCCTCCTGCCGACGACGCCGGGCATCAACCTGATGATCGAGGTCGGTCAGATGGGGGCGACCTTGAGCGAGACATGGCGCCAGGTCGCCAACCTGCTGGTGATCACCGTGGCTTATGGGGCGCTCGCCGTCATTCGGCTGCGCCCCCGTCCAGCGGACGAAACGCCAGACGCCGGCAACGCGGCGGCGGCAATTTGAGTTTCTGGAATTGACCCCGCTGAATGATATCGGGCGGCTGGCTGGACGGAATGCATGATGACCCACCTCATTCGGAGAATGCCGGGGCCAGCATCGTCGCCATATCCCCTTTTGCATCGCGGGCTTTTGCGTTGAGCCTGACGAGTAATTTTCGTGCAAGAGCGATGCGGACGACCATCTTCGCCTTGCCCTGTGCGAGCAGCCGGTCGCGGAAGCTGGCGAGATCGTCGTCGTATTTTCTGGCGACGTCGGCGACGAGGTAGAGGATCGATCGGACGGAAGGCCTTCCGCCCCGAACGCGGCGCCGGCCATTGCGCTGTCCGCTGTCGTTGGCGAGGGGAGCAAGGCCCGCGAGCTTGGCGATTGCCTTGTTCGAGAGGGTGCCGAGTTCCGGCAGGTCGGCGAGCAGGACGGCAACGGTTCTGTCGGCAAGGCCCTTGATCGAACGAATGGTCTTGTCGAGTTCGGCCCAGAGCGGATCGGCGGTGATCAGCGCCGCGATCTGGGCCGCAAGTGCCTTGGCCTGGCGGTTGAAAAGGGCAATCGCCTCCTTCAGGCTCGCCAATGCGGTGGGCTCACTGGTGCTGTGCAGCCGCTGCTTCTGGACCGAGAGATCGGCGGTAACCTGGCGCAATCTGGCCGTAAGTGCCGTCAGCCGGCGCTGATCCTCAGACGGCGGAGGCGTGGCGACCAGCTGTCTGGCATCGGCATAGCCGGCGATCATCTCGGCATCGATGCGATCTGTCTTCTCCAGATTGCCCATCGCGTCGGCGAAGCTGCGAACGGCCCTGGGGTTGGCGATGGCGCAGGGCTGACCCTGCTTCCACAGCGCCAGGAAGGCCGCTTGCTCAACACCTCCCGAAGCCTCCATCACGACCAGTTCGACACTGTGTTCGCGGCAGAAGGCGAGCAGTTGCGCGACGCCTTCTGCCGTGTTGGCGAAACGCTGATATCGTCCGGCGGACCAGCTATCGAGCCAGGCTTTGGAAACATCCACTCCACAAAGGTTGCGCATCACGGTAACCTGCCTTGTCTGTGCGATTGAGAATCAACCGACTGTTCGGTCGTGCGTGACAACGGCGATGATCCCAGGCTCCGTCGCGGTGAGCACCTGAGGGGGAACGGGCGACATCGCCGCCACGCCGGTGTGGGTGGCCACCCACACCGGCGCTCAGTCGCTTCCAGCAGAAACGAGCCGTGCTCGTCCAGATACAAGGGGGCAACCCTGCTCGGCGACAAGGGATACGACAGCAACGCCATCCGTGAAGCTGCTGCCGCCAAGAACGCTTGGGCCAACATCCCATCGCGGTCCAACCGCAAGCAACGCTTCGCCTTCTCGGGCTGGCTTTATCAGCAGCGGAACCTTGTCGAGCGCTTCTTCAACCGTATCAAGCACTTCCGGGGTATCGCCACCCGCTATGACAAGTGTCCCGAAAACTACCTCGCCGCCGTCAAACTCATCTGCGCACGCATCTGGTGTGCAGCGTAATGAGTCTACGCCCTAATGGTCTCGCACCGAGTTGACGCCGCAACCGACCGTTGCAGATGACAAGATGACACAGCGTCGCTAAGGCTTTTCCTATGTTGGGGGCAATTCGAAGCAGGAAGAGTGCGCGCAGCCTTGCGGCTGCCCTGTTCGCGTTCGCCCTGTTGCTGCGGATCGCGATCCCCTCCGGCTTCATGCCCGCCCAGACGACGCATGGCATCGTTGTGCGCATGTGCGGCGGCATGGCCAGCGGCCAGACGATGCTCCTCGACGTCGGCGTGCCGGACACGGGCAAACACCACCCCGAGCAGGACAAGCCGGTCGTGCCGTGCGCGTTTGCGGGGCTATCGGCGCCGGTGCTCGGCGCCGATCCGACGCTCGCCATGGCGATGCCGGCGATGGTGCTGGGCGAATTCGCGCTGCCGCCGCCCTCGGACTTCCGCCTCGCCGACGCCGATTTCCTGACCCCGCCGCTTCGAGGGCCGCCCGCGCGCGCCTGAGCGCCGGAGTGGATCGATCCCGTCGCGCGCCGCGCGGCTTGTTTCCCTGTTCTCCGGTGTGCTGCGCGCCTGTCGCGCATTCCCAGCCCTGCCGGAGAATTCCATGCTCAAGACCCGAATGCTGGCGACGCTCGCCTGCACCGTAGCGCCCGTTGCCGCCCATGCTCAGGACAAGCCCGCCCAGGGCTGGACCGCCGACACCATCGTCGTGACCGGTCAGCGCGAAACCTATGCCACGCCGCAGACCACGACCGCGACGCGCACCGCCACGCCGGTCGAGAAAGTCCCCCAGTCGATCCAGACGATCACGCGCACGCTGATCGAGGAGCAGGATCTCCAGACACTGCCCGACGCGCTGGTCAACGTCTCGGGCGTGGTGCCCACCAGCATCGAGCAGACCGTGCTCCAGCCGACGCTCATCCGCGGCTTCGCAGTCAATTGTTACATCGACGGCGTGCCGACCTATCAGCTCCCGGCCGGCGTCGGCGATCCCGGCACGCTGGTCAATGTCGAGCGCATCGACGTCGCCAAGGGGCCGACCGCCACGCTCTATGGCGGGGGCAGCGGCGCGCCGCTGTCGGGGGTCATCAACCTCGTCTCGCGCGATCCTTACGACCGGCTGGGCATGACGATCACCGCGCGTGCGGGCTCGTTCGGCACGGTTGGGGCGGAAGGCGACGTCAATCTGCCGCTGATGGCGGGCGTCGCCCTGCGCGTGACCGGCATGATCGACAGCGCCGATAGCTATATCGACTTCGTCAGCCGCGATCGCCGCGCGATCTTCCCGACCCTGGCGATCGGCCTTGGCACCGATACCAGCCTGGTGGTGCGCGGGCGCTACAGCAAGATCGAGCAGACCGAATATGCCGGCCTGCCGGTGTCGCTGCTCGATCCGGTCGCGGTGATTGATCGCGCTACCTATGCCGGCGCGCGCGACATGCCGCGCACCGGAATCGAGAACAAGGGGCTGACCGGATCGCTCACCCACCGCTTTTCGGACCGGGTGGAGGCGAATCTGACCGTCGCGCGCACCATCACCAGCTTCGAGGAACGGGGCAGCTTTCCCTATGGCGAGATCAGCGGGACGGTCTATAATTTCGGCACCGCCTTTCTGCCGTCCGAGAGCAAGAAGACCTATGCGACCGGCACGGTTACCGCCCGCTTCGGGGAGGGTGGCCTGCGCCAGACGATCCTGGTCGGCGCCGATTACGACCATAGCCGCTATTTCGGGGCGATGTATTTCAATCCGGCCTGGGCGACGATCGACTACGCCCGCCCGCTGCCGGCGCCGAACTTTGGCGGCGACCCGCCCTTTTATTTCGATCAGCACGACCGGATGGAGAGCTTCGCCCTCTTCGCGCAGGACCAGATCGGTATCGGCGATCGGCTGGACGTGACGCTCGGCCTGCGCTGGACGCATATCAAGGTCACCAGCAATGTCGGCGTGGCGACCGAGGATACCGCGGAGAAGGTCACGCCGCGGATCGGCGCGACCTTCCGCATCGTCGACGGCATCTCGCTGTTCGGCGGCTATGCCGAGGGGTTCCAGGGCGTGGTCGGCGGTGGCTTCTACACCATCACCCCCAAGCCCGAGACGTCGCAGGCCTGGGAAGGCGGGATCAAGTTCGCAGCGCCGATCAAGGGGCTGACCGGCACCGCCGCGCTCTACCAGATCACCCGCCAGAATGTGGTGACCGCCGATCCGGTGGTGCCGTTCGCGAACATCCAGACCGGCGAGCAGCGCGCGCGCAGCGCCGAACTCGACCTGATTTATGAGCCGGTCCCCTCGGTGTCGCTGCTGTTCAACTATGCCTATACCGACGCCAAGGTCACCAAGGACAACAGCCTGCCGGTCGGCGACCGGCTGCGCGCGGTGCCGGCGCATAGCGGGCGGCTGGCGGCGCGCTACCGCTTCCGCGACGGCGCGTTGCGGGGCTTTTCACTGGGAAGCGGCGTCACCGCCGTGTCGCGGCGCGAGCTTACCTTGCCCAACACGGTGTCGGTCAAGGGCATGGCGCTGGTGGACGCGCAGGCCTCCTACGATCTCGGCCCCGTCTCGCTCAGCCTGTCGGTGACCAACCTGCTCGGCAATGACGGGCTGGAGCCGTACCAGTATTTCGGCGGCCCCTATGTGATCCCCACCCAGCCGCGCTCGGCCTTCCTCACGCTCAAGGGAGGGTTCTGATGGAGGGCTTCGATCGCCGCACCGCGCTGATGATGGGGCTGTTCGGTGCGCTGGCCGCCAGCCGGGCCGGCGCGCAGACCGCCGCCGATCCGCACGCCGGCCACACCATGGCCGAGATGCCGCCCGGCTGGGTAAAGCCCGACCAGATCGCCATGCTCTGCTATCCCGGCATGACGATCCTCGACCTGATCGGGCCGCAATATATGTTCGCGGCGCTGATGGGCGCGACGGTCCATCTGGTCGGCAAGACGCGCGATCCGATGACCAGCGACACCGGCGTCACCATCCTTCCCACCACGACCTTCGCCGAGTGCCCGAAGGACCTGACCGTGCTGTTCGCACCCGGCGGTGCGAGCGGGACGCTGGCGGCGATGCGCGATGACGCCACGCGCGCCTTCATCGCCGATCGCGGCGCCCGCGCCCAGTATGTCACATCGGTATGTACCGGCGCACTGATCCTGGGTGCTGCGGGACTGCTCCAGGGCTATCGCGCGACGACCCACTGGGCCGCGCTCGAGACCCTGGCCGATTGCGGCGCGACGCCGGTCTCCGAGCGCGTCGTGCGCGACCGCAACCGCATCACCGGCGCCGGGGTCACCGCCGGGCTCGATTTCGGGATCGCCATGGTCGCCGAGCTGCGCGACCCGGTCTATGCGCAGGGCGTACAGCTGGGCTGCGAATACGATCCGCAGCCGCCCTTCCATGCCGGCTCAACCCGCACCGCACCCCCAGAGGTGCAGGCGATCATGAGGTCGATGTACACCGCCTTTCCGGGCCAGGTGCGTGCGGCGCTCGCCGCGGTGAAGGCGGCGTCATGACCGCCTGCGCTCCTCGGTCGCAGGGCTGAACCGATGCCGCTGACGACCCGGATCCGCAACTCCACGCCCGCACGGCGCGTCTTCGCGCTGCTGCTGCTGTGCGTGCTGGCGATCCGGGTCGCGATCCCGACCGGGTTCATGCCGATCGCCAATGCACATGGCATCACGATCTCCGTCTGCACGGGCCAGGGCGCGGTGACGGCGTTCCTGCCCATTCCGCAGCGTGAGGACGGCCAGGACCATCATGGCCCGGCAGCGGCACCTTGCGCCTTCGCCATCGGGCTCGGCGGCCCGCTGCTCGACCCGACCGATCCGGCATTACGCGTTACGCCGGCTTCGACTTTCGATGCGCCGCTCCGTTCCTCGATGGCGGACATGACCGTTCACCGTCTGGCTGCGCCACCGCCGCCCGCTCAGGGACCTCCTTCACGCGACTGAAGCAGGCGCGGCGCATCGATCTCGGTCGCCGCTGGCAGCGCATGGCTCACCCATGCGCGTGACGCCTTCGGGCGGCAGGAGCGGAGGAACTCCCAAAATGTCGAATATTGCAACGGCACCCACGCCGTTCATCGCCTGGCTGCGCCGGACGCGCCGCTCGGCCTGGCTGCTGATCGGGCTGTGCCTGGTTTTTCGCGTCGGTGACGCGGTGCTTGGCGAGCGCCACGCCGCCGATGCGGGCACGCCCGCCATGGCGGCGATGGCCCAATGAGCGCCGAGGCCCTTTCCGGGCGCACGCCCCCAGACGCGATCGGTCCGTGGCAAGCGACACACGCCACCGAGAACGAAATCCGCATGATCGCACCGCGGTCGGCGCTGCCGGTTCAGGGGAAGTATCTGCTCTGGGGAGCAGGCGTAGCCGCCGCGCTTCTATCGCTGCGCTTCGTGCTGATCGGCGCCTGGCTGGTGCTGCTCTTCTCGGTGCTCGACATCGGCGGGCTCGCGGTCGCGCTGTACCTGTTCAATAAGGGGCCGGTCCCCGAGGAACGGCTCCGCGTCGTCGACGGGGTCGTCGAGCTTGTCCGCCTCGACGGGCGCGGTCGCCAGTCCCGAATCGCCCTGCCGGCCTATTGGACGCGGCTCGAGGCGAACGGCCGCACCGAACTCGACCATGCGCTGTGGCTCGTCTTTCGCCACGAGCGATACCCGATCGGCCAATGCGTGTCGGCTGATGAGCGGCGCGTGCTCGAGCCCCGCATCCGGGCGCTGCTGCAAACCGCGCGGGGCACCGCGTGACCGCACGCAGCCGCATCCTTCTCCGCCAGGTCCATCTCTGGCTCGGGCTGGCGCTTGGCGGGCTGTTCGCGCTGCTGGCCGCGACCGGCTCGGCGCTGGTCTTCTATATCGAGATCGACAAGGCGTTGCATCCGGCGATCCAACCGACGGCGTCCGCGCCGACATTGGACTGGTCATCGCCGGCCTGGGACCGCGCGCTGACCACCGCCCGGACGCACTGGCCCGATCCCCACGGCAACTGGTCGTTCGAGGCGACCGGCGAGCCCGGTGCCATCCCCGCACGCTACTACCCATCGGAAGCGCATGGCCATCACGCCGCACGCACCATGGTGTGGTTCTCCCCCGATGGTGCCCAAGTGCTGCGCGCCGAGCCGTGGGGCGGCTATCTGATGAGCTGGCTCTACGAACTGCACATGCATCTGCTCGCGGGCGAGATCGGCAGTCAGATCGTCGGCTGGTCGGGCTTCGCGATGCTGGTGCTGCTGGTCAGCGGCATCGTGGTCTGGTGGCCGCGCGGGAGCTGGCGCAAGGCGCTTGCCTTCAAGCGCAACGCCGTGCCGATCCGGCGGCTGCGCGACCTCCACAAACTGGCGGGCGTGTGGAGCATGGGCCTGCTTTTCGTGCTGGTCGGCACCGGCGCGCTGCTCGCGCTGCCCACGGTAAAGGCGCAGTTGCTGACTGCGACGATCGCTGCGCCCGACCCGATACCCGATCCGCAATCGGGCGCATCGCGCGGACGGCAAATCCCGATCGCGCGGGCGCTCGCCGCTGCACGCCGGGCAGTGCCGGAGGCCCGGCTCGCTTTTATCGACGTGCCGGGCGCGGGACCGAAGCCGTTCCGCATCCGGGTGCAGATGCCCGGCGATCCGCATCGCCGCTTCCCCGGCAGCTTCGTCTTTATCGACCAATATTCCGGCGCCGTGCTTGCCGTCCATGACGTGCGGCGCGGCAACGCGGCGACGACCACCGTCAAATGGATCCGCGTCCTGCACGACGGATCGATCGCGGGCCTGTCGACCCGCATCCTCGCCGTGATCCTCGGCCTCGTTCCGCTCGGTCTGTTCGTGACCGGGTTCCTTCACTGGCGCCGCCGCCTCGCGGCCCGCGCCCAAGCCCATACAACAGGGAGTTTCTCGTGAAAGCATCGTTCCTCGCCATCGCGGCGTGCCTCGTCGCGTCTCCGGCGCTGGCCCAGGTCGCCGACAATTCCACCGACCGCGACACGATCCTCGTCACCGGCCAGCAACTCGAGCAGCAAACCGAGGTGTCGGGCCGGCTCGGCCTCTCCATCCGCGAGACGCCGGCGGTGGTCGACATCGTCACGCAGCAGGATTTCCAGCTGCAGGGCGTTCGCAACGCGATTGAGGCGATGAACGCCGCGCCCGGCGTCGCCTCCGGCAACCTGCCGGGATCGATCGGCGCGGTGTCGATGCGCGGTTTCCAGCGTGCGGTGAACTATCTCTATGACGGCGTGCGCATGGCCAATTCGGACGTCGGGGTGCGCAACTGGGATGCCTGGTCGTTCGAGCGGATCGAAGTCATCAAGGGGCCGGCCTCGGTCACCTCGGGCGAAGGCGCGCTGGCCGGCGCGATCAACTTCGTGCCGCGCCGACCCACTCTTGACGGACCGAGCGGCGAGATGCTGGCCAGCTATGGCAGCTTCGATACCGCACGCCTCGCCGCCGATGTGAACCTGCCGCTCGGTAAGACATTGGCAGTGCGCGGCGACGTGTCCTTCTCGCGCTCGTCGGGGTGGATCGACGACGCCGACAGCCGGACCTTCGCGGCCACCGGCTCGCTCCTCTTCAAGCCCAGCGACCGCTTCTCGCTGGTCGTCTCGGTCGACCATTTCGAGGACCGGTTCGAGACCGCCTATTACGGCACGCCGGTCGTCGCGCGGTCGGTGGCGCGCGACCCGTCATCGGCGGTGTCGGGCAGTTCCGGGCTGGTGCTCGACAAGGCGATGCGCCGGACCAACTTCGACTATACCGACGGCAAGGACGGGTCGAACACGACCTGGCTGCGCGCCCGCGCCGACTATGCGCTGAGCGACACGCTGACGATCGTCAGCGACACCAGCTATTATGACAGCTTCCGCGACTATAAGGACGCCGACGAATATAGCTTCAACGCCACGACCGGGCGGATCGATCGCGGCGCGACCTATATCAGCCACGATCACCAATATTGGAACCAGCGCCTGCACCTTGCCTTTGACGGCCGGATCGCGGGGCTGCGCAATCGCTTCACGATCGGAGCCGAATTCGGCCATACCGATTTCTTCACGGTGCGGCGCTTCGGCGCCTCGTCCGTCGATCCGTTCAATCCGGTGCGGGGCATTTTCCCGGCCGACACCCCCGCCAATTTCTCGACGCGCCAGGACGTCACCGCGAAGGTCGATGCGCTTGCGATCTTCGCCGAGGATGCGCTCAATCTGACCGACCAGTGGCTGGTCGTCGGCGGCATACGCTATGACGATGTGAAGCTCGACCGCAGCGTGCGCAACGCCACCAGCGGCGCGGTGCAGACCTATGGCCAGACCTATCACCCGATCTCGTGGCGCGCGGGCACGGTCTATAGCGTCACGCCCCGCACCCAGTTGTTCGCGCAATATACCCGCGCGGTCACCCCGGTCAGCGGCCTGCTGTTCCTCAGCGCCGCCAACGCGAAGTTCGAACTGACCACCGGCTATTCCTATGAAGGGGGCATCAAGACCTCGCTCAGCGGAACCGGCGTCGAACTGACCGCATCGGCCTTCTATATCCGGCAGGACGACATCCTCACGCGCGATCCGACCAACCCGGCGGTAGTGTTCCAGGGCGGCGCGCAACGCTCGCGCGGGGCGGAAATCTCGCTCAACCTGCCGGTCACGCCGGAGCTGAACGTGACCGCGAGCGGCACGCTGCTCGACGCCGAATATCTGGAACTGATCGAGGCGGGCGGCGTCAACCGCGCGGGCAACCGGCCGCAGAACGTCCCCGAGCGGCTGGCCGATCTCGTCGTCACCTGGTCGCCCAAGGCACTGCCGATCACGCTGGTCGGCAGCATGCGCCACAATGGCGATTTCTACACCGAGACCGCGAACGTCACCAAGGTCAACGCCTTCACGACCTTCGACGCGGCGGTGTCGTGGAACGCATCCTTCGGCACGCTGACGCTGCGCGGACGCAACCTCACCGACGAATTCTATGCCGACTGGTCCGGCTACGCCTCCGGCCTCGTCTTCATCGGCGCACCGCGCAGCGTCGAGCTGTCGTTCACCCGCAAATTCTGACGCGCTTTCCAGGAGACGAACGCATGTATGCCATCCCTGCACTTGTCGCTGCCGCGTGACGCTGATGCCCGCCACACAGGCCGCGATCGGCATAGGTCATGCTCAACGGGCGGTTGCGAGCCCCCCCAATCCCAAGGTGAAGGAGAAATCATGATGCGGTTCGTTCTCGCGCTAGGCACGCTGCTGGCCGCTGTCGCAGCCATCCCGGCGTTCGCACAACCCACGCAGCAACCCGTCGAAATCCGCTTCGATGCGCGGGTCGGCACCGAGCCGGCGCGGTGCGGCCAAGCCTATGCCGATGTCGGCACCGCCAAAGCCGGCCTGCGCTTCCAGGATATGCGCGTCTATGTATCGGCGGTGAAGCTGATCGACGCCAGCGGACGCGCGGTGCCGGTGACGCTCACCCCCGACGATCAGTGGCAGAGCGATCAGGTGACGTTGCTCGACTTCGAGGACGGGTCGGGCAACTGCAACGGCAACGCCGCCACCAACAAGGTGGTGCGCGGCACCGTGCCCGCCGGCGACTATCGCGGCCTGATCTTCGAGGTCGGCGTGCCGCAAGCCGTCAACCACCAGGATCCTACGCTCGCCGCCGCGCCGCTCAACGTCACCGCGCTGACCTGGCCATGGCGGGTCGGCTACAAGTTCACCACGATCGATCTGCAAACCAGCGGCGGCGCGGGCGGCCCCAATGCCGCGACCGGCTTCTCGATCCATCTCGGCAGCACCGCTTGCGGTGAAGGATCGCCGATGACCGCGCCGAGCGCGCCCTGCGCCAACCCCAACCGGCCCAGCTATCGGCTCGACGGCTTTGATCCGGCCAAATCGACGGTGATCCTCGACATGGGCGCGCTGCTTGCCGGCACCGACATCACGGTCAACGCACCCAAATCGGCATCGGGCTGCATGTCCTTCCCGAGCGATGGCGACTGCATCGCGATCTTCGACCGGCTCGGCCTGCCGTTCGACAGCAAGCCCTCGAGCGGCCAGAAATGGGTACGGGCCGAATAGCCGTGCAGCGCGTCTGGAACCTCGCCCTGCTATTCTCGGCAGTCCTGCTGGCCCTCAGCGTGGCGCATGCGCAGCAGCGGCAATCGGCGCTCCAGCCGATCGACGCGATGGTGCCCAGTCGGTACGACTTTGGTCTGCCGGCCTGGGCCCCCCGACCGATGGAGCCTGCCGCCAACCCGACCACGCCGGCCAAGGTCGAACTGGGGCGGTATCTGTTCTACGACACGCGCCTGTCGCTGGACGGCACGATGGCGTGCGCCTCCTGCCACGAACAGGCGCGCGCCTTCACCGACGGACGCGCGGTATCCAAGGGCGTCACCGGCGAGAGCACGCCGCGCAATTCGATGTCGCTGGTCAACGTCGCCTATTTCCCGGTGCTGACCTGGGCCAATCCGCTGCTAAAGCATCTCGAGCAGCAGGCGCTGGTGCCGCTGCTGGGGCAGGAGCCTGTCGAACTCGGGCTGGCCGGCAAGGACGCCGAGATCGTCCAGCGGCTCGCCGCTGAGCCGGTGTACCGGCGCCTCTTCGCCCAGGCATTTCCGGAGGCGGACGGCGAGATTTCACTGGCCACGGTGGTCCGTGCATTGTCGGCGTTCGAACGCTCGATCGTGTCGATGCGCTCGCCCTATGACCGCTATCGCTATGAAGGCGATGCCGACGCCCTTTCGGACTCGGCGGTCCGGGGCGAAGCGCTGTTCTTCTCCGAGCGGCTCGAATGCCATCACTGCCATAACGGCCTGAACCTCGCGGACACCGTGCTACACGAGCGCAACAAGGCGGGCGAGATCGCCTTCCACAATACCGGGCTCTACAATCTCGACCGCAAGGGCGCGTATCCAGCGAACAATACCGGCATTGCCGAGATCACCGGCCGGCCCGAGGATATGGGCCGGTTCCGGGCGCCGAGCCTGCGCAACGTGGCGGTGACGGCGCCCTATATGCACGATGGTTCGATTCCGACGCTCGACGCGGTGATCGATCATTATGCAGCGGGCGGGCGGACGATTTCCTCCGGGCCGCACGCCGGGATTGGCCGCACCAACCCCTATAAGAGTTCGTTTGTCTCGGGCTTCACGCTGACGCGAGCGGAACGCGCGGACCTGATCGCGTTTCTGACGTCGCTGACCGACGAGGCGCTGCTGCACGATCCGCGCTTCGCCAACCCCTGGCCCAAGAAGGAAAACGCCAAATGAAGACATTGTGGACCGCCGCGATCGTCGCGGCAGCGCTGGCGGTGCCGGCGGCGGTGCAGGCGCATACCGCGCTGCGCAGCTCCAACCCGGCGAGCGGCAGCGTCCTGACCCAATCCCCGCCCGTACTGACGCTGACCTTCCTTGAGCCCGCGTCGCTGACGTCGCTGACGCTGGTGACGGCGGCTGGCGAGCGGCAATTGCCGTTCAAGCCGGCCGGCAAGGCGCTGGTGTTCAACGCGCCCCAGCCGGGGTTCGTGCGCGGCCGCAACGAGGTGCGGTGGCGGGCGCTGTCGCGCGACGGCCATGTCGTCGAAGGCAGCATCATCATCGTCCTCCGCGCGCCCAAGCCCTGATATGCTCGAAGCGCTCGCCGCGCTCGCCAAGGGGATCGGCACTGCGGCGGCGCTGACCGCTGCGGGCACGATCCTGGCGCGGGTAACCTGGGCGCGCGGCGGCGCCCAGTCGCGTCCGATGGCTGCGGGTGTCACGCGCTGGGCGGGCATCGCGCTGGCGATCACAGCCTGCGGGGAGGCGCTGCTGTTCTTCGTGCGGCTCGGCGGCGGCGCGGACGCGGCGACGCTTGGCGCGCTGTTCCTGTCACCGCTCGGCGCGGCGCTGGGGCTGCATCTCGTCGGTGGTATATGGGTAGCGGCGTTCGCGAGGAGGCGGGTCGCACTGGTCGGCGCGGCGATGATCCTCGCCGCGTTCGGCGTCGTCGGCCATGCCGCTACCAACGGCATCGTGACATCGATCACCGTCATCCTGCACGTAACCGCCGCCGCCTGGTGGTTGGGCGGCCTGTGGATCCTGCTCGGGGCGAACCGGACCAGCGCGGCGGAATTTCTGTCACTGGTCGACCGGTTCAGCCGACAGGCAGTCTGGGTGGTCGGCGTCCTCCTCGCCGCTGCCCTGACAACGACCGCCGCCTTGCTCAACTTGCGGATCGATCTCGCGCTTGCCTATCAGCAGGGACTGCTCGTCAAGCTCGCCTTTACCGGCGCACTGCTCGTCCTGGCAGGTATCAACAAACTGATCCTGACACCCCGTCTTGCCGCCCGTGCCGACGCTCGTGTCTGGCTGCGCCGGGCGATTGTCGCCGAGATACTGCTGTTCGTCGGCGCGCTCACCACGACGGCATATCTCACCACCTATCTGTCACCGCATGACGCAGACGACGCAGCCCATGCCCATGGCGATGCGGGTGCGGCGCATGGTCCGATCGCTGTTGTCGATCCCTGGGCAGCCGCGGTGCCCGGAGGGGCGATGACGGGCGCCGGCTATATGACGATCGTGAACAATCAGCCGGTGGCGGATCGCCTGATCGGCGCGAGCAGCCCATGGGCCGAGCGTGTCGATATACAGGCGTCGGAACGGGCCCGCGGGATAGCCCATATGCGTGCGCCCAAAGCGTTGCCGGTGCCTGCCCACGGGCAGGTTGTGCTGCGGCACGGCGCGCAGGACGGCCAAGACTTCCTGCGGCGACATCTTCGAGACGGGAAGGCTGCCGATCATCGGATACGTCATGCCGAGCAGCCAGCGAATCTTGTCGAGCGTGATCGGTGCGCGGCCCTCCCGTTCATTCTTCGGCACCCATTCTTCTGCGATCGTCTTGAACGTGTTGTCGGCCGCCACCTTGCGCGCGAGGTTCTCGCCCCTCTTCTCGGCAGCGGGATCGAGGCCGGCGGCAATCTGCTCCCGCGCCTTATCGCGCCGCTGGCGCGCCATGGCGATTCCCACCTCGGGCCAGGCGCCGAAATAGAGCGTCTTCTGCCGGCCAAGGTGTCGGCAGTTCATGCGCCAGAGTTTCGTACCGTTGGTCTGGACGACGAGGTAGAGCCCATCGGAGTCGGCCACCTTGGAGGCCTTGTCTTTGGGCTTCGCGTTGGTGATCTGGATGTGATTCAGTGCCATGATGGTACCAGCTCCAAAGGGCTCTCCGGCACCATCAAAAACACCATCATTTTGATGGTGCTGCCGATGGATTCGGGTGGATGAGCCCGGATTCCATTTGGCGATTTTCACTGAAAATATGCTGTAAAACCAGCTGTTTGCTGGACGCTGCTGGACGTATCCAGAGCCAGTATTGGTGCCCAGAAGAGGACTCGAACCTCCACGACCTTGCGATCGCCAGCACCTGAAGCTGGTGCGTCTACCAATTCCGCCATCTGGGCACGGGGTAGGGGGCGGCCTTTAGGGGCGGGGTGGTTGGCTTGTCAACTGCGACGTTGCGGAAAAGCGAAGCGTGCGTGGCGCTTGCCGTTTTGGGCTGCGCGCGGCATTGGGGGCGGCTCGCAGGACGGCGGATGAGGCGGACATGAAAGACAGGCTGGTAACGCTGATCGGTGGCGGCGGATTTTTTGGCCGCTATGTCGCACAGGAATTGCTGCGCGCCGGCGCGCGGGTGCGCATTGCGCAGAAGCGGCCGCGCGATGCGTGGTTCCTCAAGCCGCAGGGCGGGCTCGGCCAGACCCAGTTCGTCGCGGCCGACATCGCCCAGCCCGAGACGCTGCGCCACGCCGTCGACGGCGCCGACGCAGTGGTGAACCTGGTCGGCATCCTCGCAGGCAATTTCCAGGCAGTGCATGTCGACGGCGCGCGCAACGTTGCGGCGGCGGCGAAGGCGGCGGGCGTAGAGGCGCTGGTCCATGTCTCGGCGATCGGCGCGGATCCGGCTTCGGCATCGGCCTATGGCCGGTCGAAGGGCGAGGGCGAGGCGGCGGTGCGCGGCGCCTTTCCCGAGGCGACGATCCTGCGCCCCTCGATTCTGTTCGGGCGCGAGGATGCATTTGTGAACCGCTTCGCCGGGATGATCGCCGCCGCGCCGGTAGTGCCGGTGCTGCGCGCCGGGGTGAAGTTCCAGCCGGCCTATGTCGCCGATGCGGCGCAGGCCGTCGTCGCGGCGCTCGCCGATCCGGGCCAGCATGGCGGGCAGCTGTACGAACTGGGCGGGCCCGATGTGATCAGCATGGGCGCGCTTCATCGCTGGATCGCCGATGCGATCGGTCGCAAGCCGCATTTCCTCGAGCTTCCCGATTCGGTCGGCGCGATCCTGGCCTCGCTGCCGGGGACGCCGATCACGCAGGACCAGTGGCGGATGCTCCAGCAGGACAATGTCGTTGCGCCAGGGGCCAAGGGGTTCGCCGCACTGGGGATCACCCCCACGCCGCTCGCCGCGGTCGCGCCGGGGTGGCTGGTGCGCTTCCGCCGGCATGGGCGTTTCGGGCGGCTCGGCGCAGCCTGAGCGCGCGCCTTACTCCCTATCGTTAACAGGAGCCGGGTGGCTGCATGACCGAAATTCTCGTCGCGATCCTGCTCGGCATCGTCGAGGGCGTAACCGAATTCCTGCCGGTATCGTCGACCGGGCATCTGATCCTCGCCAGCGAGCTGCTCGGCTATGATTCGGAGCAATGGGCGATGTTCAACGTCGTCATCCAGCTCGGCGCGATCCTGGCGGTGGTGGTGCTGTACTGGCGCACCTTCTGGGCGGTCGCGGTGGGGCTGTTGCAGCTAAACCCGGTATCGTGGCGGTTCCTGCGCAACCTGGTGATCGCGTTCATCCCGGCGGCGGTGATCGGGCTGGCGCTGCATGACCATATCGAGGCGCTGCTGGGGTCGCCACGCGTCGTCGCGGTCGCGCTGATCGTCGGGGGCATCGCGATCCTAGTGATCGAGCGGCTGGTACGCGACGCGCATATCGTCGGGATCGCCGACATCCCGGTGGTGCGGGTGATCGGGATCGGCCTCATCCAGTGCATGGCGATGGTGCCGGGGGTCAGCCGTTCGGGCGCGACGATCCTGGGCGCGCTGTCGCTGGGGGTCGAGCGCCGTACCGCCGCCGAGTTCAGCTTCTTCCTGGCGATCCCGACGATGCTCGGCGCGACGGTGCTCGGGCTGGCCAAGCATGGCGGCACGCTGGCGTCGGGGCGAGTCGGCTGGACCGAGATCGGCGTGGGGTTCGTGGTGTCGTTCCTGGTCGCGATCCTGGTGATCAAATGGTTCGTCGGGATCGTCAGCAAGCACGGTTTCACGCCCTTTGCCTGGTATCGTATCGTCGCCGGCAGCGCGGCGCTGATCTGGCTTTCGATGCGATAAGGCCGTATCGGACCTATATTGGCGGAACTTTACGGGTTTTCACAAAGCCGCGGCCGGCGAATCCTTTAATAGGTAAGTGGTACTGACTTTTCGTCCTGCCGCCGCTCTGCTAAGGGGCGCGGCATGGCTGATGATGCAATGCTCAAATTCGTCGGGCGGACCCAGTCCTACCCGGACAAGCGCCCTGCGGACCTGCGCGCGGAAGATTTTCGCGAGATCGCGGAACGCTATGCCGTGCCCGATGCGGAGGCGCAGGCCGGGCGCTGCTCGCAATGCGGCGTGCCCTATTGCTCGGTGCATTGCCCGCTGCACAATCACATCCCCGACTGGCTGCGGCTGACCGCGGAGGGGCGGCTGCGCGAGGCGTATCAGCTGTCGAACAGCACCTCGACCATGCCCGAGATCTGCGGCCGCATCTGCCCGCAGGACCGGCTGTGCGAAGGCAATTGCGTCATCGAATTTTCGGGGCACGGCGCGGTCACGATCGGGTCGGTCGAGAAGTTCATCACCGATACCGCCTGGGAACAGGGCTGGGTCGAGCCGGTGCATGTCGGCGCGGCGACCGGCCAGTCGGTCGGGATCATCGGCGCGGGGCCGGCGGGGCTTTCGGCTGCCGAATATCTGCGCACCGCGGGCCATGACGTCCATGTCTATGACCGCCACGATCGCGCGGGCGGGCTGCTGACCTATGGCATCCCCGGCTTCAAGCTCGAGAAGGAAATCGTGATGCGCCGCGTCGCGCGGCTCGAGGAAGCGGGAATCGTCTTCCATTGCGGCTTCGAAGTCGGGCGTGACGCGAGCCTCGACGATCTGCGCGCGCGGCATGATTCGATCCTGATCGCGACCGGGGTGTACAAGGCACGCGGGATCAAGGCGCCCGGCGTCGGCGCTGGCGGCGTGGTCGAGGCGCTCGAGTACCTCACCGCATCGAACCGCAAGGGGTTTGGCGATGCCGTTCCCGCCTATGACGATGGCAGCCTGAATGCTGCGGGCAAGCATGTCGTCGTGGTCGGCGGCGGCGACACCGCGATGGATTGCGTCCGCACTGCGATTCGCCAGGGCGCGGCGTCGGTGAAGTGCCTCTATCGCCGCGACCGCGCGAACATGCCGGGATCGCAGCGCGAAGTCGGCAATGCCGAGGAGGAAGGCGTCGAGTTCGTCTGGCTCTCCGCGCCCGAGGCGTTCGACGGCGGCGATACGGTCAGCGGCGTGCGCGCCGCGCGGATGCGGCTGGGCGCGCCCGATGCCTCGGGCCGCCGCGCGCCCGAAATCGATCCGGGCAGCGGCTTCCAGCTCCCCGCCGACCTGGTGATCAAGGCACTGGGGTTCGAGGCTGAGGATTTGCCGACGCTGTTCGGCGCGCCTTCGCTCGGCGTTACGCGCTGGGGGACGGTGCGCGCCGATGGCAAGACGATGATGACCAGCCTCGACGGCGTGTTCGCGGCGGGCGATATCGTGCGCGGCGCGAGTCTCGTCGTCTGGGCGATTCGCGACGGTCGCGATGTCGCGGCGCATATGCATGCCTGGATGCGCGCGCGCGCCGACGCTGCGGTTCGCGCCGCCTGAACGGGGATAGCGTCATGAAGTCACTCCTTGCGGCGTTCGCGGTCGCCACTGCGGCATTGTTGCCCTCGACGGCGCAGGCGCGTGGTGCGCCCATTGCGGTCGCGCCCAGCCCCGATGTCGAGCAGCTGGTGGCGATGCTGGTCGGTGATGACGCGATGCTGCGCCTGGGTACGCGGGCGTTTGATGCGAATATCGAAGAGGAACTCGCCGCCGATCCGCAGGCCAAGGCGCTTCTGGCCCGCGATCCCGGGCTCAAAACCTATGTGTCGGACCAGCTGCGGGCGTCGTTCGTTGCGGTGCTCCAGCGGGAACTGCCGACGCTCCGCGGCCAGCTGGGCACGCTTTTCGCCAGCGAGCTGACGGCAACCGAAGTCGCCGACACGCTGGCGTTCTTCTCCAGCCCGGTCGGCAGGAAGCTGATCGCGCAAGTCTATCAGGCAGCGGGCGACACGCCCGGGCAGGACCAGGCGGCGATGCAGCAGGCGGCGATCGCATCGGTGATGGCGAACCTCCAGCCCGAGGATTACCCGGCATTGATGGCGTTCGGGGCGAGCAGCGCCGCGCAGAAGATGCAGGTGGTGAACCCCAAGATCAGCGCGACCAGCCAGGCGTGGGCCGAAAAGCTGGTCTCCGCGAACGAGGCTGCGTTCCGGCAACAGGCGATCGCCGCGGTGGCCGACTATATGGCGAAGCAGAGGTGAGCGTGCGGCACCTTGGCTGGGCAATCGCGATGCTATGTGCCGTGCCCGGCGGCCCGGCCTATGCGCAGGCAGCCCCGCAGGCAGAGGTGGTGGATGCCGCGCGCCTCGCGATCGCCGACTCGATCGTCGCAAAGCTGGTCCCCACGGGCATTTACCTGCGGATGATGCGCGACACCTTCCCGCCGATGATGGACGCGATGATCGCGCGGATGAGCGGAATGACCGCCGCCGATCTGGGCGCGAAGGATACCGACGGCAAGACGCTGGAGCAAAGCGCCATCGCGAACGACCCCGCCTTTCGCGAGCGCATGACGATCATGACTCGGGTGATGGGCGAAGAACTGGGCAAGGTGATGGACGGGCTGGAGCCGCGCGTGCGCACGGCGCTCGGCAAATCCTTCGCGCGGCGCTTCACGCTCCAGCAACTCCGCGACTTCGACGCCTTTTTCGCGACTCCTTCGGGCGCCGCCTTCGCGAAAGACTATCTGCTGACCTTGATGGATCCTGAGATGATGCAGGAAATGTCGGCCGCCACCCCCGAACTCATCCGCGCGATGCCCGCCATCATGGCGCGCGTCGAAAAGGAAACGGCACATCTGCCGCCCCTGCCCAAGCCCGAGAGCAAGCAATGACCCACGAATCCGAACGCGACCGCCTTGCCCGTGAAGGCATGTACCGTCCCGAGTTCGAAGGCGATGCCTGTGGCGTCGGCCTTGTCGCCGCGACCGATGGCGTGGCCTCGCGCCGCGTCGTCCAGTCGGCGATCGATGCGCTGAAGGCGGTGTGGCATCGCGGCGCGGTCGACGCCGATGGCAAGACTGGCGACGGCGCCGGCATCCATGTCGACTTGCCGGCCAGCTTCTTCGACGATGCGATCGCCGCGGGCGGGCATCGCGTGCGGCCGAACCGGCTGGCGGTGGGCATGGTCTTCCTGCCGCGCACCGATCTGGGCGCGCAGGAGACGTGCCGCACGATCGTCGAGAGCGAGATCATCGAGGCGGGCTATACCATCTATGGCTGGCGCCAGGTGCCTGTCGACGTGCGCGTCATCGGGATGAAGGCGCAGGCGACCCGGCCCGAGATCGAGCAGATCATGATCGCCGGGCCGATGCCCGACGCGGTCGATGCCGCCGAGTTCGAGAAGAATTTGTACCTGATCCGCCGGCGTATCGAACGCCGGGTGATCGCGGCGCAGATCAGCGGCTTCTACATCTGTTCGCTGTCGTGCCGCTCGATCGTGTACAAGGGGCTGTTCCTGGCGGAATCGCTGTCCGAATTCTATCCGGACCTGAAGGACGAACGCTTCGTCAGCCGCGTCGCGATCTTTCACCAGCGCTATTCGACCAACACCTTCCCGCAATGGTGGCTGGCGCAGCCGTTCCGCTGCCTCGCCCACAATGGCGAGATCAACACGATTCGCGGCAACAAGAACTGGATGCTCAGCCACGAGATCAAGATGGCGAGCATCGCGTTCGGCGAGCAGAGCGAGGACATCAAGCCGGTGATCCCGGCGGGCGCCAGCGATACCGCCGCGCTCGACGCGGTGTTCGAGGCGATCTGCCGCTCGGGCCGCGACGCGCCGACCGCCAAGCTGATGCTGGTGCCCGAGGCGATGGGCGACGACACCCCCGCGCCGCATCTGGCGATGTACCAGTATCTCGCCAGCGTGATGGAGCCGTGGGACGGCCCCGCCGCGCTCGCGATGACCGATGGCCGCTGGGCCGTCGCGGGGATGGACCGCAATGCGCTGCGCCCCCTGCGCTATACCCAGACCGCCGACGGGCTGCTGATCGTCGGGTCGGAAGCCGGGATGGTCCAGGTCGCCGAGGCGAATGTGCTCGCCAAGGGCCGGCTGGGGCCGGGGCAGATGATCGCCGTCGACTTGCAGGAAGGCGTGCTGCTCGAGGACCGCGCGATCAAGGACAAGATCGCGGGCGAGGCCGATTATGCCGCGATGATCGGCGAATTCCTCGGCGTCGAGGATCTGCCCGCGCCCGAGGCGATCCCCGCCTATTTCGAGCGCGCCGAGCTGACCCGGCGCCAGGTCGCCGCCGGGCAGACGCTCGAGGATATGGAGCTGATCCTCGCGCCGATGGTCGAGACGTCGAAGGAAGCCATCGGCTCGATGGGCGACGATACCCCGCTCGCGGTGATTTCGGACAAGCCGCGGCTGATCAGCCAGTTCTTCCGCCAGAATTTCAGCCAGGTCACCAACCCGCCGATCGATCCCTTGCGCGAACGCCATGTGATGTCGCTCAAGACGCGGTTCGGCAATCTCGCCAACATCCTCGATGTCGAGGGCGGGCGCAGCCGCGTGCTCGTGCTCGAAAGCCCGGTGCTGACCAACGCCGACTGGCATCGGCTGCGCGCGCATTTCGGCGGCCAGAGCGCGGAGATCCGCTGCACCTTCCCCGCCGCGGACGGCCCCGACGGGCTGCGCGCCGCGATTGCGCGCATCCGCTATGAGGCCGAGCAGGCCGTGCGCGCCGGCTGCACCGAACTGTTCCTGACCGACGAGCATCTGGGCGCCGATACCGTAGCCATCGCGGGCGTGCTCGCGGCGGCGGCGGTGCACACGCACCTCGTCCGCCGGGGCCTGCGCTCCTATGCCAGCGTCAATGTCCGCACCGCGGAGTGCCTCGACACGCATTATTATGCGGTGCTGATCGGCGTGGGCGCGACGACGGTGAATGCCTATCTGACCGAAGCCTCGATCGCGGATCGCCAGGCGCGCGGGCTGTTCGGCGACCTCAGCCTCGAGGAATGCCTCAAGCGCCACCGCAAGGCGATCGACGAGGGGCTGCTCAAGATCCTGTCGAAGATGGGCATCGCGGTGATCAGCTCGTATCGCGGCGGCTATAATTTCGAAGCGGTGGGCCTGAGCCGCGCGCTGGTCAACGACCTGTTCCCCGGCATGCCCGCCAAGATTTCGGGCGAAGGCTATGCCTCGCTCCACCTCTCGGCGATGCTGCGGCACGATGCCGCCTGGGACCCGGCGGTGGCGTCGCTGCCGATCGGCGGCTTTTATCGCCAGCGCTTCGGCGGCGAGACCCATGCCTATTCGGCGCAGCTGATGCACCTGCTCCAGACCGCGGTCGGCACCGACAGCTATTCGAGCTATCTCGCCTTTTCGCGCGGGGTGCGCGACATGCCGCCGGTCTATCTGCGCGACCTGCTCGAGTTCAACTTCCCGAACGAAGCCATCGCGATCGACCAGGTCGAGGCGATCACCGAGATCCGCAAGCGCTTCGTCACTCCCGGCATGTCGCTCGGCGCACTCAGCCCCGAGGCGCATGAGACGCTGGCGATCGCGATGAACCGCATCGGCGCCAAGGCGGTGTCGGGCGAGGGCGGCGAGGACAAGGCGCGCTACACGCCCTATGACAATGGCGACAACGCCAATTCGGTGATCAAGCAGATCGCCAGCGGGCGCTTCGGCGTGACGGCGGAATATCTCAACGCCTGTGACGAAATCGAGATCAAGGTCGCACAGGGCGCAAAGCCCGGCGAGGGCGGGCAGCTGCCCGGCTTCAAGGTGACCGAGTTCATCGCCAAGCTCCGCCATGCGACGCCGGGGGTGACGCTGATCAGCCCGCCGCCGCACCACGACATTTATTCGATCGAGGATCTCGCGCAGCTCATCTACGACCTCAAGATGATCAACCCGCGCGCGCGGGTGTGCGTCAAGCTGGTCAGCTCGGCGGGGATCGGCACCGTTGCGGCAGGCGTGGCGAAGGCGCATGCCGACGTCATCCTCGTCGCGGGGCATGTCGGCGGCACCGGCGCGTCGCCGGTCACTTCGGTGAAATATGCGGGCACGCCGTGGGAAATGGGGCTGTCCGAAGTCAACCAGACGCTGACGCTCAACGGCCTGCGCGGGCGCGTCACGCTGCGCACCGATGGCGGGCTCAAGACCGGGCGCGACATCGTCATCGCCGCGATCCTGGGCGCCGAGGAATTCGGCATCGGTACGCTGAGCCTGGTGGCGATGGGCTGCATCATGGTGCGCCAATGCCATTCGAACACCTGTCCTGTCGGCGTGTGCACCCAGGACGAGCGGCTGCGCGCGAAGTTCGTCGGCACCCCGGAAAAGGTCATCAACCTGATGACCTTCATCGCCGAGGAAGTCCGCGAAATCCTCGCCAAGCTGGGGGTCAAGAGCCTCGACGAGATCATCGGCCGCACCGAACTGCTCCGCCAGGTCAGCCGCGGCGCCGAGCATCTCGACGATCTCGACTTGAACCCGATCCTCGCCAAGGTCGACGCGACCGACGCCGAGCGCCGGTTCAGCCTCAACACCTTCCGCAACGAAGTGCCCGACAGCCTGGATGCCCAGATGATCCGCGACGCGGCGGCGGTGTTTTCGCGCGGCGAGAAGATGCAGCTCACTTATTCGGTGCGCAACACGCATCGTGCGGTGGGCACGCGGCTGTCGAGCGAAGTCACCCGCACCTTCGGCATGTCGACGCTCAACGACGACCATATCCATGTCCGGCTGCGCGGCACCGCGGGCCAGTCGCTCGGTGCGTTCCTGTGCAAGGGGATCACGCTGGAGGTGTTCGGCGACGCCAACGACTATGTCGGCAAGGGCCTGTCGGGCGGCGTGATCGTCGTGCGCCAGATGGTCAGCTCGTCGCTGGTCAGCCACCGCAACACGATCATCGGCAACACCGTGCTGTACGGCGCGACCTCGGGCCGGCTGTTCGCGGCGGGTCAGGCGGGCGAGCGGTTTGCGGTGCGCAATTCGGGCGCCGATGTCGTTGTCGAGGGCTGCGGCGCGAATGGCTGCGAATATATGACCGGCGGCACCGCCGTCGTGCTGGGCGCGGTGGGGATGAACTTCGGCGCGGGCATGACCGGCGGCATGGCGTTCGTCTATGACGAGGATGGCAGCTTTGCCGGGCGCGCCAATCCGGAAAACATCGTGTGGCAGCGGCTGTCCTCCGCGCATTGGGAAGACAAGCTGCGCGGCCTGATCGAGGCGCACGCCAAGGCGACCGACAGCAAATGGTCGCGCGGTATCCTCGAGGATTGGGAGCGCGTCGCGGGCAAGTTCTGGCAGGTCGTGCCGAAGGAGATGCTGACTCGGCTGGCGCACCCGCTCGACGACAGCGTTGCGCTGGCGGCTGCGGAATAGGGCGTGGAGCGCCGGGCCCGTCAGGAGGTCGGCGCAATCATTGTCGTGTTCGCCATGGTGGCGGGTTTTTGCGTGTGGGCGTGGTTATGGCTTCCCGCCGACCGGTCAGTCCGTGTCGCACCCGCCACCATTGTTTCGATTACGCCGGGGCTTCCGGGCAAATATTATCGCGGCCCGCCCTACGTGCTTGTCGATCTTCGGTTGGACGACGGCAGGTTGGCGACGGTCCCGCGTTCGATCTTCTGTCTGCCGCGGCTCGAACCCGGCAAGCGAGTCGAGCTTGCCGAGCAACGGAGCAATGGCGGCCCCGCCCTATGGCGTTTCGCCGGGCCGCCTTGCCCCCAATAGTATCGCTTTGCTGTTGCGCGGTCCGGTCGCACATTCCCGTCGTTCTGGGCAGTCCCGCGCGAGGGACCGCTTTACGCCCGCTCCCCCGCGGGCCTAAAGCACTCGCATGTGGCAACTCTATCAATTCCCGCTCTGCCCTTTTTCGCGCAAAGTCCGGCTGTTGCTGGGCGAAAAGGGCATTGGTTATGAGCCCGTGCGCGAATCGCCCTGGTTGCGGCGCGACGAGTTTCTCGACCTGAATCCCACGGGGCAGGTGCCGGTGATGGTCGATACCGACCGGGGGGTCGCGCTGATCGACTCGACCGTGATCTGCGAGTTTTTCGAGGAGACCGTCGACAAGGCGGCGATGCTCAACGGTACTGCGGTCGACCGCGCGGAAATCCGGCGGTTGGTGGTGTGGTTCGATTCGAACTTCTTCCGCGACATCACCGCGCCGCTGCTCGAGGAGCGGATGATCAAGCGCCTCGTCCACCGGACCGCGCCCGACGCGCGCGCGCTGCGCGATGCGATGAAGGCGGCGGTGGGGCATCTCGACTATATCGATTATCTGCTCGATCACCGTACCTGGCTGGCGGGGCCGACGATGAGCCTCGCCGATCTGGCGGCGGCGGCGCAGATTTCGATCGCCGATTATCTCGGCGGGATCGACTGGAAGAGCCACGAACAGGCCAAGCGTTGGTATGTCGGCATGAAGAGCCGCCCCAGCTTCCGCCCGCTATTGTCCGAGCGGATGGACGGCATTCCGCCGCCGTCGGACTATGACAAGCTGGACGACTGACGCCCCGCGGAGCCTTTGCGCGCGCGCCGGGTTTTTCGGGATATCGAGGAGAGGCGTGATGCTCGAACATGTTCCCCATTGGCTCGGCAGCGCGTTGAAGGGCGTCCGCGCGGGCACCGAGAAGCTCGCGATCGTGCAGCCCGAGCTTGGCAGCTTCGCGGCGCTCATGCTTCGGAGCCCCGCCTTCGCCGATGGCGCGCGGCTGCCCGAGCGCTTCACCGCCGATGGCGACGGCGTGTCGCCGCCCTTGTTCTGGACCGGAGTGCCGGACGGCGCCGAGCGTATCGTGCTGTTGGTCGAGGACCCCGACGCACCCGCGCCGCAGCCTTTGGTCCATGCCGTGGTCTGGAACCTGCCGCCGGAGGACGGCGCGCTCGCGGAGGGGGCGATCCGTGCCGATGGCGCGGGCGAGAGCGGCGGCCGCGATGTCGGGCGCAATTCCTATCTGGGCGAAGGCTGGCTGCCACCCGATCCCCCGACCGGGCACGGCACCCATCATTATGCCTTCCAGCTTTTCGCGCTCGGCGCGGGGCCCGACGTCGCCGAGACGCCCGGGCGCGGCGCGATCGTCAAGGCGATGGCCGGGCGCGTGCTCGCCGCAGGGCTGTTGACCGGCACCTATTCGCGCGGCGAAGCGGCGCCGGTCGGCCCGGCCGGAGCGCTTGCCCCGGCCTGACGCGCTGCTTCAGCCGTTGACGACCGTCCCGCCATTGGGGTGGAGAACCTGCCCCGACATATAGCTGGCATCCTCGCACGCGAGGAACAGGAAGGCGGGGGCGACTTCGTTGGGCTGGCCGGGGCGCCCCATCGGAGTGTCCTCGCCAAAGGTCTCCAGCTTTTCGGGCGTGGCGCCGCCCATCGGATTGAGCGGGGTCCAGATCGGGCCGGGGGCGACCGCGTTGACGCGGATGCCCTTGCTCACCAGATTTTCGGACAGGCTGCGCGTGAAGGCGGTGATCGCGCCCTTGGTCGCGCTATAGTCGAGCAGTTCCTTCGATCCCTGGTACATCGTCACCGAGGTGCAGTTGACGATCGCGGCACCCGATTTCAGATGCGGGCTAGCCGCCTGGACCATGTAGAACATCCCGAAGATATTGGTCTGGAACGTGCGCTTGAGCTGTTCCTCGGTGATGTCGGTGATGTCCTTGTCGGGATGCTGCTCGCCGGCATTGTTCACCACCACGTCGATATGGCCGAAAGTGTCGATCACCTCTGCGATCGCGCGGGTGCAGAAATCCTTGTCGCCGATGTCGCCGGCGATGGTCAGCGCCTTGCGCCCCTCCTGGCGGACGATATCGGCGGTCATCGCCGCGTCGTCATGTTCACACAGGTATAATATCGCGACGTCGGCGCCTTCGCGCGCGTACAAAGCGGCGACGGCGCGGCCGATGCCGCTGTCGGCGCCGGTGATCACGGCGACCTTGCCGGCCAGGCGTCCGGAGCCGGGATAGCGCGGCTCCCAATCGGGTTTGGGGTCTAGCGCGCTCTCATGTCCTGGCAGCGCGTCTTCGTGGATCATGTCGATCACGGTATCGTTCATCGGCTGGTCTCCTATGGGAGGGGATGCCGAGAGAAACCGGTGCGGAGCCGATGCGGTTCCGCTTTTTGCGCCCGTCGCCGGGCGAACCGGGTTCAGCCGAAAAGGGCTGAACCCTGCGCGCCGGCGGCGACGATGAGGACGCTGGTGAGCCCGAACGAGACGAGCCCGATGGCGATGCTGCGGAGCGTGGTGATCTTCTCCTTTTGGGCCGCGATCATGCGAACGGGACGATCGGGGTCGAGAAGGCGACGAGCGCGGCGGTGAACAGCAATGCGCCGAGGATGGCAACCGAGCGATGCAGCGAGTCGAGACGAGCGGTCATGGTATTTCTCCCTGGTGGCGGTGCCGGACCATCCGGCGACCGATGCCCAGAGCTTTGCAGGGAGCGTGCCAGTTCGCTAACGCATTGATTTTGCTATGGTGAGGCCGGCACCGCCCAGTCAGGTGGTAAAATGCACGCCAGGAGTTGGGAATTTCTCCCAAGCATTTGCGAACAGTCACTGTCCGATTTCGGTCACCCGGTGCGAAGGCAGTTCCGACCCGCGCTCTTTGCCGCATAGAGCAGCGCGTCGGCGCGCTGGAACAGCGTCTGGTAGCTGTCCTCGCCGGTCGCGCGCGTCAGCCCGGCGGAAAAGGTGATCTCGCCCAGCGGCATGTCGCTTTCCCGGATGCGGTAGCGCTTCGTCGCCACGCGCGCGCGGGCGGCGTCGAGCGTCCGCTGCGCGCCGTCGATATCGACCCCTGCAAACAGCACCGCGAATTCCTCGCCGCCATAGCGCGCGACCAGATGCCCCGCGCATGCCTGGCGCAGCGCGTCGGCGATCGCCTTGAGCACGCGGTCGCCGACGGCGTGGCCGAAGCGATCATTGACCGACTTGAAATGATCGATGTCGCACACCGCGAGGCAGACGATGTCGCCGGTGCCAGCCTGCGCCGCGAACGCCTCTTCGAACGCGCGGCGGTTGGGCAGGTCGGTCAGCGGGTCGCGCCGGGCATTGTCGCGCGCCTCTTCCAGCTTCTGGCGCAGTTCGCTGGCTTCGCGGGTCGCCGATTCGAGCCGCGCCTCGGCAGTGCGGACGCGGTTCAGCATCGTGGCGGTGATCCGCCCGACTTCGCCGACCATCGTCGCGGCATGTTCCGGGCCGGCCGAGCGCGAGATCGCCTCCGCGCTCGCGGCAAGGTCGCGGCCAAAGCCCTCGGTCTCGGTGCGCATCGCGCTCACCATGTCCTCGAACCCCTCGACCTGCATCTGGGTGCGCGCGACCAGCCCTTCGGCGCGCTGCGTCGAGGGCGCGCCGTCACCCGATGCCGGCGGAGGATCGCAGCCGAGCGATTCGATATCGCGGCGGGTGAGGCGCACGCCGCCTTCGGTCAGCACCGCCACCGCGCGCGCCAGCGGCCCTTCGGGGTCGGCGAGCAGATGATAGGCAAAGGCATAATTGCCGGGCTCAGGCTCCAGCCTTTGGTCCGCGAGAAACGCACCGATCCGCTCGAACAGGCGGCGCCCCGAGTCAGCGTCGCCGCCCGATGCTCGAAACGCCCGCACGAAACCCATCTGCCTCCCTGCCTCCTTCGCTGGCGCCACCCTCGCGGTGGGCGCCGACCTGTATCGTCGTGGCGGAGTATCTACGCGGCAACTGCTAATATAGCGTGAGCAACTGGATAGTTCTTTCGCGCTTTCGCGGCGACGGATCAGCCGCGCCTGGATGCCTTGTACTTGCGCACCGCCTCCAGCGTCAGCCGGATATGGTCGGCGGGCTTCATGTCGGTATGCGCGAACAGCACCTTGCCATTGGGCGCGATCACGAAGCTGGTGCGGCTGGTGATCGTGGTCGCAGTGCCGTCGGGCTTTTTGAGCAGAACGTCATAGCCCTTGATCACTGCCGGGCTGGCCGCGGCGACGGCGAACTTGCCTGCGCAATGCTCGGCAGAGAAGCGTTCGAGCTGGTCGACATTGCCCGCGGTCATCCCGATCACCGTCGCGCCGGCGGCGGTGAAATCGGGCATTGCCTCGGCAAAAGCATGGGCTTCGGCGTTGCAGCCGCCGGTAAAGGCGGCGGGGAAGAAGTAGAGGACGACCGGCCCCTTCTTCAGCGCCGCCTTTAGCGAGACCGTGAAGGGCTTGCCCGCCGAGGCGCCGACGGCGGTGAAGTCGGGGGCGGCGGCGCCGGGCGCCAGCGCAGCCGAAGCCGGCATGCCGATCGAAAGGGCGAGGGCGGCGAACAAGAGGCGCGTGCGCATGGAATCTTCTCCCGGGATTTTGCCCGATCCTATGCGCGTCGCGGCGCAAATGCCAGCGTGACGCCCTATCGCGTCAGCGCGATTCCGATGCGGGCATGGGTGTCGCGCCGGCGATAGGCGTCGAGCGCCTCGCCATGCCCGGTGAACGCCTGCCCGAACAGATAGAAGCCCAGCCCGCCGCCGATCGGCGCGAGCGGATAGGAAACGAACAGCTCGGCGGCGCCGCGCCGCGTCTCGACATTGCCGAGCCCGGTCAGCGCAACCTTCAGCCCGTCCGTGCGCGCGATCGCGGCGCTGATCGAGGTATAGCCGTAATAGTCGCGCAGATCGTGCGCCGTCCCCGCATTGCCGACGGTGAACCACGCCTGGGGCGCGACATCGAGCCGCCAGTCGCCGCCCAGGTCGAACGACTTTTCGACGCGTGCGAAGATCCGGTTGAAGTCGACCGAATAGGCCGCGCCGCCGCCGTTCGAATCGTGCCGCCAGCCGATCGCGACTCGCGTGGTGTCGTCGAACGGCACCTCGGCATAGATTTCGGGGCTGTAATTGGTCGCGCGGAACGGCCCCGAAGGCTCGTCGATCGCCCAGAACATCGTCTGGGTATAGGCGAAGCGCAGATTGCCGAGGCTGACCGGCGCATCCTCGGCAAAGGGGCGGAAGGCGAAGCTGAACTGGAGCTTCCCGCCCGAATCGCCGGCGCCGAGCACGCCATAGACGGGCTCGTGCGGCGCGAAGCGATCGAGGAACGCCGAGGACGCGCCCGACGAACTCTGCACCACGGTCTCGCCCTCGGGCAGTGCGGCGGCGGCGTGTTGTGCGGCGGGGGGGATCGCGACGCCGGCGATGCCGACGGGCACGTAGCGCGCCTTGGCAAAGCCACCCGGCGCGATCGTCCGCACCGGCCCGGGGGTGCGCTCCAGCACCAGCCGGGTGCCGTCGCTGGCGGTCACTTCGATCTGGCGCGGCCCGGCGTCGCTGGCGGGGGCATCGCCCTCGTTGACCAGGAATACCTCGACTCCGCGCAGCGCCGCCTGTTCCGATTCGGGTTGGGCGGGCACCGCGCGCAGCTGTGCCGCGGCTGGCGTGGCGGCGATCAGGCAGAGGGGGAGAAGAAGCGCGCGCATGGCAGCCGCACGGTTGGCAGGGCTTTGTGACGTTTGCGAGTCCAATTCGACGCTGGCGGAGCCGAAGCGAGACCGCTAACCCCGCCATTATGCCTGTTTCCCAGACCGATATCGCGCTTGCAGAGCGCCTAGCCGAAGCGGCCGGCGCCGCGATCCGCCCCCGCTTCCGCGCCGAACACGGGCTGGAGGCCAAGGCCGACCTGTCCCCCGTGACGCTCGCCGACCGCGAGGCGGAGGAGGCGATGCGACGGCTGATCATCGCCGAGCGTCCGATGGACGGCATCATCGGCGAGGAATTCGGCGTCCGCGAGGGCTCCAGCGGGCGGCAATGGGTGCTCGATCCGATCGACGGCACCCGCGCCTTCATCGCCGGGCGCCCGGTGTTCGGCACGCTGATCGCGCTGATCGAGGACGGCTGGCCCGTGCTCGGGATCATCGACCAGCCGATCCTGCGCGAACGCTGGCTGGGGGTGGCGGGGCGCACGACGCTGTTCAACGGCAAGCCTGCGCGCACCCGCATTTGCCGCGAGCTGAAAGGCGCGATCCTCGGCACGACCTCGCCCGCGCTGTTCGACGACGACCAGCTTCACGCCTTCGAGCATCTCGACGCGGCGGCGATGAGCACCGTGCTGGGCGGTGACTGCTATAATTATGGCTGCGTGGCGAGCGGATGGATGGACGTGGTGGTCGAGGCCGGGCTCAAGCTCCATGACTTCGCCGCGCTGGTGCCGGTGGTGGAGGGCGCCGGCGGGCGGATGTGCGACTGGCAGGGCGATCCGCTCCACGCGGGCAGCAATGGCGAGGTGATCGCGGCGGGCGATCCGGCGCGAGTCGACGACATATTGGAAGCACTGGCCTGCCGCGGGCATTAAGCCCCTAGAATATCCCCAGGAACTTCTTGCGCTGTTCCTTGCGCTCGCTTTTGGTGCGCTTGCCGTCTTCGGACTTGGCGGTGGTGCCGCGCCCCACATCATCGCGCGCCTCGCCCTTGGTCGTGCGCTGGGCGCGGGCGGAGGCGCCGGTCAGCACCGGGCCGCAATCGGCGGCCTTGGCGTCGCCGACATCGACAAACGCGATCATCGCGCCCACCGGTCCGGCGGCTAGCCCCAGCCCCAGCCCGGCGCCGGCCCGCGCGACCAGGTCGCCCGAAATCACGTTGAAGCTGGGGCGCGCGAAATAGCCGCCGATGCCGACCGGCGATTGCCCGGCGAACAGGCTGAACTTCTTGCTGTCGGCGCGAAAGGCCAGGTCGAGCGTCTCGTTGCGGAAGCTGAACCCGCCGCGGCCGAGCATGACATTCTTCTCGGTATCGATCAGGATCGGATCGGCGGCGGCAACCCCGCGGCGGACGGTGAACCCGATCAGCCCGCAATTGATATGGACCGGCTCCTTCAGCTTCTGCTCGAACATCTTCTGTACGAACGTGCCGATGTCGAGTTCGGAGAGCTGGACGTTGCGCGTCCAGAACTCGCCCTTGGGCAGGATGATCGCGATCCGCCCGTTTGCATTGGCGAGCGAATCATGGACGCTGTTGCCGCTGCCGGTCAGCTGAGCGCGGGCCTTGAGCGTCCCCGTCGTCCCCGATTCGGCGACGCCGAAGCCTGCGAGCAGCACGCCGATCGGGGTCGGCGACAGGCGGATGTCGTAGTTCGTCAGCACCGGGTTGCGCCGGGCATCGATCGTAATGTCCGACTCGACCGTGCCGCGCGCCAGCGTGAAGTTAAGCGGGCTGAGCTTGAGCAGCGAGTTGTTCAGGTCGAGCCCGAGCTTGATGTTCGATACCGGCAAATTGTCCGCGCGGACGTTGCGCACCGTCCAGTCGACCTTGGCGTCGAAATTGCGCAGCGCGTCGATCCGCAATTGCGCGTCGGGGAGGAGGCGGGGGCGCCCGCCGACCTGGGTGACGGTCCCCGCCGCGCCCTGTGCCTCCAGCCGTTCGGCGTCATAGCCGATGAACGGGCCGGCATCGAGAATGTCGAGCGTTTGCGTTGCCAGATCGGCGGTCAGCAGCAGCCGCGGCTGGCGCATCGCCACCGTCAGCGTGCCGGCAAGGTCGCTCGCGCCGAACCGGCCCTTCAGCCCGGTGAAGCGCCACTCGTCGCCGACGCGCGTCACCGCCGAAGTCAGGCTGTACCGGCGGGTATCGGGCACCGCGACGCCGCCGACTGCGAAGATATCCGCCAGGTCGCGCCCGCGCATCGCGAGCCGCAGGTCGGCACCCTCGATCTCGGTCGCGCCGGCGAGCGTCCCGGTGACATCGACTAACGTGCGCACGCCCTCTGCATGCAGCCGCAACTGGTTGCGCCCGCCTGCCACCGTCGCGTTGGGCGACAGGAGTTCGCCGGTCAGCGTGAACGGCGTGCCGCGCGCAGTGCCGTTGCCGTCGAACCGGATCGTGCTCGCGATCGCGGTGTCGCGCGCCTCGACCGTATGAACCCGGATCCCCGCCGCAATCTGCATCCGCGGATCGATATAGCGAACCAGCGTGCCCTGGACGATCGCCCGGCGAATCGCCGGCAGGTCGAGCGGCTCGCCCTTCTCCTCGCTAAAGGTCCAGCTGTTGCGGCGCCCGGCCTTGTCCCATTGCAGGTCCAGATGCCCGTCCTGGAGCCCCAGCCAGTTTACCCGGCGGTTTCCGGTGATCAGGCTCCACGTCGAAATCCGCGCGTCGATGCGCCTGGCCGAGAAGAGATTGCCGGTCCCTGCCCAGGCGGGATTGGCGATCGTCAGCCCCTCGGCAACGAACTTGACGTTGAACGGCGCGAAATAGAGCTGGAAATCGCCGGCGACCGAAACGGCGCGGTGCGTCTGGCCGGCGACGATGCGCTCGAACGGGCGTTTGAGAAAACGGCCCTTGGTGACGAACAGGATCGCCCAGGCGAGAACCAGTATTCCGAGCAAGGTCGCGAAAACCGCGATGGCGCTGGCCAGCGGCGTCCCGAGCGCGCGCCGGGGGCGTGCAGGGGGCTCGACCGGGGGGAGCGCGCTTTCCTCTGCCATCGCGATGAAAACCCCGTGCGACCGGGGAGTTCCGCGCAATGCGACGGAACGAGCGCAACTTTCTCGCCCAACCGCCTTGCTAGCCAAGGAAAAGCTGGATGCCCCGTGAGGATTCGAACCTCAATTGACGGAGTCAGAGTCCGTAGTCTTACCTTTAGACGACGGGGCAACGAGGGGGGCCGAATAGGGCGGCCTTATCGGCATGTCAACGGCGGTCGCTCGCCTTGCCCTTGGCCACGCACTCGGCTAGCCTCGCCTTGAAGCACCGGGCGGCGAATTTTCGCCGGGACGGAGAGAATATAAGCGAGTGATGTGATGGGGGATGGCTCCGCCAGACTACCCCGCCGGCGGAGTGGCGTCCCCGCCCGGCCCGAACCAGCCCCACCGCCCGAGCGGCCCCCGAGCGCGCGCTGGCCCGAATCGCGCCATTATGCGGCTTTGGACCTCGGCACCAATAATTGCCGGCTGCTGATCGCGCGGCCGCAGGGCAATGGCTTCACCGTGATCGACGCCTTTTCGCGGATCGTCCGGCTGGGCGAGGGGCTCGCCAGCACCGGGCAATTGTCGGATACCGCGATCGAGCGGACGCTGGCCGCGCTGCGCATCTGTGCCGACAAGCTCAAGCGCCGCAACGTCGCGCTCGCGCGGTCGGTCGCGACCGAGGCCTGCCGCCAGGCGAGCAACGGCGCCGCATTCATCGAGCGCGTCTATGCCGAGACCGGGATCGCGCTCGACATCATCACGGCGGAGGAAGAGGCGCGGCTCGCGGTGCTCGGCTGCCACGCGCTGCTCGAGCCGGGCGACGGGCCCGCGCTCGTGTTCGACATTGGCGGGGGCTCGACCGAATTGGTGCTGGTCGATTCGCACGCGCCGGTGCCGCGCATCCTCGACTGGCACAGCGCGCCCTGGGGCGTGGTGTCGCTGACCGAGGCGTTTGGCGGCGCCGATACGCAAGAAGCGCGCGCGCGCGCCTATGCCGAGATGCGCGCACGGGTGGCGCAGGCATTCGCGCCCTTTGTCGCGCGGCTGGAGCGCCCGCGCGGCGTGCCGCGGCTGCTGGGCACCAGCGGGACGGTGACGACGCTGGCGAGCGTCCATCTCGGGCTCCCGACCTATGATCGCTCGGTGGTCGACGGGCTGATCGTGCCCTCGGCGGCGATGCGGCTTGTCAGCCAGCGGATCGCGGCGATGAGCATGGCCGAGCGCCGGCAAGTGCCGTGCATCGGCAATGAGCGCGCCGATCTGGTCGTCGCGGGCTGTGCGATCCTCGAGACGATTTTGGACCTGTGGCCCGCCGAACGGCTGGGGGTCGCCGATCGCGGTATCCGCGAAGGTATCTTGCGCCGATTGATGAACGGGAATGCACTGTGAGCAGAGGCGGCGGCGGCGGGCATACCCGTGTGAAGACGTCGCGGGGGCGGACCCCGCAATCGAATCGCTGGCTCGAGCGCCAGCTCAACGATCCCTATGTGAAGCGCGCCAAGGCGGAAGGGTATCGCAGCCGCGCGGCGTATAAGCTGATCGAACTCGACGAGAAGTTCGGTTTCCTGAAGGGGGCGAAGCGGATCGTCGACCTCGGCATCGCGCCTGGCGGCTGGACGCAGGTGGTGCGCCGGCGGCTGCCCCAGGCGGCGGTGGTGGGGATCGATTTGCTCCCGGTCGATCCGATCGACGGGGCGACGATCTTCCAGATGGACTTTCTCGACGACGCGGCGCCCGCGCTGCTGGTCGACACGTTGGGCGGCGCGCCCGATCTGGTGCTGTCGGACATGGCGGCGAACACCGTCGGCCATCCGCAGACCGATGCGCTGCGCACGATGGCGCTGGTTGAGACCGCGCTCGACTTCGCGATCCAGACGCTCCAGCCTGGCGGCGCCTTTGTGTCGAAGGTGTTCGCGGGCGGCGCCGATTCGCAGCTCGTCGCGGAGATGAAGCGCAACTTCACCACCGTGAAGCACGCCAAGCCGCCGTCGAGCCGCAAGGGTTCGGTCGAGTGGTTCGTTGTCGCCCAGGGGTTCAAAGGGCGCGCCGCGGCCGCCGATTGCGAGTCGGACTGACGCCAACGAAAAGGGGCCCGGACTTGCGTCGCGGGCCCCTGTTTCTCCGTCTGTCACGAGAGCCGATCAGCCCTCGTAATCGCTGCCCAGATTCTGGTTGCGCGGCGGTGCAGCGGCGGTGAGGCGCAGCGCCTCTGCCGATGCGGCCAGCGAGCCGACTTCGTCCGGAGCCTCTTCGTCGTCGACCTGGACGCGCTGGAGGCTGGAGATGACCGATTCCTCGAGGTTGCGCGGGCGCACGGTCTCTTCGGCGATCTCGCGCAGCGCGACGACCGGGTTCTTGTCGCGATCGCGATCGATCGTCAGCTCCGCACCGCCCGAAATCTGCCGGGCGCGTTGCGCCGCAAACAGCACCAGGTCGAACCGGTTGGAAACCTTGTCGACGCAATCCTCAACGGTGACGCGCGCCATGTACGCAATCCTTGGGTTAATGGTGTCCGGGGGAGCGCGGGACTTAAGGACCGCCCGCGCCGATGTCAAGGAAATCGGCGATGCGCGGCGAGATTTGGCAACGCCTGCTGCCCCGACGACGCTCCGCTCAGAACGCGAACGGCGCCGTCATGCGCCGCTCGGCGAGCAGGAACGCGTCGGCGACGAGCTGGATCGGGCGGATGTCGACGTCGCTCTCGCCCGCAGCCACCAGCTCGGCGAAGCGCGCGTATAGCCGGGCATATTCGCGGTCGGGGGCCTGCATCTCGGGTGCGTCCGGAAGCTGCAGGATGCTGCCCCCCATGCGCAGCCGCAGCATGCCCGCATCGGTATCGACTTCGATGTCCCAGGTCTGGGGCCCGGTCTGGAGGAAATCGAACGCGGCGGTGACCTGCGCGCCGCCCGATCGCATCGTCAGCCCCGCGGCGAGCGGCGAGGCGCGCCCTTCGGGCACGTCCATCCATGCCGATTCGAGCAGCAGCGGATCGGGGAGGATCGCGGTCGCGATCGACAGCGCGTTGATGCCCGGATCGAACACGCCGAACCCGCCGGGCGCGAGGATCCATTCCTGACCCGGATGCCAGCGGCGAATGTCCTCGCGCCACGCGATGCGCACCGCGTCGATCCGCTTCCCCGTCAGCCATGCGCGCGCCGGGCCGACTCCCGCCGCCTCGCGCGAATGCCAAGTCGTGAACAGCGTCACGCCCCGCGCCCGCGCCCGCTCGGCCAATGCCGCGATTTCGGACAGCGTCGCCGCGGGCGGCTTTTCGAGCATGACGTGGAGCCCCGCATCGATCGCCGCCAGCGCCTGTGCGTGACGCCCGTCGGGGGGCGTGCAGAGCGACACGGCGTCGAGCGCATGGCCGCCCTCCAGCATCGCGGTAATGTCGGCATGGCCGGGTATTTGGTCGAGCGTCGCGTTCCGGCTTGCCGTCGCCGCGAGCACGAAGCAGTCGTCGCTCGCCAGCGCGGGCAGATGCTGGTCGCGCGCGATCTTGCCGATACCCACCAGCCCCAGCCGGATCGCATTTTCCTGCCGCTCGGTCATTTGCTTCCTCATCCTGTCGGCGGCACGACCCGCTCTGCGCCGCTCCTATCGGACGGACAGGCGGGGTTGCGCAAGCCGATTTACCCGGACTTTTCGCGCGTTGCGTCAGTCCGCCGCGGGCTCGGGTCCAGCGGGTGAAGCGGCAACCAGCGCGTCCCCGCCCAGCGCGCGATACAGCGTAACGCGGTTGCTGGCCTCGGTCAGCCGGGTCAGCACGAGGCTCTGTTGCGCCGAGTAAAGCGAGCGTTGCGCGTCGAGGCTCGCGAGGAAGGTGTCGATCCCGCCGCGATAGCGTGCCTCGGCCAGGCGATAGGTATCGGCGGCGGCATCCGCCTGGGCGCGGGTGGCGCGCAGTTGCTCGTCGATCGTGCCGCGCCGCGCCAGCGCATCGGCGACATCGCGGAACGCCGTCTGGATCGCGCGCTCATAGCTTGCGACCGCGGCGTCGCGCTGCGCCCGGCTTGCCTCTACGCCGGCCCGGCCCGCACCGGCGTTGAAGATCGTGTAATCGCCATTGGCGCCCGCCGACCAGTTGAACCCGTCGCCGTTGAACAACCCCGTCAGCGCACCGCTGGCCAGCCCGACCAGCCCGGTCAGCGAGATGCGCGGGAACAAAGCGGCGCGCGCGGCGCCGATCTCGGCATTGGCGGCGCGCAGCGTATATTCGGCCTGGACCACATCGGGGCGGCGGAGCAGCACCCCCGAATCGAGCCCGGCGGGCAGCTCGGCGATCGTCGGCGCGGCATCGTCGATCGATCCGGGCAATAGCGCGGGGTCGACCGTCGCGCCGAGCAGCAGCTGGAGCGCATTGGCGTCCTGCGCCAGCGCGGTGGTCTGTTCGGCGACATCGGCGCGCGCGCCCTCCAGAACCTGTTCGGCCTGGCGCAGGTCGGTGCGCGGGGCGATGCCGCCTTCGAGCCGCGCGCGGGTCAGCCGCACGCTGTTCTCGGCGCTCGCGGCGGTGTCGCGCGCGATTGCGAGCAGGCTTGCATCGGCGGCATGCGCCAGCCAGGCGTCGGCAATGTCGCCAATCAGCGTCAGGCGCGTCGCGCGCGCGCCGGCCTCGGTCGCGAAATAGCGGTTCTGCTCGGCGCGGGTGAGCGATGCGACGCGGCCGAACAGGTCCAGTTCGAACCCGGTGATAGCGATGTCGGCGGCAAAGCTGCTGCGCGCGGTGAAGGTGCGGGCGCCCGTGCCGGTACCGCCCAGTTCGGTCACGCTCGCGCCCGTCGCCACATTGGGGAAGCGATTGGCCCGCTGGATGCGATATTGCGCGCGCGCGGCGCGGATATTGGCGGCGGCGATGCGCAGGTCGCGATTATTGGCCAGCGCGCGGTCGACCAGCGCCTGGAGCCGCGCGTCGCGGAAAATGTCGCGATAGGTAACGCTGGGCAGCGCCGCCTCGCTCCGCGCGAGATAGGCGTCGCCGACTGGCCAGGACGGGGGCACCGGCGCCTCGGGCCGAATATCGGCGGGTGCCATCGAGCAGGCGCCCAGCGCCGCGCCGATCAGCAGGGGGGCGAGGCGCTTCATGCCGACGCCTCCGGCTTGGGTCGATGGAGCCGCCCGCGAACCGCCTTGAGCCCGTCGCGCACGCCGCGCCGGACGAGCACGAAGAACAGCGGGATGTAGAAGATCGCCAGGATCGTCGCGGTCAGCATGCCGCCGATCACCGCGGTGCCGATCGCGATTCGGCTGTTCGCGCCCGCCCCGGTCGAGATCGCGAGCGGCAGCACGCCGAAGATGAAGGCGAGGCTGGTCATCAGGATCGGGCGCAGCCGGATGCGCGCCGCCTCGATCGCGGCATCGATCACGCGCTTGCCCTCGCGCTCGGCGCGCTCGGCGAACTCGATCATCAGGATCGCATTCTTCGCCGCCAGCCCCATCGTCGTCAGCAGCCCGATCTGGAGATAGACGTCGTTCTGCAAGCCCCGCAGCGTGACCGCAAAGATCGCGCCGACCAGCCCGAGCGGGATGATCAGCAGCACCGCGATCGGGATCGACCAGCTTTCGTACAGCGCCGCGAGGCACAGGAACACGACGAGCAGCGACACCGCGTAGAGCAGCGGCGCCTGCCCCGACGACAACCGCTCCTGGTACGACAGGCCCGCCCAGGCCACGGTGGTCCCCGGGATCTGCGCCGCGAGCGCCTCCATCCGGTTCATCGCCTCGCCCGAGCTGGTGCCCGGCGCCGCCTGACCCTGGATTTCGAACGCGGGGACGCCCTGGAACCGCGACAGGCTGGTCGGCGCGGTCGCCCAGCTGGTCTGCGCGAAGGACGAGAAGGGCGCCATCGTCCCGGTGCTGGTGCGGACGAACCATTCGTCGATATTGGCCGGCGACGCGCGGAACTGGGCGTCGCCCTGGACATAGACGCGCTTGACGCGGCCGCGATCGATGAAGTCGTTGACGTAGCGTCCGCCCCAGGCGGTCGACAGCGTCGCGTTGACGTCGCTCGGCGACAGCCCGAGTGCGGCGAGCTTTTCCTGGTCGATATCGACCTGCAACGTCGCGACGTCGGGAAGGTCGCTGAGCCGGACCGCAGTGAGCGCCGAATCGCGTGCCGCCATTTCCAGCAGCCGGTCGCGCGCCTTGCCGAATTCCGCCTGCGACATGCCGCTGGCGTTTTGCAGTTCCATCGTGAAGCCGTTCGACTGGCCCAGCCCGCGGATCGCGCCAGGAACCAGCGCGAAGACCTGCGCGTCGCGGAAGTTGCGGAAGGCGGCGGACGCGCGCCCGACGATCGCGTCGGCGCTGTTCTCGCGGCCCTTGCGCTCGTCCCACGGCGCGAAGTTGAGGAAGCCCTGGCCGCTATTCTGCCCGGCGACGCCGCCGCCGCCGCCCGCCGCGACGAACATCGTACTGACGTTCTTGGCTTCCTGCTCGCGGAAATAACGCTCGAGCGCGAGCTGAACCTCGATCGCGCGGCCCTGAGTCGCGCCCGAGGGCAGGCGGAACTGGAGCTGCGCCGCGCCCTGGTCCTCGGTCGGCAGGAAGCCGGTCGGCAGCCGCGTGAACATCACCACCAGCAGCGCGACGACGCCGGCATAGATCAGCAGGAACAGCCATTTGCGGTCGACCACCATGGTGACCGCGCGCGCATAGCGTTCGACGCCCTTTTCGAACCCCGAATTGAAGCGCTCGCCCGCGCGCTTGAAGAAATGCGCGGTCCGCGGGAAGCGCCGCTTGGCCCAGCCGTCCTGCGCCGCTTCATGCTTGGGCTTGAGCAGCGTGGCCGTCAGCGCCGGGCTGAGGATCAGCGCGACGAACACCGACAGCACCATCGCCGAGACCATCGTCACCGAGAATTGGCGATAGATCACCCCCGTCGATCCGCCGAAGAACGCCATCGGCAGGAACACCGCCGACAGCACCAGCGCGATCGCGACCAGCGCGACCTGGATCTGCTCCATCGACTTGATCGTGGCTTCGCGCGGGGTCATCCCCGGATTCTCTTCGAGCAGCCGCTCGACATTCTCGACCACGACGATCGCGTCGTCGACCAGCAATCCGATCGCCAGCACCAGCCCGAACAGCGTCAGCGTGTTGATCGAGAAGCCCAGCGCATAGAACACGCCGAACGTACCGAGCAGCACCACCGGCACGGCGATCGTGGGGATCAGCGTCGCGCGCCAACTCTGGAGGAACACGAACATCACGATCACGACCAGCACGATCGCCTCGATCAGCGTCTTGACCACTTCGTCGATCGACAGCTTGATGAACGCGGTCGTGTCGTTGGCGTACGCGAATTTGAAGCCCGGCGGGAAGGTGCGGGCGATTTCCTCGACCTTCGCCTTGACCAGCTCGGCGGTCTTGAGCGCGTCGGCACCCGGCGCGGTCGACACCGCAAGCCCGGCGCCCGGATGGCCGTTGACCCGGCTGACCGTGTTGTAATTCTCCGCGCCCAGCTCGACCCGCGCGACATCGGACAGCCGCACCGTCGCGCCGCTGGTCTGCGTCTTGAGGATGATCTTGCGGAATTGCTCGGGCGTCTGGAGCCGCGATTGCGCGGTCACCGTCGCGTTGAGCATCTGCTCGCGCGGCTGCGGCTGGCCGCCGATCTCGCCGGCGGCGACTTCGGTATTCTGCGCGGTGATCGCCGAGATGACGTCGCTCGGCATCAGCGAATAGCTCGCCAGCCGATCGGGGTTCAGCCAGATCCGCATCGCATAGGGCGCGCCGAACACATTGGTGTCGCCCACCCCCTCGATCCGCGCCAGCTGGTCCTGGAGGTTCGACGCCAGCCAGTCCGACACGTCCTGGTTGGTGCGCTTGTCGGTCTCGTCATAGACGCCGACGAGCAGCAGGAAATCGGGGTTGGACTTGGTGACGCGCAGCCCCTGCTGCTGGACCTGCGCGGGGAGCCGCGACAGCGCCTGCTGGACCTGGTTCTGGACCTGGACCTGCGCGATATCGGGATCGGTGCCCTTTTCGAACGTCGCCGAGATCGTCACCTGCCCGCGCGAGGTCGACGAGGAGCTGAAATAGAGCAGCCCGTCGATCCCGGTGAGCTGTTGCTCGATCACCTGGGTGACGCTGTTCTGCACGGTCTCCGCCGACGCGCCGGGATAGCTGGCGCGGACGTTGACCTGCGGCGGCGCGACATCGGGATATTGCGCGATCGGCAGCGAGAAGATCGCCGCCAGCCCCATCAGCATCACGATGATCGCGATCACCCATGCAAAGATCGGGCGATCGATGAAAATGCGCGACATGGGCGATCAGCCGCCTTTGGCCTGGGGTGCGCCGGCACCGCCAGCCTTGCCCGCGCCGTCCTTGGGCGCCTCGATCCGCTGCGGCGTCGTGGCGGGGACCGGGCGAAGCTCGGCATCGGGGCGGACATTGGCCAGGCCCTGGACGATCACCTTGTCGCCCGGCGCCAGCCCCTGCGTCACTACCCAGTTCGCGCCGATCGTGCGCTCGGCGATCACGGTGCGCGCAACGGCGCGGTTGCCCGGCCCGACGACATAGACCGTGGCGCCCCCGCGCGGATCGCGCGACACCCCGGCCTGCGGCACCAGGAACGCCTGGGTATCGATTGCCTGTGCGAACGCCGCGCGGACGAACATGCCGGGAAGCAACAGCCCCTGCGGATTGTCGAACCGCGCGCGCAGCGTCACCGTGCCCGTGCTCTGGCTGACCATCACTTCCGAAAACTCTACCGTCCCCGACAGCGCATAGTCGCTGCCATCCTCCAGCTTGAGCCGCACCGCCGCGCTGGCCGGCGCGACGCCGTCCTTCGCCAGCGCCTTGCGCAGCGCCAGCATGTCGGCGCTCGATTGCTGGATATCGACGAAGATCGGGTCGAGCCGCTGGATCACCGCCATCGGATCGGTCTGGCTCGACGTCACCAGCGCGCCCACCGTCACCAGCGATCGCCCGATTCGCCCGGTGATCGGGGCGGGGACGCGGGTGAAGCGCAGGTTGATCCGCGCCGTCTGGAGCTGGGCGCTGGTCTGCGCGATCGTCGCCTCGGCCTGGCGCGCGGTGGCGACGGCGTCGGTATAATCCTGCGCGCTCACGGCCTGCATATCGGCCAGCGGCTTGAAGCGCTCGGCGCGGATGCGCGCCGCCTCTGCGGTGGCGCGCGCACTCTGGAGGTTGGCCTGTGCCTGCGCGGTCTGCGCCTCGTACAGGCTCGGGTCGATCTGGTAGAGCGTCTGCCCGGCGCGGACGATCGATCCTTCGGTGAACAGCCGGCGCTGGACGATGCCGACCACCTGGGGCCGGACCTCGGACATCTCGAACGCCGTGACGCGCCCCGCCAGTTCGGTCGTCACCGGCACGCTGCTCGGCTGGACCACGACAAAGCCGACCGCGATCGGCCCGCGCGGCGCGCCGCCCTTCTTCGCGGCATCGCCGGCGGTGTTGCCGCTACTGCACGACGCGAGCGCTAGCAGCGCGCCGATCAGCAGGGTGGACGGGCGGGGGGGCTTGGTCGGGATGATCGGAAGCAATTGGCGAACCCGCTCCTGGGCACCCGGAACGGGTGCGCGGTTGAGTGGCGAAACTCGCTCATAGGCCGCAGGTTGCGGCGGTTCCACCAAAGAAATGTGCCGGAAACACATGGAGCAGCCCGCGGGCTGCGCTTATATCCGCCTCCGATGCGGCAGGATGCGCGATTTTGCGCCTCGGCGCGCGATGCTCGGGGCGGCCGAACCATGGCTTCGCCGCGTGCAGCGAGGGGGATTCGGCGGGGAGGCATCGGATCGCGTTCTGCTAATGCATTGAAATATAATGCGGATATGGCGGCTTCCTGCCGATTGTAAAGGGAGTGGCGAAACCCCGCGCGACGCCTTAGAAACCGCGCCGATGGCACGTATCGAAACCCCCAAGCGTATCCGGGGCACCCAGGACATTTTCGGCGACGAGCAGCGGCGCTTCGCCACGGTTCTCGACGCATTCGACCGGGTGCGGCGGCTCTATTGCTTCCAGCGACTCGAAATCCCGATTTTCGAGGCGACCAACGTCTTCGCCCGCAGCATGGGCGAGACCAGCGACGTCGTCTCGAAGGAGATGTACAGCTTCGAGGATCGCGGCGGCGATTCGATCACTTTGCGTCCCGAATTCACGGCAGGAATCGCGCGGGCCTATATCACCGAGGGCTGGCAGCAATATGCGCCGCTGAAGCTGGCAACCTCCGGCCCGGTATTCCGCTACGAACGCCCGCAAAAGGGCCGCTATCGCCAGTTCCACCAGATCGACGCCGAGATCATCGGCGCCCCGGAACCCGCAGCCGATGTCGAGCTGCTGGTGCTCGCCGACCAGCTGCTCCACGAACTGGGCATCGCCGAGGGCGTGACGCTCCAGCTCAACACGTTGGGCGACGCCGCGACCCGCGACGCATGGCGCACGGCTTTGGTCGCGCATTTCGAGGCGCATCGCGGCGAGCTGAGCGAGGACAGCGTCGCGCGGCTGGAAAAGAACCCGCTGCGGATTCTCGATTCGAAGGACCCGCGCGACCGGCCGATCGCCGACAGCGCGCCGGGGATCGACGGGTTCCTGACCGACGAGGCGGCGGCGTTCTTCAAGGCTGTGACCGACGGGCTCGACGCGGCGGGCGTGGCGTGGACGCGCAACGCGCGGCTGGTGCGCGGGCTCGATTATTACCGGCACACCGCGTTCGAGTTCGTGACGGATCGGCTTGGCGCGCAGGGCACGGTGCTGGCGGGTGGGCGCTATGACGGGCTGATCGGGAGTCTCGGCGGGCCGGAGACGGCGGGCGTGGGCTGGGCTGCGGGGGTCGAGCGGCTGGGGATGCTGCTGGCCGAGCCGGTGGTTGAGAAGGTGCAGGTCGCGATTGTGGTCGAGGCAGCGGGCTTCGAACAAGCGAGCACCGCTTTGCTGGCGCAAGTGCGCCGTGCGGGCTTCAGCGCTGAATTGTTCGCATCGGGCAGCGTTAAGAAGCGCTACGATCGCGCGCTTAAATCTGATCCGGCGATGACGATCTCGTTCCAGCTTCACGATGGCACCGCCGCGATCAACCCGCGCGTGCTGCACCCCGACGCGGTCGATGCAGACCTCGTTCAGCGTTTGATCGCCAGCGCCGCATGACTTCCCCCCGTCACCCCGGCCTTGAGCCGGGGCCCCGCTTCTTCTCGCCTGCCGCCAGCAATAGCGGGGCCCCGGGTCAAGCCCGGGGTGACAGAGAGAGTCGCGCGCGATGACCTCCACTTCTCCCGACCGCATCGTCGCCACCAAGGCGCGGCGCGACGCAGTGCACGCGCCCCTGATTCCCCCCCGTCACCCCGGCCTTGAGCCGGGGCCCCGCTTCTTCTCGCCCGCCGCCAGCAATAGCGGGGCCCCGGGTCAAGGCCGGGGTGACAGAGAGAGACGCGCGCTATGACCTCCATCTCCCCCGATCGCATCGCCGCCATCGAGGCGCGGCGCGATGCGTTGCAGGCGATGATGGCGACCGGCGACCTGTCGGGCGAGCGCTTCGTCGAGGTGTCGAAGGAATATGCCGAGCTGGAGCCGGTCGCGGTCGCGGCGGGTGAAGTCCGGCGGCTGCGCAGCGAAGTCGAGACGCTGGAGGGGATGGAGAGCGACGGCGATCCCGAACTCCGCGACATGGCCCGCGACGAGATCGCCGCGATCCGCAACGCGCTCCCCCGTGCCGAGCGCAGCCTCGCGCTCGCGTTGCTCCCCCGCGATGCCGCCGATGAGCGCGCCGCGATGCTCGAAATCCGCGCGGGCACCGGCGGCGACGAAGCGGCTTTGTTCGCCGGCGACCTGTTCCGCATGTACCAGCGCTATGCCGAGCGGCAGGGCTGGCGCGTCGAGCTGATTTCCTCCTCCGCCTCCGATTCGGGCGGGTTCAAGGAAGCGATCGCCTCGGTCGAGGGCAAGGGCGTGTTCGCCAAGCTGAAGTTCGAAAGCGGCGTCCACCGCGTCCAGCGCGTCCCCGCGACCGAGGCGGGCGGGCGCATCCACACCAGCGCCGCCACCGTCGCGGTGCTGCCCGAGGCCGAGGAAGTCGACGTCAAGATCGACGACAAGGACCTGCGCATCGACATCTATCGCTCGTCTGGCCCAGGCGGCCAGTCGGTCAACACCACCGACAGCGCGGTGCGGATCGTCCACATCCCCTCGGGGCTGGTGGTGATCCAGCAGGACGAGAAGTCGCAGCACAAGAACAAGGCCAAGGCGCTGAAAGTGCTGCGGACCCGCCTCTACGAGCTGGAGCGCGAGCGGCTCCACGCCGAGCGCGCGGGCGCGCGCAAATCGATGGTCGGATCGGGCGACCGTTCGGAGCGCATCCGCACCTATAATTTCCCGCAGGGGCGCGTGACCGACCACCGCATCAACCTGACGCTCCACCGCCTGCCCGAGATTTTGCAGGGCGAGATGGAGGAGCTGCTCGGCGCGCTGATTTCGCAGGACGAGGCCGACCGGCTGGCGCAACTGGATGGGTGAGGCGCTTCTTGTTCCCCTCCCGCTTGCGGGAGGGGGAGTGCGTGCAGCCCTCGCCGCAGCCACCGCCTCCCTAACCCCCCTCTCCGCCACCCCGCGCCTCGATGCCGAGCTGCTGATGGCGCACGCCCTCGGCACCACGCGCAACGACCTGCTCCTGCGCCACCTTGACGCCCCCGTCCCCGAAACTTTCGCCCCCCTCCTCGAACGTCGCCTCGCCCACGAGCCCATCGCCTATATCACCGGCACCCGCGCCTTCTGGACGATCGACCTCGCGGTCGGTCCCGGCGCGCTGGTGCCGCGTGCGGACAGCGAGACGCTGATCGAGGCGGCCATCGCGCATTTCGGTGCCCGTGCCCCGCGCCGCATCCTCGATCTCGGCACTGGGCCCGGCACGCTGCTGCTCGCCGCGCTCGACCAGTGGCCGCAGGCGACCGGGATCGGCGTCGATGCGTCGGAGGCGGCGCTTGGCTATGCCCGCGCCAATGCCGATGCGCTGGGGCTCGCGCCGCGCGCCGCCTTTGCTACCGGCGACTGGGCGGCGAAAATCGAGGGGCGGTTCGACCTTATCCTCGCCAATCCGCCCTATATCGGGACGGGGGAGCAACTCCCCGCCGAGGTGCGCGACCATGAACCGGCATCGGCGCTGTTCGCCGGCGCCGACGGGCTCGACGACTATCGCCGGATCGTCCCCGATCTGCCCCGGTTGCTCGCTTCGGGTGGGGCGGCGGTGCTCGAGATCGGCTGGACCCAGGCGGACGCCGTTACGGGACTTGCATCCCAACATGGGTTAGCGGCAGCGCTGTTTCGCGACCTGGGCGGGCGGCCCCGCGCAATATTGCTGACTTGAAAGACTGGGTGAACAGCACATATTCCTCTTGGAGATTGCCTTTTGCCGGGCTAAGAACAGCGGCGGGGCAAAGCAACTTCAACCAAGTTGTTGAATTACAGGGCTACGGCCCACTCCAAAGTCATGTGAGCCGCTGCAGTCCGGCGGCCATGGCGAGCGGGAGGCGCCGTTGCCGGCGTGGCCCGCAACTGTAACGCGCATCCGGGACCTCGATGATTCGACGGACGGCCTAGGTAAGACAGGACACACAGACCTTGATCAACAATCGTCAGGCAAACGGCCGCCGTCGCGGTCGTGGCGGCCAGCAACAGCGCCAGGGCGGAGGCTCCGGCCAGCAGGGCAATGGTAACCGGATCGACAATCGCGCACGCGGCAATGCCGCCCAGTTGCTCGAAAAGTACAAGAACCTCGCCCGCGACGCGCAGATGCAGGGCGATCGGGTCAACACCGAATATTATCTCCAGTTCGCGGATCATTATTTCCGGGTGCTGAGCGAAACCCGCTCGCGCTTCGAGGAGCAGAATCCGAACGCGAACCAGGGCCGTCGGCCGAACACCGATCTGGACAGCGACGACGATTTCGACTTCGAAGCCGACGGCAATCGCGGCGACGAGGCGAACGACGACCAGCCCCGCCAGCAACAGCCCCAGCGCGAACAGCGCGAACCCCGCCCGCAGCAGGGCCAGCGCCGCGAGGGTCGCGACAATCGCGAACAGCGCGAGGTTAGTGAAGTTCGTGAACCGCGCGAAGGCCGTGAGCCGCGTGAGGGCCGCGAGCCGCGCGACACGCGTGAGGGTCGCGAGCAGCGCGAGCCCCGGGAAAGCCGTGAGCCGCGCGAACCCCGCGAGCCGCGCCGCAACGGCTATGCCAATGGCAATGGCGCGAACGGCGCCGCTGCTGCTGCCGATCCGGTCGCGGCGCCGCCCGCTGTCGAAGCGCCCGTCGCCGAGCCGGTCCGCGAAGCCCGTGCGGAAACCCAGGAGCGCACCCCGCGCCCCCGCGGTCGCCCGCGCACCCGTCGCGAGGAAGCTCCGGCAGAGGCCGAAGGGAATGCCGGCATCGACGCGGCGATCCTTCCCCCCGCCTTCGGCATCGAAGCGGCTGCCGCACCCGAGGAAGAGGCCCCTAAAAAGCCCCGCCGCCGGACCAAGCGCACCGACGACGCGGACGTCCCCGCCGCCTGATCGCGGCAAGGGTCATTTGTGACCTAGCGTTGTAATGCCAAGCTGCTAGCATCCTCCTCCAAGAACATTGGGGGAGGATGCTTTGCGTTGGACGGCTCTATTGGTCGCGGCCCTCCCGGTCGCCGCCCTCCCGGTCTCTGCTAGCGCCCAGACCGCCGCCGTGCCGGCACCCGAGGCGAGCGCGCAGGGCGATGTCGCCGTCACCATCTACCAGGACGGCCAGTCGCTGGTGCAGGACACGCGCCAGCTCGACCTGACCGCCGGGCGCACCCGCCAGGAATTCCCCGACGTATCGGCACAGATCCGCTCGGAAACGGTGACGCTGTCCGGCCCTGGCCTGGGAATCGTCGAACAGAATTTCGACTATGACCTGCTGACGCCGCGCAAGCTGATGGAAAAGGCGGTCGGCTCGGTCGTCACGATCGTCCGCACCAATCCCGCCACGGGCGCCGAGACGCGCGAACAGGCGCGGGTGCTCGCGGCGAATGGCGGCATCGTCCTCCAGATCGGCAACCGGATCGAAGTGCTGCGCGATGACGGGCTGCCGGTGCGCGTGATCTTCGACAAGGTGCCCGAGAATCTGCGCGCCCGCCCGACGCTGTCGGTCACGCTCCAGGTCGCGCGCGCCGGGCGGGTGCCCGCGACGCTGACCTATCTGACGCCTGGGCTCGGCTGGACCAGCGATTATGTGACGTTGTTCGACGAAGCGAAGGGCAGCATCGACATGCAGGGCTGGGTGACGCTCACCAACAGCACCGGCACCGATTTCCGCAACGCCGATGTGCTGTTGGTCGCGGGCAGGACGGCCGGTCCCCGTGCGCCGAGAGTGGATTTCGGTGACACGACGATCGAGCAGGCCGGGACCGAAAGCGGCACGCGCGAGCGGCTCGGCGACTATTATCTCTATCCGCTCGCCGCGCGCACCACGATCGCCAATGCCCAGCAGAAGCAGGTCAGCTTCCTCGACGTGAAGGGCGCGGCTGCGCGCAAGGCCTATGAGTGGAGCAACTACTGGCTGGGCACCAACGCCGATCCGCGTAGCGCGACTTCGGTGCTCAAATTCTCGACCTCGCGCGAGGGCGGGCTGGGCGACCAGCTCCCCTCGGGCACGATCCGCGTCTATATGCGCGACGCGCGCGGCGATCCGCAGTTCATCGGCGAGAGCCGCGTCGATGCTGCGCCGATGGGGTCGGCGATGTCGATCCGTACCGGCGACGCCTTCGACGTGAAGGGCACCGCGACCGTGGTCGAGCGCAAGCGACTTTCGTCCAAGCGCTGGCAGACGACGATGCGCTACGACTTCACCAATGCCCGCCCCGCCGAAGTGACCGTCGATCTCGCCCAGAGCGGGCTGTGGGGCGATGTCCGCATTGCCGAGGCAAGCCTTGCGGGCGAGCGGGTTTCCGCCGAACGGATGGAGTGGAAAGTGCCGGTGCCCGCCAATGGCAAGGCGTCGGTGACGATAGTGTTCGATACGCGCTTCTGATCCGATGCGCCGCATCGCCCTGGCCCTGTCGCTGCTCTTCGCCGTCCGCCCGGCGACGGCGCAGACGCTTGTCCAGTCGGATCGCCTCGATTCGGTATCGGTGACGCTGTATCGCGATCCCGAACGTGGCGAGGGGCCCATGCCCGCGAATGGCTGGCCCGGCGGCTATGCACTCGTCACCGAAACGCGCACGATCACGCTGCCCGCCGGTCCTTCGGTGATCCGCTTTATCGGCGTGTCGGAGGGGATGATGCCCGAAACGGCGATCGTCACCGGCCTTCCGCGCGGGGTGGGTGAGAAGAATCGCGACGCCCGGCTGCTCTCGCCCGCCGCGCTGATCGATGCCTATCTGAAGCGCCGCGTGACGATCCGCCGCACCGATCGCGCGACGGGCAAGGTGACGGAAGCGGAGGCAGTGATTCAGTCCGGCCCCGGTGGCGGCGTGGTGCTGACCACGGCGGCGGGTGTGGAGGCGCTGGGCTGTTCGGGCCTGCCCGAGGCGCCGGTCTATCCCGGCATCCCCGCCGATCTCTCCGCCAAACCGACGCTGTCGGTGACGAGCGAGAGCGCGGCGCCCGCGACGGTGACGGTACAGCTTTCCTATCTGGCGCAGGGCTTCGACTGGTCGGCGAACTATGTCGCTCGCGTGGCCGAGGATGGCACGACGCTCGATCTGTTTGCCTGGCTGACCGTCGCCAATGGCGGTAGCCAGGGCTTTGCCGATGCGCGCACCAATGCAGTGGCGGGCGCGCCGAACAAGGAGGCTGCGGCGGCGTTGCCGAGTGCGATGCCGCCCGAGCTGCACCTGCAATGCTGGCCGATGGACACGACCAGCACGGTTCGGGGACCGCCCCCTCCGCCGCCTGCTCCTGCTCCACCCGCGATGATGGCAGGAATGGTAGGGGATGACATCATCGTGAGCGCCCAACGGGCCAGAAGCGCCGCACCGGTGCCGGTCATGGTCGCCGAACAGGAGGATCTGGGCGATCTCAAACTCTATCGCATCCCCGAACCCGTCACCGTGGCGGCGCAGAGCCGCAAGCAGGTGGCGATGATCGACCGCCGCAAGGTGAAGTTCGCGCGGGTGTATGTCGGCGAATTTTCGGGTTACGGGGACGCAGCCGACGACGACCCCGAGAGCGTCGAGGCCGAGCGCATCCTGCGCACCGAGAACCGCGAAGGGCAGGGTCTGGGCCTCCCGCTCCCCGCAGGCGGCGTGGCGGTGTTCGAGGACGGCGGCGGCGAATCGCTGCTGGTCGGCGAAAGCGATCTGGCCGACCGCGCGATCGGCGAGGAAGTCGAATTCGCCACGGGCACCAGCAACGACGTGCGGTACACCATCATCTCGAAGCCGCGCTCTTCGAGCCGCCAGCCCTTCACCGTCGAGGTGACCAACGCCCGCGCCACGCCCGAGACCTTCGAATTGCCGATTCCCTATATGCTGGCCAGCACCAGCGCGAAGCTGGTCGAGCGCAAGGGCGTCAAGACGTGGCGCATAACCGTCCCCGCCAACGGCACCGCTCGGCTCGACTTCGCGCTCAAGGTCGAGCGGCGGCGTTAGTCGATCTCCACTTCGTCCTTCAGCAGATCTTCGACTTCGGCATCATGCCCCGATCCCGAGCTGAGGAACATCAGCCCCATCAGCGCGGCGGCGAGCATCACGGTGAGGAACACGCCGAAAAAGGTGGCGATGGCGGTGACCAGGTACAGCTCGCCCATCGACCAATAGAGCGTCGCCTCCGCCACGATCGCCGCCAGCAGCGCGACTCCGCTCATCCACCACAGGATGCGCCGGAACCTTCCCCAGGCGAAAGCGGCGTAGTCGGGATCTTCGAGGCTGTGGCGAGGACCATCCATGGCTTCCAATTGGCCCCGTTTCGTGGGAGACTCAACCGCCTGAGACCCAAATAGAAGGAGACGGGCGATGACCATCGCGGCAATCCTGGGCGGCAAAGGCGGAG
>NZ_CP010836.1:4935000-5190000 GCF_000935025.1 Sphingomonas hengshuiensis
CCGCGTTCGGCCCGTTGCTCGCGAAGCGGCTGGACGCCGATTACCGGGTGATTGCCTATTCGGGCTATGGTGTCGTGCGCAACTATGCCGGGCGCAAGCCGGGCGAGAACCTGCCCTTTCTCTATCCGCGCGCGATCCCCGCCGACGCGGCGCCTGCCGCCGTCGATCCGGCATGGCGTCCGCAGTTGATCGTCATCAACCTGGGGACCAATGATTTCTCGACTTCGCTGCACGCCGGCGAGGCCTGGGCCGACGATGCGGCGCTGCGCGCGGACTGGCGCGCACGCTATGTCGATTTCGTCCGCGCGCTGAAGGTGCGCCAGCCGGGCGCGCGGTTCGTGCTGATGGGCGCGGCCAATTTCATCGCGGACACCCGCGCCGTGGGTGCCGCGACCGGTGCGACCGTGGTGGAAGTGCCCACGCTCGAACTGACCGGGTGCAACTACCACCCCTCGCTCAAGGACCAGCAGGTCATGGCCGGGGTTGTCGAGGCGGCGGCGGGAACGCTGGACTGAACCGCGGGTACGCGCTTAGACCGCCTTCAGCGCCTCCTCGAAATCGGCGATCAGGTCGTCGGCATCCTCGACGCCGATCGAGATGCGGACCAGGTTATCGGTGATGCCCAGCGCCTGCTTGCGCGCCTCCGGCACCGACAGATGGGTCATCCCCGCAGGGTGCGACGCCAGCGTCTCGGTGCCGCCCAGCGAGACGGCGAGCTTGGCGATCCTGAGCGCGTCGAGGAAGGCGAACGCCTCTGTCTCGCCGCCCTTGAGATAGAGCGAGAAAGTCGATCCCGCGCCGGTGCAGTGGCGGCGATAGATATCGGCCTGGCGCGCATCCTCGCCGCGTTCGAGGAAGCCGAGATAGCCGACATGCTGCACCTTTGGGTGCGCAGCAAGGAATTCGCAGACCTTCGCCGCATTCTCGCCGGCGCGGCTCATCCGCAGTTCCAGCGTCTCGAGGCTGCGGAGCAGCATCCAGGCGGTGTTGGGGTCGCAGATCGTGCCGATCGTGTTGCGCATCAGCCGGATGGTGTTGATATGCGCCTTGGTGCCGAGCACGCCGCCCGCGACGAGATCGGAATGGCCGCCGGCATATTTGGTGAGGCTGTACACCACGATATCGGCGCCCTGCTTGAGCGGCTGTGCCCAGAGCGGGCCCAGGAACGTGTTGTCGATCGCGATCGGCGGCTTGTTCTCCCCGGTGAAGATCGCGTCGCGGCTGGCGGCGACCGCCTCGACATCGACCAGCGCGTTGGTCGGGTTGGCGGGGCTTTCGAGATAGATCAGCGCGACATGGCCGGTGGCGGCCTTGGTCAGCACCGCGTCGATTTCCGCGCGCGTCGCGCCCGCCGGGAAATCGAGCCAGTTGACCCCGAACCGGCCGAGGATGCGCGCGACCAGCGTCTCGGTCGCGGCATAGAGGGGGCCCGAATGGACGATCGTGTCGCCGGGCTTGACCATCGACAGGAACAGCGTCGCGATCGCCGACATGCCGCTGGAAAAGGCGAGCGCGTCCTCGGCCTCTTCCCACACCGCCAGCCGATCCTCCAATATCTCCTGGTTCGGGCCGTTGAAGCGCGAATAGACGAGGCCCTCGGCGCCGCCGGGGCGCTTGCCGGTGACGCCTTCGAAATGGCGCTTGCCCGCCGCGGCATTGGGGAAGACGAAGGTCGAGGTGAGGAAGATCGGCGGTTTCAGCGATCCTTCGGACAGCACCGGATCATAGCCGTGGCCCATCATCATCGTGCTGGGCCGCAGCTTGCGCCCGCCGATGCTCTCGACATTGGCCCGGGGGCGGCGGCGCGGGGTGGCGCCGGTCAGGTCGGCTTCGGTTTCGTCGGTCATGCGGGCTCTCCGGGATTTTGTGGTTGGTTATTTTTGTAACGATCCAAAAGCCGATTGGCACCCCGCCCGCGCAGGCCCCAGGGTTACCGCCGCGTTACTCATAGTGGCGGATGATTCCTCCCCCGGAAAATTTTTGCAGTTCGGTGTTCGTTCTCTTGCGTTTACGGAAGGTGCCGGAAGTCCGTGCGTCGCGGCAGTTGGCGGTTTGGCGCGTGCCGCGAACCGAGTCATTTTAGCGACGAACCGTTGACCGGCAGGGCCATTTAGCGGGTTGAACCCGGACTCGGTTTGGCACAATCTGTAGTGGTTGCATTGAGGGGCAAGCTCAAGCACTGGTAGGATCATCGCCGCGATACCATATGCGGACGACAGGTTCCCGTGCGTGGCGCCGGCGCGATGGTCACTTTTTGTTCTCGCGCAATGCGGTGCTGATGGTACGATCACAAACCGCCCCCGAGTCGGAATTAAGCGCCCCTTGCATGGGGCTTGTATGAGTCAGAGGGCGAGAGAGTCATGGAATTCAGGGACAGCGAGACCAGCGTGAACGATACCGTCGCCGAAGCCGCCGCAACCGCGCTGAAAAGCGCCACGGAAACCGTCGCCCAGGCTGCAAAGCCGGGCAAGAAGGACCAGGATTCGCGCACCATCAATCCGCGCCCCTATCCGGTCGAGGTCGACCATAGCCGCGACGCGCTGCTCACCGATTTCGGCAAGGAGACGCTGAAGGACCGCTATCTGCTGCCCGGCGAGAATTACCAGGACCTGTTCGTCCGCGTCGCCTCTGCCTATGCCGACGATGCGGGCCATGCGCAGCGGCTGTACGACTATATCTCGCGGCTGTGGTTCATGCCGGCGACGCCCGTGCTGTCGAATGGCGGCACCGGGCGCGGGCTGCCGATTTCGTGCTTCCTCAATTCGGTGCCCGACAGCCTGAACGGCATCGTCGATACCTGGAACGAGAATGTCTGGCTGGCGTCGCGCGGCGGCGGCATCGGCACCTATTGGGGCAATGTCCGCGGCATTGGCGAGCCGGTCGGCCTGAACGGCAAGACCAGCGGGATCATCCCGTTCGTGCGGGTGATGGACAGCCTGACGCTGGCGATCTCGCAGGGGTCGCTGCGCCGGGGCTCGGCGGCCTGCTATCTCGACGTGAGCCATCCGGAGATCGAGGAGTTCCTCGAAATCCGCAAACCCTCGGGCGATTTCAACCGCAAGGCGCTGAACCTGCACCACGGCGTGCTGATCCCCGATGCGTTCATGGAAGCGGTGCGCGACGGTGCCGAATGGGAGCTGAAGAGCCCCAAGGACCAGTCGGTGCGCGGCAAGGTGGACGCGCGCGCGCTGTTCCAGAAGCTGGTCGAGACCCGGCTGGCGACCGGCGAGCCGTACATCGTCTTCGCCGATCATGTGAACAAGGCGATGCCCAAGCATCACCGCGATTTGGGCCTCAAGGTCTCGACGTCGAACCTGTGCGCCGAAATCACACTGCCCACCGGCAAGGACCATCTGGGCAATGAGCGGACCGCGGTGTGCTGCCTCTCGTCGCTCAACCTCGAAACCTGGGACCAGTGGAAGGACGAGAAGGGCTTTGTCGAGGACGTGATGCGTTTCCTCGACAATGTGCTGGACGATTTCATCGCGCGCGCCGAGCCGGGGATGGAACACGCCGCCTATTCCGCTGCGCGCGAGCGTTCGGTGGGCCTGGGGGTGATGGGCTTCCACAGCTTCCTCCAGGCGCGCGGGCTGCCGTTCGAAGGCGCGATGGCGAAGAGCTGGAACCTGCGCATCTTCAAGCATGTGAAGGCGCAGGTCGACCAGGCATCGATGGCGCTTGCGGTCGAGCGGGGCCCGTGCCCCGATGCCGCCGACATGGGCGTGATGGAGCGTTTCAGCTGCAAGATGGCGATCGCGCCGACTGCGTCGATCAGCATCATCTGCGGCGGCACCAGCGCGTGCATCGAGCCGATCCCGGCCAATGTCTACACGCACAAGACGCTGTCGGGCAGCTTCTCGATCCGCAATCCGTATCTGGAAAAGCTGCTGATCGACAAGAGCAAGAATTCGGAAGCGGTGTGGAACACGATCCTTGAACAGGGCGGATCGGTGCAGCATCTCGATTTCCTCACGCCTGAGGAAAAGGATTGCTTCAAGACCAGCTTCGAGATCGACCAGCGCTGGATCCTTGAACTGGCGGGTGACCGCGCGCCGTTCATCGACCAGGCACAGTCGCTCAACCTGTTCATCCCGGCGGACGTCGAGAAATGGGACCTGCTGATGCTCCATTTCCGGGCGTGGGAATTGGGGATCAAGTCGCTCTATTATCTGCGCTCGAAGAGCATCCAGCGCGCGGGCTTTGCCGGCGGGGTGGAAGCCGACAACACGATCGACCTGCGCCAGATCGAAGTGGAGTCGAAGGATTATGACGAATGCCTGGCGTGCCAGTGAGGCGCGCGCGGCATCGTATAGCCTGAGCCATGAAGCCGCCTTCTATGTCGGTTTGGCTAAAGGACCGGCGGGCGAACCCGCCACTGGGCGGGGAAGGTCGAAGCATGAATCAGAATATCGGATGCACGCTCGCCGCGGCGGTTGTCGGCGTCATCGCACTCGTCCTCGCTATGTTCGTCTATCCGCAATATCGGGTCTATTCGCAGCGCCTTTCGGGCGAGGCCGCGCTGGCAGAAGCGCAATCGTCGCGCCAGGTGGCGATCCTCGAAGCACGGGCGAAAAAGGAAAGTGCGATTCAGCTAGCCGAGGCCGAAGTCATTCGCGCACGCGGCGCGGCCCAGGCAAACGCGATTTTGCAGAATAGTCTGGGCGGGCCCGAGGGCTATCTGCGCTATCTGCAAATTCAGGCTCTGGAATCGAGCAAGGCATCGTTGATCTATGTTCCGACCGAGGCAGGGCTCCCGGTGACGGAGTCGCGCCGCCTGAGCGCCGCGCCTGCACAGGAGCCATGATGGCGGAGCTATGCGATCGAGCCCAGCAATCTGTTCCCGCAGAGCGCGTGGGAAGGGTGAGGGGAAATGGGTGCGGCCTGACCAAGCGCCAGTTGCTGCCCGCCGCCACCGTCCAGCGATCGCGTATCCTGCGTCGCGACGCTAGCGTACCGGAGCAGGCACTATGGGCGGCGCTGCGGCGGGCGTTGCCGGCGGCACGGTTCAGGCGCCAGGTGCCATTTGGTTGCTATCATGCCGATTTTTGCTCGCATGGAGCAAAGCTCATCGTCGAAGTGGATGGGGCGACCCACGTGGCACGCCCTGCGCAGGACGAAGCGCGCACGCGCTTCTTGAACGCAGAAGGCTATCGTGTGCTTCGGTTTTGGAACAATGCGGTGATGGAAAATCTGGACGGGGTGGTTGCTGAGATAGCCCGGCATCTGCCCCCTGCATTGCGTGGGAACGTTGCGTGATACGTTCCTCTCACCCTTCCCACTGCCTACGGCGGCGGGCCCCTTCCCTCTCCCACAAGGGGAGAGGGTGCTTGGGTACCTGCGTCCCTCTCCCCTTGTGGGAGAGGGAGGGAGCGCCGAAGGCGCGGAAGGGTGAGGGGGCCGTGCAGCCCTCCTCGCCCTCCGCGTCCGGTTCAGCCCTCGGACTCTTCCTCTTCGAACGTCACCGCCACGTCGGCATTGGCGCTCAGCCGGACCTTGTCGCCTTCGACTTCGGCGACCAGGCCGAGGGGGATATAATGGTGGTGCCCCGCATGGCTGCCCTCGGCGCCTTCGATCTGCGCGCCGCTGTCCTTCTTGGTCAGCTTGATGCGGTGATGCTCGACCTTGTCGACGGTACCGACATGGACGCCGTCGGCGCCGATGATTTCCATATGCTCGCGGACGTTGCTTTCATGGCCCATGGGGTGTCTCCTTTGGTGGGTTCGGATGGCGTAACGCATAGAAGGGCGGAACGGTGCCCGGCATCGGGCATTCCCCGAATGTGCGCCTTACCTATGGCGGCGCGCGTTTTGCCCGCAATCATACCCATGGATGGGAGACCGTCATGAAGCCGTTCCGTACCGCCCTCGCCTTGTCGGCGCTCGCGCTGCTCGCCGCCTGCGCGACGCAGGTGTCGACCAGCGTCCAGCCCGCCGCGCCGGGGTTCCTGTTCGGGCTGTGGCACGGCTTCATCTTTCCGGTGGCGTGGGTGTTCTCGCTCTTCGTGCCGGACATCGCGGTCTATGCGGTGCCCAACAATGGCGGCTGGTATGATTTCGGCTATTTCCTCGGCATCTGCGTGTTCGGCGTCGGCGCCAATCGCGGGGGCCGGGTGACGCGCATCGTCTATCGCGACCGGATCGTGCGCGAGCGGCCGGGCCGGGTGATCGACCACGAATGACGCGCAGCATCGCCTTGATGGCCGGAGTGGCGGGAGTCGCGGGCGCGGCGGGGCTGGTGACGCTGGTGCGTCCGGCGCTGGCGCGGCGCGCGCTCGGGCTGCCCGAGGCGGAGGCGACGCTGTATGCGCTGCGCATCGCGGGGATGATGCTCTTCGCGCTGGGGCTGTTCCTGGGCGGGTTTGCGACGGTGTTCACGCTGGCGACGGGAGGGGCGTGGTGAGCACGCCTGTCTTCCTACTTCTGGCGTTTGTCAGCGGTACAGTCGCCATTGGCCTGCTCTTCCTGCTTTTCAAGCTGCTCGACCCGCTGCTCGATCCTTTTCTCGGAACTGAATCGAGTTTGCAGCGCCTCCAGCGTCGTCGTGATCGGCGGCTGGCGCGCGGGCAGGACCGCTATTTCGAGGAACTGCGCAGCATTGATTCGGCTATCGCCAGCCATCTGGAGATTCAGCAGGCGAGCGGAGAACGCAAATGGCGGCCACGCCCCGCCACTTGGCTCTTGTTGCCCTGGTCTCTCTTCCTCGGTGGGTGGGTGCTTGGCGTTTTCGCACCGATGGCTGGACTGGGGCCGATTCCGTCCTCGGCCACAAATTTCGGCATGAGCTGGCTGATATTGGTCGGAGCTTCGTATCTACTGGAACCGGAACCCACCATCTTTCGGATTGACTGGCAACGCTATCTGACGGGAGCCGCGATGATCGCCGTTGGCGTGGCGGCCATTGCCTCTGACTTCTCTCGTTCGTAATTCTGTCTCGGAGTAACCCCCATGTCCCTTCTCGAAGCCCGCAAGACTTACAAGCCCTTTGAATATCCCTGGGCCTATGAGTTCTGGAAGCGGCAGCAGCAGATCCACTGGATGCCCGAGGAAGTGCCGTTGGGCGAGGATTGCCGCGACTGGGCGCAGAAGCTGTCGGATCATGAGCGTAACCTGCTGACCCAGATCTTCCGCTTCTTCACCCAGGCCGATGTCGAGGTGCAGAATTGCTATCACGAGCAATATGGCCGGGTGTTCAAGCCGACCGAGATCAAGATGATGCTCGCCGCCTTCTCCAACATGGAGACGGTGCATATCGCCGCGTACAGCCATCTGCTCGACACGATCGGGATGCCCGAGAGCGAGTATGGCATGTTCCTCGAATATGCCGAAATGAAGGACAAGCACGACTATCTCGGCACGTTCGGCGTCGACAATGACGAGGACATTGCCAAGACGCTGGCGATGTTCGGCGGCTTTACCGAGGGGCTCCAGCTCTTCGCCAGCTTCGCGATGCTGATGAACTTCCCGCGCTTCAACAAGATGAAGGGAATGGGCCAGATCGTCACCTGGTCGATCCGCGACGAAAGCCTGCACTGCGAGGGCATCATCAAGCTGTTCCACACCTTTGTGAAGGAGCGCGACTGCCTGACCAAGTCGGTGCGCAGCGATATCATGGACATGTGCCAGACGACGGTGCGGCTGGAGGATGCGTTCATCGACCTGGCGTTCGAACAGGGGCCGGTGAACGGCATGACGCCCAAGGAGATCAAGAAATATGTCCGCTACATCGCCGACTGGCGGCTGGGGCAATTGGGGATGAAGCCGATCTACCTGATCGAGGAACACCCGCTGCCCTGGCTGGCGCCGTTGCTCAACGGCGTGGAGCACGCCAATTTCTTCGAACAGCGCGCGACCGAATATTCGAAGGGCGCGACGCGGGGCAATTGGAACGAAGTGTGGGATTCGTTCGACAAGCGGCAAAAGGCGAAGGTCGTGGCCGTGGCGAACGAGGATGCGGGCGATAGCGGGGACATGTTCTCGCGCGCGGGGGTTGCGGCGGAATAGGCCGAGGGGGCCAACCGTCACCCCGGCCTTGTGCCGGGGCCCACGGTGCCGCGGGGGAATTACTCCGCGGCTCCGCCCGAACCGCTTGCCGCAAGCATCCGTGACGATGACCGACGGGCGCCGCCCCTTGGCCGTTCCCTCGGCTGCCCGGTGGGCCCCGGCACAAGGCCGGGGTGACAATTGTGGGTGGCGGCGGCCTCACCACCGTCACCCCGGCCTTGTGCCGGGGCCCACGGTGCCACATCGGAATCCCCCTCGCTGCTTTGCGCGACCGCCCGCCGCAGGCGTCCGTGGCGGTGACCGACGGGCGCCGCCGCTTGGCCGTTTGCTGGCTGCCCGGTGGGCCCCGGCACGAGGCCGGGGTGACAGTTGTGGGTGGCGGCGGCCTCACCACCGTCACCCCGGCCTTGTGCCGGGGCCCACGGTGCCACATCGGAATCCCCCTCGCTGCTTCGCGCGACCGCCCGCCGCAAGCATCCGTGACGATGACCGACGGGCGCCGCCGCTTGGTCGTCCCCCGGCTGCCCGGTGGGCCCCGGCACGAGGCCGGGGTGACAATTGTGGGTGGCGGCGGCCTCACCATCGTCACCCCGGCCTTGTGCCGGGGCCCACGGTGCCACATCGGAATCCCCCCCGCTCTTTGCGCGACCGCCTGCCGCAAGCATGCGTGGCGGTGACCGACGGGCGCCGCCGCTTGGTCGTTCCTTCGGCTGCCCGGTGGGCCCCGGCACGAGGCCGGGGTGACAGTTGTGGGTGGCGGTGGTGGGGGGAAAAGCCGACCTCACCCCAATGGCGGTAACCCAAACCCCACTGCCAGGTCATTCCATTCCGGGTTCTGGCGCTCGATCAGGTTGCGCTTCCAGTCACGGCGATAGCGTTTGAGCTGCTTTTCGCGGTGGATCGCCGCGTCCATCGTCTCGGCGACTTCGAAATAGACCAGCCGGCGGATGCCATATCGGCGCGTATGCCCCGCAAAGGCGCCGTCGCGGTGCTGCATCACCCGCCCGACCAGGTTGGACGTCACCCCGACATAGAGCGTGCCGTTATAGCCGCTCGCAAGGATATAGACACAGGGGGTTCGCTCGATCACGCACCGCAGACTGGCTGCGAGTCCGTCGCGCAGCAACCCGCCGTTCATCCCCCCGCAAGAAACCGTGTCCCCAGCGCAACAGTCCCCGATTTCCGCGCTTTTCTGCACGACCGCAGTGCAACAAACGGACTCCTCGCGCTTTGAACCCCCGCCGACGCCGACTGCCCAGCGTATCCGGGCCTTTGCGGCGTCGGCCAGTTTCAACAGTGCAAAGGTCTTTCCCCAACATGCGTATCCTTCTCGCCGCGGCGCTTGCCGCGAGCCTTCCTGCCGTCGCGCACGCGCAGGACGCCTATCCGGCTGCCGATACCGGCGCCGAAACCACCGCCGCCACCACCAGTGTCGCAACCTCGCCCGACGGCTCGCGCGCCTTTGGCATCGAGCCCTATTTCGGCGTCATGGGCGGCTATGAGCAGTTCGATAACACCCGTCCCGCAGCCGGAATGCCCAGCATCCCCGGCGGTCGCGATTTCGATGGCGGGATCGTCCAGGGCGTGATCGGCGTCAACGTGCCGCTCGGGCCGCTCTTCGTCGGTGCCGAGGGCAATGCGACCAAGGGCTTCAAGGGCGATATCGACTGGGAATATGGCGTCGCCGGCCGTGCGGGCTTCCGCATCGGCGAGAGCGGGCTGATCTACGGCAAGGCCGGCTATCAGTGGGTCAATTTCGACACGCTGGGCAAGGACAGCCGCGATTATCACGACATCACGGCGGGCCTCGGCATCGAAGTCGGCCCCAAGTCGATCGGGCTGGGCGGCATCACGGGCCATTCGGGCGTTCGCCTGCGCCTGGAAGTGAACAGCTTCGGCAAGGACTTCAACAGCTTCCAGCCGATGGCGGGCATCATCGCGCACTTCTGATCCGGTAACGGAACAGCGCGCAACCGGCGGCCCCGACGCAGCGATGCGCCGGGGCCGTCTGGCATTTGCCACGGGGCTGGTGCCCGGAACGGCGTTCGCCTAGCCTATCTTCGGGTTTGATGGAGGGCGGAAATGCGGTTCTGGTTGGCGGCGGCGATACTGGCGAGCGCGGCGGTTCCGGCGGCGGCGCAGGACATTGTGACGCGCGAATTGCCCGGCAGGGGCTTTGCCGTCGAGGAAAAGTCGATCGACGCGCTGCAGGCGATGCTGGCCGCCGGGACGGCCACCAGCGCGGGGCTGGTCGACGCCTATATCGAGCGTATCCGCACGATCGACCGCGCGGGCCCGACGCTCCGCAGCGTCATCGCGGTCACCCCCGACGCGCTGGCGCAGGCGGCGGCGAGCGACAAACGGCGCAAGGCGGGCACGCTGCTGGGGCCGCTCGACGGGGTGCCGGTGCTGATCAAGGACAATATCGAGACGCGCGAATTGCCCACCACGGCGGGCAGCCTGGCGCTCGCCGCCAACGACACCAAGCGCGACGCGCCGGTGGTGGCTTTGCTGCGGGCGCAGGGTGCGGTGATCCTGGGCAAGACCAACCTCAGCGAATGGGCCAATATCCGCTCCAACAATTCGATGAGCGGATGGAGCGCGGTCGGCGGGCTGGTGAAGAACCCCTATGCGCTGGATCGCTCCGCCTGCGGATCGTCGAGCGGGTCGGGCGCGGCGGTCGCGGCGAGCCTGGCGGCGGTGGCGGTGGGGACCGAGACCGATGGATCGGTGGTGTGCCCGGCGTCGATGAACGGGCTGGTCGGGCTGAAACCCACGCTCGGACTGGTCAGCCGCACGCATGTCGTGCCGATCAGCCATAGCCAGGATACGCCGGGGCCGATGGGCCGGAGCGTCAAGGACGTGGCGCTGCTGTTCGCCGCGATGATCGGGAGCGACCCCGCCGACGCCGCAACCAAGGGCGCAGACGGCTATCGCCGCGACTATGCGGCGGGGCTGCGCGGCGATGCGCTGAAGGGCATGCGGGTCGGCTATTGGCGGCCCGAGATGGAGGCGCCGCTGGGCGCCGCGTTCGACAAGGCGCTGGACGTGCTGCGCGGGGCGGGCGCGATTTTGGTCGAAGTGAAGATGCCCGAGCTGAAGGGGCTGGGCGAGGCCGAGAGCGTGGTGCTGTATACCGAGCTGAAGGCCGATCTCGCCGCCTATCTGGCGACCACGCCGGCGGCGGTGACGGTGCGGACGCTGGCCGATGTCATCGCGTTCAACGACGCGCATGCCGATGCCGAAATGCCGTTTTTCGGGCAGGAGACGTTCTTGAAGTCGGAGAAGCTGAAGGGCCTCGATGACCCCGAATATCTGGGCGCGCGGGCCAAATCGCTGCGGCTGGCGGGGGTCGAGGGGATCGATGCGATGCTGAAGACGGGGGATGTCCGGCTGCTCGTCACCCCGACTTATGGCACGCCGTGGCTGAGCGATCCGGCGCATGGCGACCAGTTCACCGGCCCTTCGGCGAGCGAATTGCCCGCGGTATCGGGCTATCCGCATCTGACCGTGCCGATGGGGCTGGTCGAGGGGTTGCCCGCCGGGCTGTCGTTCATCGGGACCGCGTATAGCGACGGGCTGTTGCTGGGGGCGGGCTATGCCTATGAGCAGGCGAGCCATGCCCGCGTCGTGCCGCGCTATCTGCCCAGCGCGCCCGCCGATCTGGGGCCGCGCGCGATCAGGTGAGGCGGCGCGCCACCCGCGCCTGCCACAGCAGCAGCAGCGGCAGTTCGACCAGTTCGATGCCAAGCCCGATGCGGTGGCCGAGCGAGGGCGCGCCGACCAGCGCCAGCGAGAGCAGCCGCGCGAGCCCGCCGACGAACACCATCGCGCCGAGCATCCGCAGCCGCGCGCCGTTGCGCTCGACATTGGGGATGCACGCCGCGAACAGCAGCAGCATGCCCAGGAACAGGCCGGAGACATAGCGGAAATGGCTGTCGAGGTCGGTCGGCACGCTCGGCGGACGGCCCAGGAAATGGGGGCCGCCGACAATACCCTCGATCGCGGCGCTGAGTGGCAGCAGCAGGGTGAGGATCATCGCCGCCTGAAGCAGTCGCTTCTCGGCGACGGGGGTCATTTGCGGCGGTCGAGTTCGAGCAGTTCCTCGCGGACATGGATCGCGCCCAGCGACATCCGCACCTCGACCAGGAAATAGACCAGCCCGGTCATCAGCAACAGCATCGAAACCACGAAGGCGATGGCGACCACCGCCCCGACATGCAGCGCGAACAGGCGCGAGACGAACATCAGCGCAACGACGAAGCAGGTCGACAGCGCGCTGGACACGCACAGGAAGATCGCGGTGTTGATGACCGAGATGCGGCGATCGATCAGGCGCAGTTCCCAGACATGGCGGTCATGCTCCGGTCCGGTCGAGCTGGGGTGAAGCTGTTCGAGCCCGCGTGCCCGATCGACGATTCGCGCCAGCCGCCCGACCATCACGTTCAGGATGGCGCCGATTCCGGCGAGCAGGAACACCGGGGCGATTGCCGTCTGGATCGTGTCCGCGACTGTGGAGAGATAGGGTCCCATTGCCCGCCTTATGAAGGCGATAGGGGTGGGGCGTCAAACGGGTTGGTAACGCCTGTGCGCTAATGGGGACGTCATGACGAAGCCGATGCCGCTCGACGAGTTCACCCGCCTGCCCCCGGCATTGGGCGTCGAGCGCGTCGATGGGCTGGCGGGGGCGATCGACAGCGTCGCCGCACGCGCCGCGCCGTCGCACCGCTTCCTGCGCTATGGCTGGTACGCAGCCGCGCTGCGGGCCTATGGCGGGGCGGCGCGGACGGTGAGCGTGGTGCGCGAGGGGATTGCCGTCGCCGCGATGCCGGTGGTGGCGACCGGGCCGGCGGCGCTGGGGCTGGTGTCGGTGCCCGGCTGCTATTGGCCGTTCCGCAGCTTTCCCGTCGCCGAGGATGCTGGAGTCGAAGTCGCCGACGCGCTGCTCGGGGCGCTGGCGCGGGGCGCACGCGCGCTGCGGATCGGGCCGGTCTATGATGGCGATCCCGGGCTGGAATTGCTCAAGGCGGCGGCGCGGGCGCGGGGATGGGCGGTGCTCGACCGGTTCGTAGCCGATTCGTACCTGCTCGACATGGCGGCGCTGCGGGTGGAGGGGATCTGGCCGCGCAACTCGACGCTGCGCAAGAACCGCTTCCACGAAAAGCATCTGGCGGCGCATGGCGCGCTCGACTGGGGGTTCGTGGAAGGCGCGGGGTGGGACGATGCCGCGTTCGATGCGCTGGCGGCGGTGGAGGAGAGGAGCTGGATCGCGGCGCGGACCGACGGATCGGATGCCAAGTTCACCGCCACCGGTCACGGCGCCTTTTGGCGCGCGGCGGCAGAAGACCCGGTGATCGCCGGGATGCTGTGGGCGGCGGTGCTGCGCGTCGATGGCGTGCCGACCGCCTTCTCGTTCGACCTGAACACGGGCGCGCTCAAATATGCGATCGCCAACAGCTATGACCCGGCGGTGGGCAAGCATTCGCCGGGCAAGCTGCTCTATTACCGCAACCTGATCCGGGCGATCGAGGACGGGATCAGCACCGTTGACTGGGGGGCGGGGGATGGCGGGTATAAGCAGGTGATCGGTGCGGCGCGCGGGCCGGCGATCCGCGACTGGCTGTTCGTGCGGCCCGGTCCCTCTGCCTTCGCCGCAAAAATGCTGCGCAGCATCTGGATGCGCAGCGGGCATCGTCAGGCGGCGCCCGGAACCGAACCGGTACCCCAGGCGATGTCGCCAAGTGAAGATCGCGACCTATAACGTCAATGGAATCAACGGCCGGCTGCCGGTGCTGCTGCGCTGGCTGGAGGAGGCTGCGCCCGATGTCGTGTGCCTCCAGGAACTGAAGGCGCCCGACGAGAAATTCCCCGAAGCCGCGATCCGCGACGCAGGCTATGGCGCGATCTGGCAGGGGCAAAAGAGCTGGAACGGCGTCGCGATCCTGGCGCGCGGGTGCGATCCGGTCGAGACGCGGCGCGGCTTGCCCGGCGACCCGGAGGATGCGCAGAGCCGCTATATCGAGGCGGCGGTCGAAGGGGTGCTGGTCGCGGGGCTGTATCTGCCCAATGGCAATCCGCGGCCGGGCCCGAAATTCGACTATAAGCTGCGCTGGTTCGAGCGGCTGATCGAACATGCGACGGGGTTGTTCGGCACCGATGCGCCGGTGGTGATCGCAGGCGATTACAATGTGATGCCGACCGAACGCGACGTGTACAAGCCCGAACGCTGGACCGACGACGCGCTGTTCGCGCCCGAAGTGCGCGCCGCCTATGCCCGGCTGCTGGCACAGGGATGGACCGACGCGCTGCGCCATCTCCATCCCGACGAGACGATCTATACCTTCTGGGACTATTTCCGGAACGCCTATGCCCGCGACGCCGGGCTGCGGATCGACCATCTGCTGGTCAATCGCCCCGCGGCGAAGCGGCTGCGCGCGGCGGAGGTCGATCGGTCGGTGCGCGGGTGGGAGAAGAGCAGCGACCATGCGCCGGTGTGGATCACGCTCGACTGATTGTCCGCAGGGCGTCTGCCAGCGTATCGACCTCGTCCAACCGAGTCATCAGCGCGGGCGTCACCCGCACGCAGCTCCCCGAGGCGAGCCCGTCGCGGTGGACGGTGAAGATGCGATGCTGGTCGAGCAGCGTGCGGGCCAGCGCCATATTCTCCGCACGCGTGGTGCGCCCGGTCAGCCGGAACGACGTGATCGCACAGTGTAGCCGTGGGTCGGGCGGTGTCAGCACCTGAATCCCCGGCAGGTCGCGCACCCGATCCACCCAGCGATCGCGCAGCAGCCGCAACCGCGCCTCGCGCGCGGCGCCGCCGATCGCCTGCTGGAAGTCGAGCGCGGCGGGGACGGTGAGCTGCGCGGCGAAGTCGACCGTGCCGGTATGGACGCGGGTGTGGATGGCGAGGGGCGCGTCGGCGGGCTCGGCGGGGTCGGGATCGATGTCGGCGACGCGCCCGCGCTTTATGTAGAGCGCGCCGACGCCGAGCGGTGCGCCGAGCCATTTGTGGACGTTGATGCCGATGAAGTCGGCCTCCAGCGCGGGGAGGGTGACGTCGATCTGGCCGACGCCGTGCGCGGCGTCGACGATCGCGTCGATCCCGCGGGCGCGCGCCATCCGCGCAATCTCGGCGACGGGAAGCACCAGCCCGGTGCGGTGGCTGACATGGGTGAGGAGCACCATGCGCAGCCGCGGATTGGCATCGAACGCGGCGGCATAGGCGTCGATCAGCCCCTGATAGGTTGCGGGTTCGGGCAGCGCGATCTTCGCCACGGTGACGCCGCGGCGGCTGGCGAGCGCGGCGACGCAGGCCTGCATGCTGTCATAATCGAGATCGGCCATCAGCACGCCGTCGCCCGGACGCAGCCGGTTATAGCCGAGGATCAACGTCTTCAGCGCTTCGGTGGCGTTGCGGGTAAAGGCGATCTCGTCGACGCCGACGCCCATCGCCGCCGCCAGCCGCGCCCGCGCCGCGGCGATATCGCCGGGCATCGTGCGGCGTGCATAGAAGCTGGTCTCGCGGTTCACGCGATCGAGCTGGGCGCGATACTCGGCGAGCACCGGGCGCGGCATCAGCCCCCAGTTTCCGTGTTCGAGCTGGATGACGTCGCGGGTGACATCATAGTGCGCGGCGACCGCGTCCCAATCGTCCGCGGCGCGCGCGGGGAGCGCGGCCGCGAGCGGGAGCGCGGCGGCGCCGAGCAAGGTCCTGCGGTTCATTTCCATGTGGTTCCCTGGAGTTTGCGCCATCGCAGCGTTGTATGGCGTTAGCAGTGGCGGCGGCGCATGACGCCTGCGTTTCAGTCCCGGCGGTGATTTCTAATTTGCGAACGTGTCGCAATCTCATTAGATCGATGCGCGGCGCGGCTTTCGTCTGCCGTCGCGCAGCGCAAGGGGGTAAGGTTGAAACGCTACGCATCGTCGCTCGCAGGCGACCTCGGGACCCGATGATGGCGGACGCATTTCTTGTCGCCGCGGGCATAAGCGCAATCGGTGGCTGCGTGGCGCTGCGCCGCGCCTGGTCGCTGCCGCGCCGCTCCCCGCAGTGGAACGCTACGGGCTGGGGCCTGTTCGCAGTCGCCGCGGTGCTCGGATGGCTTGGCGCGGGTGCATGGGGGGTGTCGGTCGCCGGACTGTGCGGGATGGGCGCGGCGTTGGTGCTGCTCGCTTATGCCGCCGCGACGGCACCGGCGGTCGACAAGGCCAGGGCGTCGAACCGACGCGTGGGCGCGCTGCCTGCCGCGGGCGAGCCGTGGCGGGTCGGGCGGCGCATCGCGACCTTCGCAATGGTGGTGCTGGTCGCGGCGATCGTCTCGATCGGGCTTGGGCTGGCCGCGCGCGCGATCCTGGGCTGGGCGGGCGCGGGCGAGGCGAACGCGATCACGATGGGCTTTTTCACGATGCCGCTGGCATGGGCGCTGCTCGTCTTCGCGGTGATGCTGGAGGAGCGCCGCGCGCGGCAATGGCGGCTGCTGGCGCTGGCGAGCGTGCCGGGCGTGCTGGCCGTGGCGGGAGGGCTGGCGACGTGACCGCAATTCCCGAAGGCGCGACGGTCAAGCGATCGCTGTCGGCGCATGCCGCAGTCGGGCTGCTGGCCGGGGCGCTGCTCTATATCGTCAGCCTCACCGGAACGATCGCGGTGTTCTTCGAGGAATGGCAGCGCATCGAACAGCGCGGCGCACCCGAAATGACCGCGATCGAGCCCCAGGCGCTCCAGCGCGGGATCGCGGCGGTGCTGGCGAGCGAGGCGGGCAAGCCGCGGACGACGCATCTCTTTGCCCATCTCCCGGTCGAATCGCTGCCGCGCACGACGATTACCACCGATACGCAGGCCGTGCATCTGGATGCGCAGGGCGCGACCGCCGCGCGCGAGGAAGTCGCCTGGTCCGATTTTCTGGTCGAGCTCCATTATCTGCTCAACATTCCCGGCATTGTCGGGCTGGCGCTGGTCGGGATGCTCGGCGTGATGATGCTGATGCTCGCGCTGTCGGGCGTGATCGCGCATCCGCGGATCTTTCGCGACGCCTTCCGGCTGCGCGCGCGCAATCCGAACGGGATCGGGCTGGCCGACTGGCACAACCGGCTGAGCGTATGGACGCTGCCCTTTACCGTGGCGATCGCGCTGACCGGCGCAGTGATCGGGCTGGGGAGTCTTACCGGCTATGCCGTGGCGCAGCTCGATTATGGCGGCGATGTCGAGGCCGTCTATGCTCCCATCTTCGGCGGCGAAGGCAAGCCCGATCCGCGCGCGGCGCCGGTGCCCAATGTCGAAGCGGCGCTGACCTATATGCGGGCGCATCATCCCGGGCTGCGGCTCAGCTATGTGACGCTGCACGACCCGTTGACTGTGGGGCAGCATATCCAGGTCATCGGGACGCCCGAGCGGCGGCTGGTGTTCGGCGAATATTATAATTTCGACGCGCAGGGCCGCTTTGTCGGGACCGCCGGGCTGTCCGACGGCGCGCTGGGCCAGCAGGCGTCGGCATCGACCTATAACCTGCATTTCGGCAATTTCGGCGGGTTGCCGGTCAAGATCGGCTATTTCGTGCTGGGGGCTGCGCTGACCGCGATCTGCGCGACGGGCAGCTATATCTGGCTCGGCAAGCGGCGGCGGCGCGGGATCGACGAGCCGCGGCTGCGCGCGGTGTGGGATGCGGTAGTATGGGGATCGCCCGCGATCCTGGCGGCGACCTTCGTGCTGCGCAAGCTGCTGGGCAATGGCGTGCCGCTGGTCGCGATCTATTGGCTGGGCAGCGTGGCGCTGATCATCGCCGGGGTGGTGGTGTGGACGCCGGGCCGGCTGGCGCGGGCGCTGCAGGCTGCGCTGGCGGTGCTGGTGGTGGCGGGGGCCGGGCTCACGCTGGCGGGGTGAGCCCCGGCCGCGGCGGGGCGGCGTCGCGGCTGGTCTCGCCAATGCCGGGGTTGAATATGTTGCACGGATCGAGCGCAGCATAATGCGCGCGCAGCGCGGGCTTGGCCGGATAGAGGTGCCCGACATTATGCTCGGCGGGATATTCGGCGCCGCGCGCGTCGAGCAGCGCCCACATCGCGTGTTCGAGCGCGACCGGATCGGTGCCCTTGCGGACGATATAGTCCTGGTGGAACACGTGGCACAGGAAATGCCCGTAATAGAGCGCGTGGAGGATCGGCGCCGACAGCGGATCGGGCAGGCGTTCGAACCAGTCGGTGGCGTTGCGGGGCAGCGCGATGTCGAGCGCGACGATGTCCCCGACGGTGTCGCGATGGATCTGGCGATAGCGCACCGCGGCGCCGGCGGCGGCGAAGCGGTGGAGGAATGCCGCGTCGCCCTCTTCGCTTGTGCATTCGAACCAGTCGCCATGGGCCGAGGGAAAGCGCGCCGCCAGCGCCGCGCGCGCCTCGTCCGCGCCTTCCTCCGAAACCCGCAGCATCAGATAATGGGCGAAACGATCGCGATAGTCGCGCAGCCGCGCGGGCAGCGGGTCGGGCAGGCGATCGGCGCCCCATTGCAAGAGGCGGTCGGCAAGATGTTCGCCCAGAAAGGGCAGGCGGGCAGCGAGCGAATCGACCTTCGCCTTGGCGGCATAGAGAAGCGGCAGGCGATCGGTGCCGAGGCGCCGGATCGCGAGATAGGTGTCCTTGCCATAGCGCGCCGCGATGTCGAACGCGTCGCGATGCATATATTCCGCCGCGATCGGAAGCTGGGTGAAGCTGCCCAGGATCGTGCGGCGAAGCTCGGCGAGTTCGGTCGGATCGTTGGTGCCGATATAGAAGACGCGGGTCGCCGCTTCCTTCGGGAAAGTGTCGAGGCGGACGGCGAACACCATCAGCTTGCCCGCGCTGCCCGATGCTTCGAACAGCCGGGCAGGGTCGGCGTTGAAACGGGCGGGCGTTTCGGCGTCGATGGCGCGGACATGCGCGCCATAATGCGGGTCCGACGCGACGCGATCGGGCAGTGCGGCAACGTCGGCGGCGTCGAACGCGCCGCGCTCGAGCCGGTCGAGCATCGCCACCGGATCGTCGCCCAGCGCGATGCCGAGATGATTGACCAGCGACAGCACCCCCTGCGCATCGACGCGGGCATAGAGCGCCAACTCGGTATAGGCCGGGCCGCGGCGGACCAGCGCGCCGCCCGAATTGTTGCAGACCCCGCCCATCACCGACGCGCCGATGCACGACGAGCCGATCACCGAATGCGGCTCGCGCCCCAGCGGCTTGAGCCGTGCCTCCAGCGCATAGAGCGTCGTGCCCGGCAACGCGACGACCTGCGTGCCGTCGCGGACCAGATGGAGCCCCTTGATCCGCAGCGTATTGATCACGACCACGGGCCGGTCATAGGCGCCGTGCGGCGTCGATCCGCCGGTAAGCCCGGTATTCGCTGCCTGTGGGATCACGATCACCCCCGCGGCGACGCATGCCTGGAGCACGCGCCATTGCTCGACCAGCGTCCCCGGCCGCACCACCGCGAGCACGGGGCCGCCGCCGAAGCGATAGCCGGTGCGGTGGCGCAGCGTCGCGCGGTCGCCCGCCAGCACATGGCGGCGCCCGACGATCGCGCGCAGCTCGTCGAGCAGCGCCGCAGTGCTGCGCGTGTCGTGGCGGGGAGCGTGAGGAAGCGTTGGCTGCATCGCGCGGTTCCTGTCCCAATCGGAGCATTTGGGCAAGCGCCGGCGCGCATGGACTTTCGAATTTCTTCGATATATTGCTGTCCGCAAATCCGCAGCCGATCGGCAAGCGGGATCGGGGGAGAGAGACATCGTGACAGCGACGCGCGCCACGCAGCCAGCCGAACGGGGCGGCAGCAAGCCCGAGGATTGGAAGAACACGATCCTCGCCGGGCTGGCCAATTATATCGATTCGGGATCGATCGTCGCCGGGTCGGCGGCGCTGGCGCTGTGGGTCGAGGCCTATCATCTCGACAATACTTTGGTGGGGCTGCTCGGCGCATTCGGGCCGAATGCGATTTCGGCGGGGATCGGCGCGCTGATCGGCGGCCGGCTGTGCGACCTGATCGGGCGCAAGAAGATCTACCAATACGACATGCTGTTCTACGCGTTCGGCATGCTGTGGCTGGTGTTCGCGATGAACGCCTGGATGATCGTGATCGGCTTTTTCCTCGTCGGCCTCGCGGTGGGCGCGGACATTCCCGCCTCCTGGTCGCTGATCCTGGAGATGGCGCCCGACCGCGAGCGGGGCAAGCATAGCGGGGTCGCGCAGGTGCTATGGTATCTGGGGCCGGTCGTCGTGCTGCTGATGTTCCTCGTGCTCACCCCGCTGGGGCTGCTCGGTGCGCGGCTGGTGTTCGCGCATCTGGCGATCCTGGCGGTCGCGCTGACCTTCCTGCGCTCGCGGATGCATGAGTCGGTGCGCTGGCTGGAGGCGCAGGCGAGCGTCGAGCCGGGCGGGCCGGCGCCCGAACGCTCGCGGCTGCGCGATCTGTTCACGCGCCAGCATATCGGGTCGATGGCGTTCCTTGCCGGCATGTACGTGTTCTGGAACCTGTGGGCGGGGACCAACGGCTTCTTCTTTCCCTATATCCTGCGCACTGTGGGGGCGCAGAGCCAGGCGACGGCGGTGGCGATCCAGGCGCTGAGCTTCCTGATCGGGATGCTGTCGATCTGGCTGATCTTCATGCGGCTGGCGGATCGGGTGGACCAGCGGCTGTTGTTCCTCGCCTCGGCAGTGATCCAGGTGGTGGGGATGGCACTGCTGGCACTGTTCCCGCTGACGCTGACGGTCGCGCTGATCCATGTGTTCCTGATGGCGTTCGGCCAGGGTTTCGGCGCGCAATGCTTCTTCCAGCTGTGGAGCGGCGAGATGTTCCCGACGCTGCTGCGCAGCACCGCGCAGGGCGTGATGTTCGCAGTGGTGCGCGTGACGCTGGGCGTCTTCAGCTTCTTCGTGCCCATGCTCACCGCGACCGGGTTCACGACGCTGGCGTGGATCCTCACCGGCTTCCTGGTGATCAGCGGGCTGATCGGGGTGCTCGGCGCGCCGCGCAACGAAGGCAAGTCGCTCGAGGAGATCGACCGCGAGCGCATCGCCAAGGCGTGAGGTGTTGGGGGGAGGGGGCGACGCCCCTCCCTTTTCAGCGCAAGCGGCGCGGGTCGATCACGACGTGGCGGATGCGGGTGCGATCATAGGTGTAGGTGATGTGGACCAGCCCGTCGCGCGTCTGGATCACCGCGGGATAGGCATAGCCGCTGGGTAGCGGCGCCGATTCGAGCGTCAGCACCGGGCGCCACGCCACGCCATCGTCCGACAGCGCGATGTTGAGCGGCCAGCGCGGGCCTTTGCCCGGCTGGTCGGCGCGGTGTGCGCTGTGGTTGTAGACGATCAGCTGGCGCCCGTCGCGGAGGGTAACGGCATCGGTGCCCGAATTGGGATTGGGCAAGTCGATCGCCGCCAGCGGCGACCAGGTGGCGCCATTGTCGCGCGACCAGGTCATCGCCAGCGCACCCTGGCGCGTGCGGGCGATCGCTTCGAGTTGGCCGTCCTTGTGGAACAGGATGCTCGGCTGGATCGCGTCGAGATGGAGCGGCGACGCCACCGGCGCGGTCGCGGTCCAGGTCGCGCCCTTGTCGGTGCTGCGCTCGAAATGGAGCTTCCACACATTGCCGGGATGCTCGGTGCTCGACGGCGAGAGCCAGTCGCCATTGGCGAGGCGCACCGGCTTGTTCTTGATCGGGCCGAATATGCCGTCGGGCAGGCGGCGCGGTGCGCTCCAGCTCCTGCCCTCGTCGGTGGAGCGGATCGTCATGCCCCACCAGGCCGATGGGCTGGGGCCGACCTTGTAGAAAAGCTGGAGCGCGCCGGTGCCGTCCTGGAAGAGGACGGGGTTCCAGCTGGGCAGGCGCGCGCGGCCCGGCTGCGCGCCGCTGGCGACCGATACCGGGCGCTCCCAGCCGTTCGGGCCGCGCCGGGCGAACCAGATTTCGACATCGGGATCGCGCTCGCGCGTGCCGCCGAACCAGGCGGCGGCGAGCGTGCCCGATGCAAGCTCGATGATCGTCGAGGCATGCGCCTGCGGATAGGGCGCGTCGGAATAGATAAACTCGCGGAGCACCTCCGCGTCGGCCTGCGCGAGCGCGGGCGGGGCGGGGACCACCATGCAGGTCGCGCCGAGCAGGGCGAGGATGCGGGTCATGCTTTGCTCTCCTATCGGCGAGTTGCCGCTCGAAAAAAAAAAGGGCGGCGCCGAGACGCCGCCCCAGGGTCTGGCCAAGCGGGCCGGGAACTTAGAATTTCAGGCGAACCCCCGAATAATAGCGGCGCCCGATCGGGTCATAGGTGCCCGCCGCGGTCTCGGTGCCGGTCACGCTGCCGGTCAGGCCGGTGATGACGGGGGGCGGCTGGGTATTCAGGAGGTTGTTGACGCCGGCGAAGAATTCGAAGGCCTTGGCGACGTTGAAGCGGAGCTGCATGTCGGCATAGAACGCGGAATCGACGCGGAAATATTTCCGATCGGGGAGCGACCCGTCCGCGAGCAGGAAGCGCGCGCGATATTGGTCGTCGAGATAGGATGCGCCGATATACTGCCCGTTGAACGTGATTCCGAAGCGTTCGGTGTCGTATCCGATCGATGCGCTGGCGCGATCCTTGGGCGTGTTGATCTCGCCGTCGGAGCGATCGAATGCCGCGCCCTGCAGCGGGGTGCTGCCCTGGCGGAGCAGATGGCTCCAGCTTGCCGCGAAGCTGGCCGTGCCGCCGGCGACCGGCAGGCGATAGGACAGCGTGGTGTCGATCCCCTCCGCCGATGCGCCGCCGCTGTTGATCAGCTGCGAATTGACCAGCTGGATCGAACCCGCGCTGTACGGCCCCGACCCCACCGTGCGCCGCGACACCAGCGCGCAGAAGTCCGGATCATTGTTGAGATAGCATTGCTGGAGAATGAAATCGCGGCTGGTGCGGGCGATCGCGTCGTCGAGCTTGATGTTGTAATAGTCGACCGTAAGCGTGAGGTTGCGCAGCGCATAGATCGACACCGGGTTGATCACCGCGCCCAGCGTCCAGGTCCGCGCCGATTCCTGCTGGATATCCGGATTGCTGACATTGAGCCCGCCGACGCCCTGCAAATCGGACTGGCTGAGCGTGAACACGCCGTTCGCGGCGATGTTCGCAGCGACGCCCGGATCGGCGCGGCAGGTGGTGCTCGTCGTCCCCGTGCTCGTCGCGGTCACTCCGGCGCAGGGATCGTTGACCGACGAGATGCTGATCGCCGGGGCCGCGAACAACTCGCCGATATTGGGCGCGCGGACGGCATGGGCATAGACGCCGCGGAAGCGGATGTCGGGGACCGGCGACCATTCGATGCCCGCATTATAGGCATAGAAGGTGCCCACGGTCGAATAGTCCGACATGCGCGCCGCACCGCGCAGCGTGAGATTGTCGAAGAAGGGCGTGTTGTGGATCAGCGGCACGACGAGTTCGCCGTACAGCTCCTTGACGGTGAAACTCCCCGAGGTGTTGGTCTGCTGGACATAGGCGTTGCGCGCGGCGATCGACAGCGGATCGAACACCTCGCTGCTGGCCTCGCGGCGATGCTCGGCACCCAGCGCGACCTGGACCGCACCCGCGGGCAGATCGAACAGCGAGCCCGACAGATTGGCCGAGGCGACTTCGAGCGTCTGCACCGCGTTGCGCGTCGATGCGACCTGGAGCCAGGCGATCGAGGCGGCGGACGCCTTGCCCGCGCCATAGACGTTCCACGGCACACAGCCCTGCGCGCGCGCCTCGGCGCTGGCGCAGACTGCCTCGGCGGTGTTGCCGTTGGCGTTGACGTCGTAGACGTCCTGGATCACGTCGAGCGCCTGGACCGCGCGATCCTGGTTGATCAGCCCGGTGAGCTGGCTGTCGGCAGTGGTCTTGCCCCAATTATAGGCGACGTCCCAGTTCCAGCTGCTGCCGAGCTTGCCCTCGGCGCCGACGACCATCCGCAGCGTGGTGCGGTCGAAGATCGCGAAGCGCTGGCCGAACTCGCTCAGCCGGCGCGACACCGCGACGTCGCGGAAGCCGTCGCCATTGGTGTCGGTCGCGACATTGTAGAGCGCGGTCGGGACCAGCGGGTTGCGCACGATCTGAGACTGCGCGGCATTGGCCGGATTGGTGACGCGCTGTTCGATATTGAAGCGGCCATTGCCCTGGCGGAAGAGCCCGAGCGAGCCGGTGGGCACCAGCGGCGAGGGTTCGAGCAGCCCCTTCGACGTGGTGTTGGCGTAGCTGCCCTCGGCGAAGATGCCGAAGGCCTCGCTGACCGCGTAATTGGCGCGGGCGGCGAAGTTGCGGCGCTCGATCGGCACCGAGATATTGTCGAACGGCGTCCGATCGAACCCGTCGGTCGCGCCGACAAAGGGGCGGACGGTGCCGGTGCTGTCGACGATGTAATTGCCGGTGCCCGCGTTGAACGTGCTGGCCGGGACGACCGACGACAGATTGCGCTGCGCCTTGAACAGGTTCTGTGCGGCGGTGAGGTTCGCATCGGTGCGGTTGTTGCTGCGCTGGAGCGCGCCGACACTGGTCTGGTCGCTGACGCTGCGCGAACGATCGACCGAGGCGACTGCGCCCTGTTTCGACCAGCCGGCATAGGCGATCACATTGCCGCGGCCATCGGCGAAATTGGTGCCGGTGGTGAGGTTGAGCGAATATTGCTCGTCATCGCCATATTCGGAAATGCCGCTCTGGGCGTTGACCTGGACGCCTTCGAAATTCTTGCGGTAGATGAAATTGACCACCCCGGCGACCGCGTCCGAGCCATAGACTGCGGAGGCGCCGCCGGTGAGGACGTCGACGCGTTCGATGAACGAGGCGGGGATCATCGACAGATCGACCTGTGCCGATCCCGGCACGCCCGCGACGACGCGGCGCCCGTCGATCAGCACCAGCGTGCGATTGGCGCCGAGATTGCGCAGGTTCACCGTCGACAGCCCGGCGCTGACCGCGCCATAGTTCGACGTGTTGCGCGACTGGCCGGGGAGGCCGAAGGCGGGGTTGGTCTGGAGCACTTCCTGGATGTCGACGCGACCGGTGCGCTCGATATCCTGCGCGGTCACGGCCTGGAGCGGCGACGGCGAGGTGAGCGTCGGGCTCTTGATGCGGCTGCCGGTGACGACGATCGAATCGGTGGTCTCGTCGGCCTGGGTCTCCGCTGTGGTGGCGTCGGTTGCAGCTTCGCTGTCCTGCGCCTGCGCGGCGGAGGCGGCGAACATTGCGGCCATGCTCGCGCCGGTGAGCAGCGCGCCGCGCACCAGCCGGGCGACCCGGGCGTGGTGCGACATTTCGAATGCCTTCATTTCTCTCTCCCTTATTCTGTTATGTTATTCGCAACGCCGTGCGCAGGCGGTGGGCGAGGTCTGCCGCTCGCCGCGCCGCGCGCGTACTGCATCGGAGGAGAGAAACGGCACCGGGAGTTTGTCGAGGAAGCGCGATACCTTGCTGCTCCCCCTGGGGCGCATCCGCGCGAGCCCGCGCGGCGCTGCCCGCCTCCATCCATCGCTCTCCTGAGGTGAAGCTGTAAGGCGAATTTTATCGAAACACAAATATTCTCTTTCGAATTGCTTCGATTTTCGCGCAGAGTGGCTTTGCAATTGACAGCTGTCGAAGCGGGTCGTTACCGAGTGAAGCACGCAACGGCGGCAGTCCGGGCGGCGGGAGAGACGATGTGACGAGTGCCGGCGCGTATCGCCCATGCCACGAGGCCCGCGCATGACGCTGCTGCTCGGAATGCTGGCCGCGCTGACTGCTCAGGCGGGCGACGGTCGCGCAATCGACTCGAGCCGCACCCCGCCGCTGACGGTATCGGCGAACGGCCATTATCTGGAGGCGGGCGGCAAGCCCTTCTTCTGGATGGGCGATACCGGCTGGCTGTTGCTCAGCCGATTGGATCGCGACGAGACCGAACGCTATCTCGCGACGCGCGCGCGGCAGGGGTTCAACGTGGTGCAGGTGATGATCCTGCACACCCCGCAAATGGCGAGCCGTACCGGCGCCGCCGCGCTGATCGACGGCGACCCGGCGCGCCCGCGCGTCACCCCCGGCGCCGATCCGCAGCGACCCGGCGAATATGATTATTGGGACCATCTCGACTGGGTGATCGAGCGGGCGCAGGCGCATGGCCTCTATCTCGCGCTGGTCCCCGCCTGGGGATCGCTGGTCGAAGGCAAGCAGCTCAACGAGCGTAGCGCGCCCGCTTATGGCCGTTTCCTGGCCGAGCGGTATCGCGGGCGGCCAAACCTTGTCTGGCTCAACGGCGGCGATACGCGCGCCGACACCAGCACGATCGTCTGGGAAAGCCTGGGGTCGACGATCAAGGCAATCGACCCGCGCCATTTGATGACCTTCCACCCGATCGGGCGCACCGATTCGGCGTGGCAGTTTCACGAGGCGCCCTGGCTCGACTTCAACATGGTGCAATCGGGCCACCGTTCCTATGCGCAGGAAGGGCCGAGCGTGCGCAGCGAGGATAATTGGCGCTATATCGCCGAGGATTGGGCACGGCTGCCGACCAAGCCGGTGATCGACGGCGAGCCTTCGTACGAGAATATCCCCCATGGCCTGCACGAAGCCGACGCACCGCGCTGGCGCGCCGCCGATGCGCGCCGCTATGCCTGGTGGGCGGTGATGGCGGGCGCGTTCGGGCACAGCTATGGCGAGAACAGCGTGATGCAGATGCTCGTGCCGGGGACGTACAAGCCGCGGTTCGAGGCCGACCAGCGCTGGGATGCTGCACTGGAGGCGCCGGGCGCGAACCAGATGCGCCATTTGCGCGCGCTGATCGAAGCGCGACCGATGCTCGAGCGGGTGCCCGATCCGACGCTGATCCTCGACAATGGCGTCCGCTACGATCGCGTGCTGGCAAGCCGCGGGCGCGGCTATGCGTTTGCCTATAGCTATAGCGGGCGCGCGTTCACGATGCGGCTGGGCGCGATTGCGGGACGGCGGGTGGTGGCGCGCTGGTATTCACCGCGCGACGGCAGCGTGGTGGTGATCGGCAGCTTCGCCAATCGCGGCGAAAGGCGCTTCGATCCGCCGGGCGCGGCGGGGCCTGGCCAGGACTGGGTGCTGGTGCTCGACGATGCCGCGGCGCGGTTCGCGGCGATCGGGGCGGGCGGGGAGCGCGCACAATGACGCTGCGTATCGTCGACCTGCGCGCGGAGCATGTCGCGGCGCTGTTCGGCACCGAAGTGCCGCAGCCGCGGCTGTCGTGGCGGATCGAGAGCGAGGATCGCGGATGCGCGCAGGCGGCGTACCGCATCCGCGCCGCACTCGATCCCGACGCGCTGGACGGTGGCACGCTGCTTTGGGACAGCGGCATGGTCGAGAGCGCGGCGAGCCTCGACATACGGTACGGCGGACCCCCGCTGGCGGCGACGGAGCGGCTCTGGTGGTCGGTCGAGATACGCACTGCTGACGGCGCGACGGCGCGGTCGGCGCCCGCATGGATCGAGGCGGGGTTGCTCTCCCCCGAAGACTGGCATGCGGAATGGATCGAGGCGGAGGATTCCGCTGCCGCCGCAGATCGCGCGGCCGGGGTGGCATGGGTGTGGAGCGCGACGGCACTCGACGCGCGACCGCACGGCTTCCGGCTCGATTTCGACGCGCCGGAGGATTTCGACCGCGCCGAGATATTGCTCGCGGGCAAGGACCATTTGCGCGGGGTTTGGGTGAACGGCGAGGCATCGCCGCTCGACTGGCATTTCGGCTGGGACAGCGACTTGCCGTTCTGGGGCACGCTGGCGCCCTATGCAGGGACGGTGCGGGCCGGGCGCAACAGCGTGTGCGCGCTGGTCGAAGCGGATGTCGCGGGCTTCTTCCCGGTCGATGGCGGCGCGTTCGCGGCGCTGATCCGGCTTCACCGGGTCGACGGATCGGTGGAGCGGATCGTCAGCGGGCCGGCGTGGCGAGTCATGCCCGATCCGCCGGAAGCGTGGACCGCGCCGGGGTTCGACGCCGGGGCGTGGCAGAGGCCGGTCGCGAGCGGTGCCAATGTCGATAACGACCCGCGCCCGCCCGAACCGGCGATGCTGCTGCGCACGCGCTTCACGCCGCGCGGCACGGTGACGGCGGCGCGGCTCTATGCCACTGCGCTGGGCGGCTATGACGCGCGGATCAACGGCGCGGCGGTATCGGCGGCGCTGCTTGCGCCCGAGGTGACCGTCGCGCGCGACCATATATTGTACCAGGTCCAGGACGTGACGGCGCTGATCGCGCCGGGCGAGAATGTGCTGGGGGCGATCGTCGCCGATGGCTGGTATGCGAGCGCGTTCGGGTGGCGGATCGAGCGCTATGGCTTCGGCCCGGCGCCGCGCCGGTTCCTGGCGCAGCTGCGGCTCGATTATGCCGAGGGCGGCAGCGAGTGGATCGTGACGGGGCCCGAGTGGCGGATCGCGCCGTCCGAAATCCTGGGCGCCGAGATCTATGACGGCGAAACCATCGATGCCCGCCGCGCGCAGCCGGGATGGGACGCGCCGGGGTTCGACGATTCGGGCTGGGCGGCGGTGACGATGGGGGCGGCGCCCGACACGCGGCTGGTGGCGCAGACTTCGCCGGCGATCGAGCGCATGGGCACGCGGCGTGCGGTGTCGGTCAGCGCGCCGGCGCCGGGGCGGTACGTTTTCGACTTTGGGCAGAATTTCTCCGGATGGGTGCGCATGCGGGTGCGCGGCGCCGCGGGGACCGCGATCACGTTGCGCCATGCCGAGTTGCTGAACCCCGACGGCACCGCCGACCTGGCGAATTTGCGGCTGGCGCGCGCGACCGACCGTTTCGTGCTGGCGGGCACGGGCGAAGAAGTGTTCGAGCCGCGCTTCACCTATCACGGCTTCCGCTATGTCGAAGTCGCGGGCTATCCGGGCGTGCCGACCGCGGACGATATAGAGGGCGTGATCGTCCATAGCGCGTGCCGTGAGACCGGCAGCATGGCCTTTCCCGACGCGCCGCTGCTCCAGCGCATCTGGGAAAATGCGCTGTGGAGCCAGCGATCGAACTTCTTTGCAGTGCCGACCGATTGCCCGCAGCGCGACGAGCGCATGGGATGGTCCGGGGATATCCAGGTGTTCCTCGACGCGGCGGCGTTCAACATGGACGTCGACTCGTTCCTGCGCCGGTTCCTGCTGGAGATGCGCGCGGCGCAGCGGCCCGATGGCGGCTATCCGATCGTCGTGCCGCAGCCGCTGTCGTTCCCCGATGTCGTGACTGCCGGGTGGAGCGAGGCGGGGATCATCCTGCCGTGGCAGCTATGGCAGCGCTATGGCGATACCGCGGTGATCGACGAGAATTGGGCGGCGATGGAGCGATGGATGGCGCATGTCGCGGCGGGCAATCCCGACCATGTCTGGCGCAACGATCGCGGGCTCGACCTGGGCGACTGGCTGTCGGTCGACGCGATCAAGCCCGATGACGAGACGACGCCGCGCATGCTGTGCGCCACCGCCTATTGGGCCTGGACTGCCGCGCTGATGGCGGAGATGGCCGAGGCGACGGGGCGCGACGACGCAGCCCGGCGCTACCGCGCGCTGCGCGGGGCGATCGGCGCGGCGTTCGCCGCCACGTTCGTCGCGCCCGACGGCGTGTGCGGCAATGGCAGCCAGACCAGCCAGGTGCTGTCGCTGTTCATGGGGCTGGTCCCCGACGAGCAGCGCGCCGCCGCCGCGCAGGTGCTGGCCGACGAGATACGCGGGCGCGGGATGCGGCTGTCGACCGGGTTTCTGGGGACGCCCTATCTGCTCGACGTGCTCGCCGATGCGGGGCAGTGGGAGACGGTGAGCGGGCTGCTCCTCCAGACCGGCTATCCGAGCTGGGGCTATATGCCCGAACAGGGCGCGACGACGATGTGGGAGCGCTGGAACGGCGATACCGGCGACCTGTCGATGAACAGCTATAACCATTATGCGTTCGGCGCGGTCGTGGGGTTCTTCTATCGGCGGCTCGCGGGGATCGCTCCGGCGGCGCCGGGCTTTCGCCGAATCGCGGTGCGCCCGGTCTGGCTGCCGGAAGTGGGGCGCGTCTCGGCGCGGTTCGAATCGCCGATGGGGACGATTGTCACTGCGACCGAGGGCGATGCGCAGGGGCTGACGCGGCTGATGCTCACCGTCCCCGCCAACACGCTCGCGATCGTCGAGCTGCCCGCGCGCGACTGGCGCGAGGGCGGCACCCCAATCGCGCTGCACCCCGAAATTCGCGACCTTGTTTCCGCCGATGGCTGCCTCCGGTTCGAAGTCGGGTCGGGCAGCTATGCATTTTCGATCTGAGAGGAAGACGCCGTGGCCACGCTGGGACTGATCCACAATTCGCCGGTGCTCGCGCCGATCTTCACCGAAATCGCCGCGCGGATCATGCCCGATGTTCGCATCCTGCATTTCGTCGACGAGAGCACGATCAAGAACACGATCGCCGCCGGGCGGTTGGAAAAGGCGACGATGCGCCAGGTGATCCGGCTGGTCGGGTCGACCTTCGACGCCGGGTGCGACGTGGCGCTGGTCACCTGCTCGTCGATCGGCGCGGCGGTCGACATGGCGGCGCAGCTCTATGACCAGCCGGTGCTGCGGGTGGATCGCGCCATGGCCGAGAAGGCGGTGGCGACCGGGCGCCGGATCGGGGTGGTCGCGACGCTGTCGACTACGCTTACCCCCACCGCCGAGCTGGTCCGCCGCGTCGCCGCCGAGCAGGGCAAGGACATCGAGATCGTCGAGCATCTGTGCGAAGGCGCGTTCGCCGCAGTGATGGCGGGCGACGGCGCGACGCATGACCGGATCGTCGGCGCGGGGCTTACCGAGGGGATGCGCGGCGTCGACGCGATCGTGCTGGCCCAGGCATCGATGGCGCGGGTGGTGGCATCGCTTCCCCCCGGCGCGGTGACGGCGCCGGTCTTCGCCAGCCCCGAACTCGGCATGCAGCACGCCGCCGACGTGCTGGCCGGCCTCGCCAAGTGAAGAAGCGCCACGGCGTCCTCGCGTTGCTGGGCGTGCTGTCGGTCATTACCTTTGTCGATCGCATGGCGATCGCGGTGACCGGGCCGACGATCCAGAAGGACCTGGGCATCACACCCGACCAATGGGGATGGGTGCTGAGCGCCTATGTGATCGCCTATGCGGTGTTCGAAGTGCCGTCCGGCGCGCTGGGCGATCGCTTCGGCTATCGCAAGGAGCTGACGCGGATCACGGTGTGGTGGTCGGTGTTCACCGCGCTGACTGCGGTGTGCCGCAATTTCTGGCAGCTGACCGCGGCGCGCTTTCTGTTCGGGCTGGGCGCGGCGGGCGCCTATCCCAACATGTCGGGGGTGCTGTATCGCTGGCTGCCGGCGCGGGAGCGCGCGCGGGGGCAGGGCGTGATCTGGGCGGCGAGCCGGTTCGGCGGGGCGCTGGCACCGTTGGTGCTGGTGCCGATGAACCGGCAGCTGGGCTGGCAGGCGGTGTTCGTGATCCTGGGTGTGGTCGGGATGCTCTGGGCGCTGGTCTGGTGGCGCTGCTACCATGACCGCCCGGCGGACCATCCCGGCATCACCGCGGCGGAAGTCGCCGAGATCGGCAGCGACGCGGGCGGCGGCCATGCCGGCACGCCGTGGAAGAAGCTGCTCAGCCTGCCCCAGCTCTGGCTGATCGCGCTCGCTTATTGCTTCTACGCATTCGGGAGCTGGTTCTTCTTCGGCTGGTTCCCGACCTGGCTGGTCAAGGGCGCGGGGTTCAGCGAGGGCGAGATGGGGCTGTACGGATCGATCCCGTTCCTGCTCGGCATCGTCAGCAACCTGGCCGGGGGCGTGCTGTGCGACCGGCTGGCGCAGCGGATCGGCATCCGCAACGCCTATCGCCTGATCACCAGCGTCTGCCTGGTCGGGACGGCGGCGTTGCTGTTCGCGATGAGCCTGGCGACGGGGAAGGTGGCGATCATCGTGCTGGCGGGTGCCGCCTTCGCAGTGATGGACCTGATGCTGCCCGCCGCCTGGGCGATGTGCATGTCGATCGGGGGCCGCTACGGCGGGACGGCGAGCGGGGTGATGAACACCGCGGGCAATCTGGGCGGGTTCGTGTGCACCGTGGTGATCGGTTATGTCATCGCGGGCACGGGCAACTACAATGTGCCGGTGCAGGGCGTCGCGGTGATGGTGCTGATCGCAGCGGGGCTGTTCGCGCTGATCGACTGCACCAAGGGCTTCGACCACAAGGCGGCGCCGGAGGTGGCGGGCTGACATTTTTCCTCTCCCTGTGGGAGAGGTAGCGAAGCTTGGCAGCTTGCTGCCTAGCGTAGCTAGGTGAGGGTGTCCTGCTGTCGAGAAGGTGATCCCCTCACCCAGCTTCGACTAAGGCTCTTCGAGCCTAAGTCTGCGCAACCCTCTCCCGACGGGAGAGGGAGGGATGCCGTTCAGCCGCCGCGGCGCACGGTTTCGAAGAAATCCTCGCCGCCGATCTGTCCGCCCTTGAGTACCAGTTCGAGCCCGTCGACCGCCGGGTCGGCGGCGTGGGCGCGGACCAGCGGGGCGCCGGGTTCGATCGGCGCGGCCCAGCTGAGCGCGTCGATGCCCAGTTCGGCGATGCCGTGGCTCGACGTGTCGCCGCCCGCGAACAACAGCCGGCGAAGCCCGGCGCGGCGGATCGCCGCCGCGGCGATCCGGCCCAATGCCTTGCCGAGCCGGTCGCCCGCCGCGCTGGCGCCGTCGCCGAGCGGGCCCTGCGCCGAATGGAGCACGCAGCGTCCGCCCTGCGCGAGCGCGGCGCAGGCGGCGTCGACCAGCCGCGCCTCCTCGTCGCTTTCACCCCGCAGCAGCGCGGGGACGTCGGCGGCAACTCCGGCATAGCCGCTGGCGGTCGCCCGGGCGATCTGGCGCGCAGTGACCGGGGAGCAGCTCCCGCTCACGACCAGCAGCCGGTCGACTGTGGTGGCGCGGGCGGGCGGGGCGGCGGCGTCGATGATGCTGAGCGTGCGCCAGGCGAGCACCAGCGCGCGGGTGACGCCCGAACTGCCGGCGGCGAAGGCGATACGGTGCGCGAGCAGCACCGCGCCGGTCGCGGCAAGGTCCGCCATCGCCACCCCGTCGAACAGCACCGCGTCGGCGCTGCCCGCAACCTCGCGATAGGCGGCATCGGCTTCGCCCGCCTGGATGCGGTTCAGCGGCACGAGCGCAATATTGGCGTTGGTCTGGTCGGCGAGGTGGCGGATCAGCTCAGCCTCGCGCATCGGCGTGACCGGGTGGTGCGCCATGGTCGGGTGGCGATCGATGCGATAGGTCTGGTCGCCTGCTGCGGCGAAGAGCGTGCCGAACGCGACATAGCGGCGCAAATGCGGTGCGCCGACGACGATCGCAGCGGGGCCGCCGAACGCGGCGCAGCCGATGTCGATGGCGCGGCCGATCGATCCGGTGTGCGGGCTGGAATCGAAGGTCGAGCAGGTCTTGTAATGGACGATCGGCGCTTCGCCGAGCGCCGCGAAGGCGTCCGGCAGATGGCCGTCCATCCATTCGGGCGGGCGGCTGCGGCTGTCGCCGGCGATTCCGATTGCGCGGACCTGTGCAAAGCGCGCGCGCAGGGCGGCGTCGGGCCGGCGGAGGAACAGCACCGCGGGGACGCCGCCTTCGGCCAGTTGTTCGAGGACGTCGGTCGATCCGGTGAAGTCGTCGCCGTAGAAGCTGTAGAGGAGGGGGCGGCGGGTCATGCGGGCTCGCTCCAAGCCGTCCTCCCGGCGGAAGCCGGGATCTCGGGCCGTGTCGCGCCGTCGCCTGAGGTCCCGGCTTTCGCCGGGAGGACGAGGTGGCGTCTCACCCGCCGAACGCCTGCATCGCCGCGCGCAGTTCGGGTGCGTCCTTCGCCGCGTCGGCAAGCGGGACCCCCGCGACGGCGGCATCCCAGGCGAGCCGCAGCGCGCGCACGCCCGCCGCGGGGCCACCCGGATGCGCCATGATCCCGCCGCCCGCCGCGTACATCAGGTCGGTGGTGCCGAGCGCCTGATAGGTCGCTGCGGCCTGCATCACCGATTGCCCCGACGAGAACACCGGCAGGATCTCGCATCCGGGATGCGGGGGCGCGAACATCGGGGTCAGGCATTCGCGCGCCGACGCGATCACGCTGTCGTTGGTTTCGCAGAATTTATTGTCGATGCCGTTGACATGGCTGTGGTCGATCCCGGCGAGCCGCCACAATTTCTGGAATGCGATATAGTGCATGCCGATCGCCGGCGAGCGACCGAGCATGCCCCAGCCATTGCGGTGGCCGTGGATCGGGAGCTGGGCATGCGCGCGCAGCATCCGCATCGCGGGGAGGCCGATCGAGTTCATGCTCGCCATGATGCAGGTGCCGCCCTGTGCCAGCACCTGGTCATGGCGCCACAGCATCTCGTCGATGTCGCCGGTCAGGTTGGCGGCGTACATCACCTTCTTGCCGGTACGGTCGGCATGGTCGCGGATCACCCGCATCACCGCCGCGATGCGCGCGTCGAACGGGCAATGCGGGCCATCGGCCTGAAGCTCGTCGTCCTTGATGAAATCGACCCCCGCCTCGACCAGGACGCGGACCTGTTCGGCGGTCGCCTCGGGAGACAGGCCGACGCTGGGCTTGATGATTGTGCCGAGGATCGGGCGGTCATACACACCCGCCAGCCGGCGGGTGCCCGCCACGCCGAATTGCGGCCCCTGATAGCGATCGAGAAACGCCGGGGGCAGCGTGATGTCGACGAGCTTGAGCCCCGAAAAGGCCTTCAGCTCGGACAAATTGCCCGCGATCGTCGCCAGCACATTGGGCAGCGACGGCCCGAAATTGGCGAGCGGCCAGGACAAAGTGACGCGCGCGGTGCGCCGCCGCCCGTCGCCACCCCCCTTTGGCAGCCCCGATCCGGGCAGCGAGGGGGCGGCGACATCGCCGAGTTCGACCAGTTCCTCGACCCGCGCGGCATGCGCCTCGCGCAATGCGTCGGTCTCACCGGGCACGCGGACGAAGGTGCCGGTCGACTGTTCGCCGGCCATCGTCGCCGCCGCCTGTTCGAGCGGAAAGGCGGTTTCGATATGGTAGGTCGCGGTGACCCGATCGCTGCCCGGCATCATGCGGTCTTGAAATAGGTGGCGGTGCGTTCGGTATCGACCGCGAAATAGGGCACGAAGACGAGGTCGCGCCCTCCCACATCGGTGCGATACGCTTCGGGCTGGCCGGGCATTGGCTGGAGCCCGGCGGGCAGGTTCACCTTCTGGGTCTCGATACCGTCCCACGGATTGATCCCGACATACATCACCGCGCCGCGCATCAGCGCCTGGAGATTCGGGTTCTGGTCGTCGATCGCCAGCCCGCGCAGCGGTTGCGGCAGAGTCAGCTCGACGGTGTCGCCGGCCTTCCAGACGCGCTCGACGGTCGCGAGCTGCCCCGGCGTCGCGGCCCGCGCCTTGCCGTTGATGGCGATGCGCGCGCCCATGCTCCAGGCGGGAATGCGCAGCTTCATTGCGAAGCGGCCATTGCCCGGCTTGCGCACCGTGAGGCGCACCGTGTCGGTGGCGGGATAGTCGGTCTGCTGGACGACCTCGACGGCGCCGCCGGGGCGGTCCCAGGTCACTTCGGACGAGGCGTAGAGATTGACGAGCAGCGCGTTGTCGTCGTGGAAATAGAGGTTGAGGACGTAATCGGCGACGCCCTGGACCAACGTGCCCGAGCAGCACGGCCATTTCTGGTGGTAATAGCGCTTCTCGCCCTTCGACCCGTAATCCGAATAATAGGGATAGCCGCCGTCGCTGTCGGGCGTGCGCGCGGCGAGCATCGTGTTGTACAATGTGCGCTCCAGCCCGTCGCCATAGACCGGGTCGCCGGTGAAGCGGAGCAGGTAGCGCGCGAGCTTCAAGTCGGCAAAGGCGCCGCACGGGGTTTCGAAATGCGCCTTGGAGCTTTGCAGGCTGGCGGCGAGCAGGCCCTTGTGCAGCTCGACGAACTGCTCCTCGGGGCCCCAGCCGCCGCTGGCGAAGCGCTGGGGCTCCATGAACTTCCACGCATTTTCCAGCGCGCGGCGATATTTGGCGTCGCCAAGATGGAGATAGGCCTGCGCGCCCGAACTCAGCGCGATCGTGTGGCTATAGGCGTGCTTGGTCGGCAGCACGTCCTGCCCCGCCGCCAGCGGATCGAACCATTCCTTGTTCAGCAGATAATGGACCGCCATCTGGCGATATTTCTCGTCGCCGGTGATATCGGCGACGTGGAACAGGTTTTCGGGAAGGACATAGGTCTCGTCATAGGGCGGGTCCTTCTTGCCGACGCGATCGCGCGACACCGGCGAGATGAACGGGCGGCATTTCTCGATCACGATCGGCAGCAGCGTCTTGGCCTGCTCGACGCCGCTCAGCCGATAGGCGTCGATCAGCCCGACGACATATTTGTCCATGACATAGGCGGCCCACTGCTCCTGCGCCTTGGGCCCGGCATAGGGATTGGGCGCCTTGACGAACGCCTTGCCGAAGCCGTCGACCAAAGCGGCGACCTTGGCATGCGCGGCCTTGTCGCCGGTCGCGGCGCCGAGCCGGGCGAGACCCGAGATATATTGGCCGATCGTCAGCCCGGGGACGAAGCCGTCGCGGTCGTACCAGCCGCCCATGTCGGGGCCGGGCGCGGGCAGTCCGGCATTCTGGCGAAAAACCTTGAGCACGCGGTCATTGTCGAGCGCCATGTAATGCGCGTGGACCTGGTCGTACTGGCGCTTGATCCGCCCGCTGGTGAGCCGCACCGCGCCATAGGGGAATTCATGGACCGCTTCCGCGCCCGGCAGTGCGGGTGCAGGGGCGGCAGCGGCCTGTGCCGCGAAGGCCATGGGGAGCGCGCTCGCGGTGCCCGCGCATGCTGCGCAATGGAGTAGTCCGCGGCGCGAGAAACCCGCATCGTTCGATCCGTTCATATCCATCCTCACCCTGCCTCGTTCGTCGGGACTGATCCTGCGAACCCTGTTCGACGTCTCTCTATCATGCTGTCGTTTATTTTCGCAACGTGTCAAAAGCGAAGCTGTTCGAAAGTTCGTTAAGTGCGGCTATCAGCGGGCTTGCGGGCGCGCGTGTCGCGATCGCAGCGTCGAGCAGCGCGGAGGCCTGTTGTTGGAACGCCATATAGCCGTCATGCCGCGGGCGCAGCCACGCCGCCTCCAGCGTCGCGCGGGTCGCGGCGTAAAAGTCATGGGTGGCGGCGTTGACCGTGGCGTCGCGCCACGCCGCGTCATGGCCCGGCTGGCCGCCCGCGCTGGCATAGAGCCCGCGCTGGACCTCCGCCGAGGCGACCCATGCGGCAAAGCGCCGCGCCGCGTCGATATGCGCGCCCAGCGCCGAGACGGCGATTCCGGTGCCGCCCAGCGCCGATCCGGCGACTCCCGCCGGCCCGAGCGGGACGAGATCGGCAAAGGCGATCCTGTGTGCGCGGAAGCCGTCGCGCGCGTAATTGGCATAGCCGTAGAGGAAGGGCGCGGTGGCGATCGGCGAATCGCTCGCGGCCATCGCCTCGAACACCGCGATCGGGTCCTGCGTCCGCGCATCGTCGCCGACCAGCGCGGCGAGGGTGAGCAGGCGGGCATAGGCCTCGGCTGCAATTTCGGGATCGAACAGCCGCGCGCCCGTCACGTCGGGGGAGCCGCCGAACTGGCCGCACAGCGTGAACAGCGTCATCAGCGCATGCGGGGGCCGCAACGGACAGGCAAGCTGCCCCGCGCGGCCCAGCGCGAGCACATCGTCCCAGGTCGCGGGCGGCGCAGCGATGCGATCGGGGACATAGGCCAGCACCTGTGCCGCAGCGTCGATCGGCAGCGCCCATTGCCGCCCCGCGAACCGATAGCTTTCAAACGAGCGCCCGACCGACCCCGCTTCGATCCCGGCGAGTGCCGCTGCGTCTTCGAAGGGCGCGAGGCAATTCTGCTGGACGATCTGGCCGACATGGGGGTGATCGATCACGATCAGGTCGAACCGGCGGGCGAGATCGTCGAGCGGATACTGCTCGAAATCCTGGAGCGATCGCGCTTCCCAGGTGATCGCCGCGCCCCCCTGTTCCGCCCATCGCGCGGACGCCGCGACCAACGGGTCGAGCCCGCGCGCATGGTTCCACGTCATCCCCTTCAGCACCGGCACGCCCATCTCTCCCGTTGACATGGTTTGTTAGCGAACATACCGTGCATCCACGAATAAACAAACGCAAATGGGAGCGGATCCTGGGAATGGAATTCAACGAAGGCGCGCCCGCGTCTGTCGCGGCGTCGTTGCCGCTCGACGGGATCGTCGTGCTCGACCTGAGCCAGTTCCTCGCCGGGCCTTCCGCCGCGCTTCGGCTTGCCGATCTGGGCGCCAAGGTGATCAAGGTCGAGCGCCGCGCGGGCGGCGATGCCGGGCGGTCGCTCGAACTGGCGGGGCAGCGCTTCGGCGATGCCAGCACGCTGTTCCACACGATCAACCGCAACAAGGAAAGCTATGCCGCCGACCTCAAGGACCCCGCCGAGCGCGCGCAGGTCGAGGCGCTGGTGCGGGGTGCCGATGTGGTCATCCACAATTTCCGCCCCGGCGTGATGGACCGGCTGGGGCTGGGCTATGCGCGGATCGCCGAGCTGAACCCGCGCATCGTCTATGCCGGCGTCTCGGGCTATGGCGATACGGGCCCATGGCGCGACCGGCCGGGGCAGGACCTGCTCGTCCAGGCGCTGTCGGGGATCACGACGCTGTCGGGGGATCGCGACCAGGCGCCGACCCCTACCGCGCTGGCGATCGTCGACATGAGCGCGGGCGCGCAGCTGGCGATCGGCATCCTGTCGCTGCTCGTCCGGCGCGGGGTGACCGGGCGCGGCGGCAGGGTCGATGTCAGCCTGATCGACACCGCGATCGACCTCCAGTTCGAGCCGCTCACCGTGTTCCTCAACGGTGGTGGCGCGCCCGAGCGCGGCGAAGTGCGCAACGCCAATGTCTATCTGCCCGCGCCCTATGGCATTTACGACACCGCTGATGGGCATATCGCGCTGGCGATGATGCCGATCGATACGCTGGGCACCGTGATCGGCAATGACAGGCTCGCGGCATGGCCGGCGGCGCAATGGCTGGGCGAGCGCGACGCGATCAAGGCCGAGATCGCGGCGCATCTCGCCACCGGGACGAGCGCACACTGGCTGGCGCTGCTCGACGCGGCGGGGCTGTGGGTCGCGCCGGTACTCGACTGGCCCGCGCTGATCGCGGAGCCGGGCTTCCAGGCGCTGGATGCGATTCAGACGATCACGAGCGGAACCGAGACGATGCGGACGACGCGATCGCCGATCCGGATCGACGGGCACCGGCTGGAGGCGCCGCGCGCCGCGCCGATGCTGGGCGAGGCCAATGTGCGGATCGACTCTGAACTGCGCCATGCGGAGGGGCAGCGATGATCGTCGAGCATTATTTCGAAGACTATGTCATCGGGTCGAGCCGCGAGACGTTCGGGCGGACGATCACCGAGACCGACTTCGTCGTCCATGCCGGCCATAGCGGCGATTTCTTCCCGCACCATATGGACGCCGCATGGTGCGCCACCCAGCCGATCGGCCAGCGCATCGCGCACGGGACGCTGGTCTTCACGGTCGGGATCGGGCTGACCGCCTCGACGATCAACCCGCATGCGATGTCGACCGGCTATGACCGGCTGCGCTTCGTCCGCCCGGTGCATATCGGCGACACCATCCGCACGATCACGCGCATCGCCGAGAAGCGCGACCACCCCAAGCGCGCGACGCATGGCGTGGTGGTGGAGACCGTCGACATCCGCAACCAGCGCGACGAGACCGTGCTGGCGTGCGAGCATCTGTATCTCGTCGCGCGGCGCACGCCGCTTTCGGCGGACTGAGCGGTGCGCCGCCGCCCCCTGTTCCGTATCGCGGGCGCCGGGGCGATCCTTGCCATCGGCGCGGCGTCGGTGGCGACGCTGGCGGTGCAGGTGCGCCGCGACGCTGCGGCGCCGGTGGTGGCGGTGCGCGCCGATGCGCCGCGCTATGGGCTGGCGAGCGCCGGGCTGGGCTATCCCTTTGCCGCGGCGGTCGCCAAGGGGTTCGTCGACGCCGCCAATCGCGCGGGTGCGCAGGCGGTGGTGCTCGACGCGCGCGGCGATGTGCAGAAGCAGGCGAACGACGTTCAGGACCTCATCGTCCAGCGGGTCAAGGGACTTGCGGTCATGCCGCTGGATGCCGTCGTGGCGCAGGGCTGGGTGAAACGCGCGGGCGCGGCGGGCGTGCCGATCGCCGCCGTCGCGGCGCAGGTCGGCGATCCGCGCGCGCGGGCGATCGACGACGTCTATCCGGGCCTGGTCGCACTCGCGACGCAGGACGAAGTGACCGCGGGCGAAGCCGCCGGGCGGCTTGCCGCGACGCTGTTGCCGCGGGGGCGGCAGGCGCGGATCGCGATCATCGAGGGCGCGGCGGGCTTCCCCGAAGTCGAGCAGCGCGCGCGCGGCTTTCGCCGGGCGCTCGACGCCGCCGGCGCAGATTATCGCATCGTCGCGTCGCAGCCGGGCAACTGGACCTCGGACAAGGGCGAGGCGGCGTGCCAGAACATCCTGAGCGCGCGCCCCGACATCGACCTGTTCTTCAACGAGGCCGACGACATGCTGATCGGTTGCGCGCGCGCCGTGCGGGCTGCGGGGTCGGACGCGCGGCTGGTCGGGCTGGGCGGGTCGAAGCTCGCCGTGGCCTCGATCAAGGCGGGTGCTGTGGACGGCACGGTGTGTTTCAAGCCCGAGGCACTGGGCGCGCTGGCGTTCGAGGCGCTGCGGGCGCGGGCGGAGGGCGGCGACCCGCGCGAGCGGCGCTTTCTGACCTATCCGTTGCCCGCGGTCACCGCCGCGAGCGTCGGCCAGTGCGAGGGCCAATGGTGATGGCGCTGCTCGAGGCACAGGGCGTCGCGAAACGCTTTCCCAACGGCACCGTTGCGCTGGCGGGCGTCGATATCACGCTGGAGGCGGGGCGTGTCCATGGGCTGATCGGCGCGAACGGCGCGGGCAAATCGACCTTCATCAAGATATTGGCAGGGGTCATGCCGCCCAGCGACGGCGTGATGCTGTGGCGAGGCGAGCCCGCGCGATGGCGCAAGCCGATCGAGGCGCGCCGCGCCGGGATCGCGACGATCCAGCAGCATATCCCGCTGGTCCCGACGCTGTCGGTGCGCGAGAATATCCTGCTCGATCGCGGCGGCATGCTGCGCGAGCGTGCGGGCGATCACGACGCGGTGCGCGCGGTGCTGGCGCGGATCGAGTGCGCGATCGATCCCGAGGCGATGGTCGGCGAGCTGCGCATCGGCGACCGCCAGATGGTGGCGATCGCGCAGGCGCTGGCGAGCGGCGCCGACCTCGTCATCATGGACGAGCCGACGGCATCGCTGGCGGGGCAGGAGCGCGAGGCGGTGTACCGCATCGTCCGCCGGCTGGCGCGCGAGGAGGGGCGGGCCGTGCTGTTCATCTCGCACTTTCTCGACGAGATCGCGGCGCTTACCGACACGCTCACCGTGCTGCGTGACGGGCGCGCGGTGCTGCACGCAGAGACTGCAACGCTGAGCGAGGCCGACATCGCCGCGGCGATTGCGGGCGAACGGCTGAACGCGCTGGAGCGCAGCCCGCGTGCCGTCCCGACGGGGCCGGTGGCGCTGGAAGTGACGCGGCTCGTGACGCCGAGGCTGGCCGAGCCGATCGACCTGACGCTCCGCCGCGGCGAGATCGTCGGGGTCGCGGGGCTGCTTGGGTCGGGGCGGAGCGAATTGCTCCACGCGATCTTCGGATCGGATTCGCATGCGCGGGGCACCGTCGTGCTGGACGGCGCGCCGGTCGGGCGAAGCGCCGGGGAAGCGGTGGCGGCGGGGATGGCGCTGGTCGCCGAGGACCGCGTGGCGCAGGGGCTGGTTCCCGGCTTCGACCTGTGGCGCAATCTCAGCCTGCCGCATGCGGGGGCATCGGGCTGGCTGCTCGACGAGGATGCCGAGCGCGACGCCGCCGAGCACGCGGTCCGGCAGCTTTCGATCAAGACGGCGAGCATTGATGCGCCGGTTACCGAATTGTCCGGGGGCAATGCGCAGAAGGTGACGATCGGGCGCTGGCTCCGACCCGAGACGCGGCTGCTGCTGCTCGACGAGCCCAGCGCGGGGATCGACATCGGCGCACGGACCGAGATCATGCGGCTGATCCGCAGACTCGCCGATGACGGGTTGCCGATCCTGCTCGTCTCGTCGGACTTCGCCGAGCTTCTTGCGCTGGCCGATCGCGTGCTGGTGCTGCGCGATCGCCGCATCGTCGCGGATCGCGCGGCCGGCGACCTCGACGAGGACGCACTCATCCTGCTGGCCGGCGGTTCGCTTGCCAGCGACAACGGGGAAATCGCCGCATGACCGCACGCCCGCTTTGGCGGAACTCGCTGAGCCTGCGCGAGGCCGGCGTCTATTACGCGCTCGCGCTGCTGATGGCGGGGCTGGCGGGGTTCGCCGCCGCGCGCGGGTTGCCGCCCTATCTGTCCGCGGGGAACATGACGAACATCGCCTACCAGGCGTCGCTGGTCGGGATCATGGGCGTGGCGATGACGATCGTGCTGATCACCGGCGCGTTCGACCTTTCGGTGGCGTCGGTGGCGGCGCTGGCGGCGGCGGTGCTGATCGGGCTGGCGCCGTCGATCGGGTTTCCGCTGGCCGCGATTGCGGCGCTGGTGACCGGCGCGGCGATCGGGCTGATCAATGGCGCGATCGTCAACCTGTTGGGAATAAACGCATTTATTGTAACGCTCGGGTCGCTGACGGCGGTGCGCGGGCTCGTCCTCGCGCTCACCGACGGGCGGTCGCTGATGGTCGAGGACCCGCAGGTGCTTGCCCAGCTGCTAGCCTTCGAGAGCGGGCGGGTGGCGGCGTTCTGGCCGATGCTGGGGCTGGCTGTGGCGCTGGTGGCGCTCGGCGCGTGGCAGATCCGGCGCGCCCGCGCCGGGGGGCGCCCGGTGCGCCCGGGCGTGGCGATCGGCGGCGTGGCGATCGCGGCGCTGGCGCTGGCCGCCGGGCCGGGGCTGCTGCTGCCCAATCCGGTGCTGTACCTTGCCGCGATCACGGCGGCGGCTGCGTTCGTGCTGCGCTTCACCGTCACCGGAAGGCGGCTCTACGCCGTCGGCGGCAATGCCGAGGCGGCGCGGCTGTCGGGCATCGACGTGACTGCGTACAAGATCGGCGCGTTCGTCGTGTCGGGCGTGGCAGCGGGGTTTGCCGGCGTGTTGTTCGCCAGCCGGCTGGGCGCGATCAACCCGACTGCGCTCCAGGGCAGCGAGCTGACCGTGATCGCCGCGGCGATCCTGGGCGGCACCTCGCTGTTCGGCGGCGCGGGCAGCGTGGTGAAGACCGTGGTCGGCGCGCTGATCCTGTTCACGCTGACCAACGGGTTCAACATCCTCAATCTCGGCGCCAATTATCAGGGGCTGATCGAGGGGCTGGTGGTGATCGTCGCCGCGGCGATCTACACCGTCGGCGGGCGGAGCGCGGGGCGATGAGCGGGCCGCGACCGCTGGAGGGGCTGTTGGTCCTCGACATGGCGCAGTTCCTGGCGGGGCCGTCCGCGGCGCTCAAGCTGGGCGACCTTGGCGCGCGGGTGATCAAGATCGAGCGCCCCGGATCGGGCGATATCGGGCGCACGCTGTACCTGAGCGACACCCGCGTCGGCGGCGATTCGACGCTGTTCCACGCGATCAACCGCAACAAGCAGAGCTTTGCCGCCGATCTGAAGGACCCCGCCGACCTGGCTGCGGTCCACCGCCTGGCCGCGCAGGCCGATGTCGTGATCCAGAATTTCCGCCCCGGTGTCGCCGATCGACTGGGGATCGGCGCGGCGGCGATGCGCGCGGCGCACCCGCGGCTGATCCACGCAACCATTTCGGGCTATGGCGCCGATGGGCCCTGGGCGCATCTGCCCGGACAGGACCTGCTGGCGCAGGCGGTGTCCGGCGTGATGTGGCTCAACGGGTCGGCAGGCGACGGGCCGGTGCCGTTCGGGCTGTCGATCGCGGACATGCTGGCGGGACATGTGCTGACGCAGGGGATATTGGCGGCGCTGGTGCGGCGGGGGATCACCGGCGGGGGCGCGACGGTCGAGACGAGCCTGTTGGAGGCAATCGTCGATTTCCAGTTCGAAGTGCTCACCACGCATTTGAACGACGCGCTGCGCCCGCCGCAGCGCGCGGCGTTCAACAATGCCCATGCCTATCTCGCCGCGCCCTATGGCGTGTACGCGACCGCGGACGGCCATATCGCGATCGCGATGACGCCGCTCGCGACGCTGGCGCGGCTGCTGGAGCTGCCCGCGCTGGGCCAGTTCGCCGAGGGCTTCACCGAGCGCGACGCGATCAAGCGGATGATCGCAGCGCGGCTCGTCGAGCGTCCGACCGCGCAGTGGCTGGAGATGTTGCGCGTCGAGGACGTGTGGTGCGCGCCGGTGCTCGATTGGGAGGGGCTGCTGGCCGCCGAGGCGTTCCAGCGGCTCGACATGCTCCAGCGCGTCGAGCGCGACGGCGTCGGGCTGACCACGACGCGCAGCCCGCTGCGCATCGACGGCGCGCGGAGCAGCACCGTCGCCGCAGCGCCTGCACCGGGCGCGGACACCGCGGCGATCCGGCGCGAATTCGGGCTGTAGACGGGGCGTAGCGGGGGCCGAACTTTCCATCTTGCCAAGCGCGGCAAAACGCATATGAGTCGTTCGCATATAAAGTAATACTACACATATTAACGGGAGAGAGAGGCATGAAGGCGGAAACGCTATTGCGCGCTAGCGCATGGACTCTGGCGCTGGCGCTTGCGGCGCCGGGCCTGGCACAGGCCCAGGACGCCGCCGCAGTCGACCCAGTCACGGACGGATCGCAGGCCGCCGAGCAGGAAATCGTCGTCACCGGCATCCGCGCCAGCCTCTCCTCCGCCCAGTCGCTCAAGCGTAACGCCGACACGGTGGTCGATTCGATCGTCGCCGAGGACATCGGCAAGCTCCCCGACGTCAATGTTTCCGAAGCGCTCCAGCGCATCACCGGCATCCAGGTGCAGCGCGACGTCGGCGAAGGCGCCGGGCGCGTCCAGATCCGCGGGCTTTCGGGAGTCGAGACCACGATCAACGGGCGCGATGCGTTCACCGGGGTCGACCGCAATTTCAACCTCCAGAACCTGCCCGCCGAGCTGCTGTCGCGGCTCGACGTGTACAAGGCGCCGACCGCGAACCTGGTCGAGGGCGGGATCGGCGGCACGATCGACATCCGCACGCGGCGCCCGTTCGATTTCGACGATTCGATCGTCACCGGAAGCGCCCGCGCGCGCTATGCCGACCTTGCCAAGAAATGGGACCCGATGGTCTCGATGCTGATGAGCGATCGCTGGGACACGCCGATCGGCGAAATCGGCCTGATGGTCGCGGGTGCCTATCAACAGCGTTCGTATCGCCAGGATTACAACATCACCGGCGCGCCGGCGCCGCGCACCGACCTGATCGCCGGGCAGACGGTCAACTCGCCCAATGGCAGCTATCAGGTGCAGGTGCTGGGCCAGCGCCGCCGCGTCGGGCTGAACGGCGCGCTGCAATGGCAGCCTTCGGCCAATCTGATGCTGTACCTTGAAGGGCAATATTCGCGGTTCCGCACCGAGCAGGACCAGAATGGCCTGTTGATCCAGTCGAACCGCAACGCCGCGCAGCCGACGCAGCGCGTGCCCGTCGCGGGGAGCTTCACGACCTTTGCCGGCACCAACGACCTAGCCACCGGATCGTATCTCAACCAGCCCTTCACGCTGCTCGGCGTCTCGCGCGACCTGCTCGACGAGAACCAGACCTATGCGTTCGGCGGCGAATGGCACAATGACGGCGGGCTCAAGGCGTCGTTCGACCTGAGCTATGACAAATCCTATTCGGAGCTCGATTATCGCGAGCTCGACCTCCTCGGCGTCGCGCCGCGCTATAACCAGAACCTGACCACCGAAGTCCCGTCGTACAGCCTGGAGGGGATCGACCTGACCAACCTGGCGAATTTCACCGCCGGGTCGCTCACCCAGAATGTGAACCAGTCCTATGGCAAGCAATATGCCGGGCGGCTGGACCTGACCTACGACCTTCCCGAGGGCTTTTTGTCGCAGATCGCGGGCGGCGTGCGCTATGCCGATCGCTCGGCGATCTTCTATCCGACGCGCTTCTTCCAGTCGCCGGTGCGCAACAGCTCGGCCAATGTCGCCGACTTCATCGTGCGGAATCCTGTAAACGACTTCTTCCAGTCGGGCGCCGACGGCGTGTCGTTCCCGCAGAATTTCCTGGTCGCCAATCCGGATGCGCTGCGCACCAATTTCGATACGATCCGCACCTCGCTCGGCATCACTGCGCTGCCTGCGATCACGCCGCTGGGCATTTTCGACATCACCGAAAAGACGCTCGCGGCCTATGCGATGGCCAAATACCGGTTCGAGATCGGCGGCGTGCCGATCGACGGCAATGTCGGGCTGCGCATGGTCAATTTCCGGGGCACGCTGACCGGCAATACCCCGACCTTCGAAACGGTGACCGATCCCGTTACCGGCGCGGTCAGCCGTCGCCAGACCGGGTTCTCGCCGATCAACGAGACGCCGAAGCGCACCGACTGGCTGCCCAGCTTCAACCTGCGCGCGCGTTTCACCGACGAACTCCAGCTTCGGCTGGGTGCGTCGCGTGTGCTGACGCGGCCGGGCTTCTCGTCGCTGACCCCGTCGCTGACCCTGGTGCCGGCACAGGGCGCCGGATCGGGCGGCAATCCGTTCCTGACGCCGTTCACCGCCGACCAGGTCGACGCCTCGCTCGAATATTATTTCTCGCGCACGGGATCGGTGTCGATCGCCGGATTCTACAAATGGGTGAACGCCTTCACCTCGACCAGCGTCGAGACCAATGTCGATATCGGCGGAATCCTGTACAACATCACCCGCCCGGTAAATAGCGGCAAGGGCTTTGTCCGCGGCTTCGAAGTGGGCGGGCAGACGTTCTTCGACTTCCTGCCCGGTGCGTTGAGCGGGTTCGGCGCGCAGGCGAACTACACCTTCGTCGATTCGGAGACGCCGACGCTGCTGAACGGCGACCCGACGCCGCTGACCAGCCTGTCCAAGCACAGCTACAATGTGTCGGCACTGTACGAGAAATACGGGTTGTCGGCGCGCGTGGCGTATAATTGGCGGTCGAAGTTCCTCGAGGGCATCTTCGCCGGGGCGACCGTCGCCGGCGCCACGGCGATCCCGCCGGGCCCGATCTATCGCAAGGGCTATGGCTGGCTCGACGCGTCGATCAATTACGACGTTTCGCCCGCCTTCACGCTCACGCTGGAGGGCAGCAACCTGCTACGCACGCGGCGCGCGAGCTATTACACCTTCGAGACCCGGTTCAACGACCAGACGATCGACGATCGCCAGTTCATGGCCGGCTTCCGCTTCAAATTCTGAGCTTTCCCTCGCGCGGGGCTCCCCGCGCGGCGCGCGCCCTCCCAAGGCACCCTCTCCGGCCCGGACCCCAGCGTCCGGGCCATTTTTTTCAGGTCGACGGGGGCGAGCGCCGCGCGAAAATAGGTTTGACAGCGTTCATTTGCAAACTTAGCGTGTGTCCATAAACAATATGAACGAAGTGAGGAGAGAATGGCGGCGGCGCTCGGCCCGAGTCACGCGGATGCGATCGGCAGGCCCCTGCGCGGCGTGTCGGCGCAGCGCGGCGCCCGGCGCACCCCCACTCGGCTGGACTTGGCTCCGATGGCTCCTAGTGTCTGCGCCATTGCGCGCCGGGCACGTCGTCCGCGCGCCCCGGAGACTCATTGGATGAACCCCGAAACTGCCCCCGCAGCCGAGGAAAAGCGGCTCAAATATTCGGTTCCCGCGCTCGAAAAGGGGCTCGATATCCTAGAATATCTGTCCGAGCAGGCCGTGCCGATGACGCAGGCGCAGCTCGCGCGCGCATTGCGCCGCCAGCCGGGCGAGCTGTTCCGGATGCTCGCCTGCCTCGAAGGGCGCGGCTATCTCCACCGCGATCCCGCGGCGGGGGGCTATTCGCTTACGCTGCGGCTGTTCGAATTGTCGCGGACGCACAGCCCGCACGAGGCGCTGCTGCGCGCGGCGCGGCCATTGATGCGCGCGCTGGCCGACGATATCCGCGAATCCTGCCACCTGAGCGTCCTGCATCGCGGCGAGCTGGTGGTGCTGGCGCAGGAGGAGAGCCCCGAGCCGTTCCGCCTGTCGATCGAAGTGGGATCGCGCCATTCGCCGATGCGCACGACGTCGGGACGCGTGCTGCTCGCCGCGCTGGATCGCGAGCAGCGCGCCGAGATACTGGGCCGCCAGCGCGAGTGGAAGGCGATGGCGGCGGCCGACAAGAGCGCGTTCGACGCGCGGCTGGAGGCGATCCGCGCGGCGGGGCTGGACCAGTCGCTGGGCGAGCGGTTTGCGGGCAGCGCCGATATCGGCGTGCTGGTGGGCCGACCGAGCACGTCGATCACCGCGGCGCTGACCGTGGCGCGGCTGGTCGAGGCGGGGGGCGAGGACGGGCTGGACCGCGTGCGCGGGGCGCTGCTCCACTGCGCGGCGACGATCTCGCACGATGCCGGCATCGGGGCAGTCGCGGTCGGATGACGGAGAAGCGGCTTCGCATCGCGGTCCGCCGCTTCGATCCGTTCGAGCGGGCGATCGCGCGCCAGTTCGCGGACTTTGCCGCGGTGGCGGGCGTGGATGCCGCGATCGACATCGTGCCGATGGAGCTGAACGCGCTGCATGCCACGCTGTTCACCGAGCGAGGGCTTGGCGATGGCAGCTTCGACATCGCGTTCCTCAACACCGACTGGCTGGCCGAGGCGCAGGCGGGCGGGCTGATCGAGGATCTGGCGCCGTGGCTGGAAAAGGCGCCGATCGCTGATTTTCCGGAGGCGTGGAGCCCGTCGCTTACGGGGTTGCAGCGCTTCTCCGGCGGGTTTTGGGGGATGCCGTACCATGACGGGCCCGAATGCCTGATCTACCGCCGGGACCTGCTCGAACAGGCGGGGCTCGACGTGCCGCAGAGCTGGGAGGCGTTCCATGACGCCGCGCGGGCGCTGGACGATCCGGCGAACGGCGTCAGCGGCACCGTGCTTGCGCTGTTTCCCGACGGGCATAACGGTTTCTACGATTTCTGCATCCACATCTGGTCGCGCGGCGGGGCGCCGTTCGATGCGGCTGGGCGTCCGTGCTTTGTCGGGGCCGAGGCGGAGGCGGCGCTGGATTTTCTCCGCACGCTGGCGCGCGATCGCGGCGCGGTGCCCGTCGATTGCGCCGATCTGGACAGCGTCGCGGCGGGGCTGCGCTTCTGCGAGGGGCGCGTGGCGATGATGGCGAACTGGTTCGGATTCGCGGCGCTGGGCGAGGCGGCGGACAGCCCGGTGCGCGGGCGGATCGATGTCGCGCCGCTGCCCAAGGGAGCGGGCGGCGAGAGCGTCTCGCTCAACGTGTTCTGGGTGCTGGCGATCGGCGCGGGGAGCGCGAACAAGCCGATGGCGTGGGATTTCCTGCGCCACTGCGCGACCGCGGCGATGGACCGGATCACCACCGACGAAGGCGCGATCGGCGTGCGGCGTTCGACCTGGGCCGATCCGGACGTGAACGCGCGCGTGCCCTATGCGCACCGGCTCGACTGGCTGCACGCGCATGCCCGGCATATCCCGGTGCGCCCGGACATTGTCGCGATCAGCGCGATCGTCGACGACATGATCGGCGCGGCGATCGGCAGCGACCGCCCGACACGCGATCTGCTCGCCGAGGCGCAGGCGCGGGCCGAGGCGCTGGCAGGGTGAGCGAGACGCCGCTCCGCCAGCGCTGGGCGATGCCCGCGGCGCCGCGCCCGATCGTGATATTGGGCACCGGCGGGATCGTTCGCGACGCGCATCTTCCCGCCTATCGCAGCGCAGGGTTCGAGGTCGCCGGGCTGTACGACCGCGACGTCGCCCGCGCCGAGGCGCTGGCGGCGGAATGGGGCATTGCGCGGGTGTTCGGATCGGTCGAGGAGGCCGTGGCGTGTGACGCGGTGTTCGACATCGCCGCGCCGCCGACAGCGCATGCCGAGCTGCTGGGCGCATTGCCGCGCGGCGCAGTGGCGCTGATCCAGAAGCCGTTCGGGCGCGACCTGGCGATGGCGACGGCGCTGCGCGACCTGGCGCATGCGCGCGGGCTGACCGTTGCGGTGAATTTCCAGTTGCGGTTCGCGCCGATGATGCTCGCGCTGCGCGACGCGCTGGCGCGTGGGCATTTCGGGACGCTGACCGAGATCGAAGTGCATCTGAACCTCGTCACGCCATGGCATTTGTTCCCGCATCTACGCGCCGATGCGCGGGTCGAGATCCTCAGCCACTCGATCCATTATCTCGACGCGATCCGGGCGCTCGCCGGAAGCCCGGCGGCGGTGTTCGCGCGCTCCTATGGCCATCCGTCGAGCGCGCTTGCGCCGACCCGGACCAGCGCGATCCTCGATTATGGCGACATGCTGCGCGTCACGCTGTCGATCAACCACCATCATGATTTCGGGCGCCGCTTTCAGGACGCCAGCTTTCGCGTCGAGGGGAGCGACGGCGCGGCGATGGTCAAGCTGGGCGTGTTGCTCGACTATCCGACCGGCGAGCCCGACGAATTGTGGCTGGCGCGGCGCGGCGGCGACTGGGCGCAGCTGCCGCTGGCGGGCGGATGGTTTCCCGACGCCTTTGTCGGCCCGATGGCCAATCTCCAGCGCTTCGCCGCGGGCGAGGATGCCGTGCTGGAAACGCATGTCGACGATGCCTGGCGCACGATGGCGCTGGTCGAGGCCTGTTACCAATCGATGGACCTGGCCGGAATGCCGGTCGCTGGGAGCGAATAGATGACGCAATTGAACGGTCGCACGGTGCTGGTCACCGCCGCGGCCCAGGGTATCGGCCGCGCCTCCGCGCTGGCGTTCGCAGCGGCGGGCGCCGACGTCGTTGCAACCGACATCGACGAGGCCCGGCTGGAGGACCTCGCGGGGCTCCCCCGTATCCGGACCGAGCGGCTCAACGTGCTCGACGATGTCGCGGTCGACCGGCTGTTCGACGCGATCGAGGGCGTCGACATCCTCTTCAACTGCGCCGGGGTGGTCCATGACGGCGCGGTTGCCGAGATGACCGACAACGACCTCGATTTCGCGTTCGACCTCAACGTCAAGGCGATGGTCCGCACGATTCGCGCGGCATTGCCGTACATGATCCGTAAGCGCGACGGCGCGATCGTCAACATGGCGTCGGTGGCGTCGAGCGTGAAGGGCGTGCCCAATCGCTGCGCCTATTCGGTGACCAAGGCGGCGGTGGTCGGGCTGACCAAGTCCGTTGCTGCGGATTATGTTGCGCACAATATCCGCTGCAACGCGATCTGCCCCGGCACCGTCGACACCCCCTCGCTCAACCAGCGCATCGCCAAGGCGGGGACGCTGGAGGAAACGCGGGCAGCATTCGTCGCGCGCCAGCCGATCGGGCGGTTCGGATCGCCCGAGGAGATTGCCGACCTGGCCGTCTATCTGGCGGGCGCCGGATATACGACGGGGCAGATCCATGTGATCGACGGCGGATGGACCGCATGAGGCGCGGTCTCTTCGCGATCGCGATCGCACTGGCCGCCGCCGTGACTCCCGCGACCGCGGCGCCGCACCAGGCGCGTTCTGCGCCCACGGTCCAGTCCGAGCGGCTATGGCTGGGTTCGGCCTGGTATCCCGAGCAATGGCCCGAGGAGGCGTGGGAACAGGACCTGATCCTGATGAAGCGCCACGGCGCCAATGTCGTGCGGATCGGCGAATTCGCCTGGGCACGGATGGAGCCCGAGGAGGGGCGCATCGACCTCGACTGGCTGGCGCGGGCCGTGGCGCTGGCGCGCAAGCACGGGTTGAAGGTGGTGTTGTGTACGCCGACCAACACGCCCCCCGCCTGGCTGACCACGCGCTATCCCGACACGCTGCGGATCGACGGTGCGGGGGTGCAGCTGGGCCATGGCGGGCGGCGCCAATTCTCGATCGCCAGCCCGCGCTACCGCGAATTCTCGCGCAAGATCGTTGCGGCGATGGCGGAGCGCTTTGGGCGCGATCCCGATGTGATCGGGTGGCAGATCGACAATGAATATACCGACGAATCCTATGATCCGGCAGCGCGCGCGGCATGGGGCGCGTGGCTGAAGGCGCGGTTCGGGACGCTGGACGCGCTCAACGCCGCATGGACGACGCAATATTGGTCGCAGACCTATAGCGACTGGACGCAGGTGCCGTTCAACGACCGGCCGGGCAATCCCGGCTGGATGCTCGAGCTGAAGCGCTTCATCACTGCGACCTGGGTCGATTTCCAGAAGAACCAGCTCGACGCGATCCGCGCGCGGGCGCGAAACGGGCAGTTCGTCACCACCAATCTGGGCGGGCTGGGCTGGGCGAACCGGTTCGATCGCTACGCCATCAACCGCGACCTCGATATGGCGTCGTGGGACAATTATGTCGGCACCGGCCATCTCGAGCCCTATCGCAACGGTGCCACCCATGACCTGGCCCGCGGATGGAAGCGGCGCAATTTCTGGGTGATGGAGGCGCAGCCGGGGTTCGTGAACTGGGCGGGCGTGTCGAACATCCTCGATCGCGGCGAGACCCGCGCGATGGCGTGGCACATGGTCGGGCACGGCGCCGACGCCGTGCTGTGGTGGCAATGGCGACCGGCGCTCAACGGGCAGGAGCAATATCACGGATCTCTGCTCGGTCCCGACGGCGCGCCCTTGCCCTTTTACGCCGAGGCCGCCGAACTGGGGCGCGATTTCGCCAAGGCATCGCCGGATGTCGCGGGCACCCAGCCGGTGTCGCAGGTCGCGATCCTCCAGGATTATGACAGCCGCTGGGCGATCGATTTCCAGCTGCACCATCGCGATTACGACCAGATTAAGCTGCTGCTCGATTATTATCGCCCGCTCAAGGACCGGCTGGGCGCGGTCGACATCGTCGAGGCGGCGGGGCCGCTGGATGGGTATCGCATCGCCTTTGCGCCGAGCCTGAACCTCATCACCGAGGCGATGGCGACGCGGCTCAGCGCCTGGGTGCGCGGCGGCGGGCACCTGGTCCTCGGTCCGCGATCGGGGATGAAGGACGCGTATAACCGGCTGACCGTGCAGCGCCAGCCGGGGCCGCTGGCCGAGCTGCTGGGCGGGCGCGTCGAGCAATTCTATGCGCTGGACGAACAGGTGCCGGTGACCGACGCGGCGGGCGGCGCGACTGCGCGGATCTGGGCCGAGCAGTTGTCGGTCAAGGCGCCCGATACGCAGGTGCTGATGCGCTATGGCGCCGCCAATGGCTGGCTCGACGGCGAGCCCGCCGCGATCACCCGCGCGGTGGGCGAGGGGCGGATCACTTATCTCGGCACGATGCTCGACGAGGTGGCGATGCGCCGCTTCGTCGAGGGACAGATGCAGGCGGCGGGCGTCGCGATGCTCGATCGGCTGCCCGAAGGCGTCGAGCGGATGACCCGCACCGGCAAGGATCGCGAGATCACGATCCTGGTCAACCACGGCAAGACCCCGCGCACCATCGCGCTGCCGACGCCGCTGCGCGACGTGCTGAAGGGCGGGACCGTAAGCGAGGTCGCGCTGGGCGCCTATGGCGTCGCGGTGCTCGGCACGCGGCGCCGCTGAACCCTGTAATTGGAGAAGGATATGCCGATGCGCCCCTGGATGCGCCTGTCGCTCGTCACCGCAGCGTCGCTGCTCGCCGTTCAAGCGGCATCGGCGCAGACCTACAAGACCGAAGCCGTCGACCGGCAGGTCGCCGCAGTCGAGGCCAAGCTGAAGCGTGGTACGTTGAAGCCCGACTGGGAGTCGCTGGGCGGGTTCCGCGCGCCTGAATGGTTTCGCGACGCCAAGTTCGGCATCTTCATCCATTGGGGCCCCTATGCGGTGCCGGGGTTCGCGAACGAATGGTATTCGCGCAACATGTATGTGCCGGGGAACACGGCCTTCACCTATCACCAGAATGTGTACGGGCCGCAGTCGCGCTTTGGCTACAAGGATTTCATTCCGCAGTTCAAGGCGGAGCGGTTCGATCCCGCGGGGTGGATCGCGCTCTTCAAACAGGCAGGCGCGCGCTATGTGATCCCGGTCGCCGAGCACTGCGACGGCTTTGCGATGTACGCCAGCGGCATGACCGACTGGAACGCGGTCGCGATGGGGCCGAAGCGTGACGTGACCGGCGAGCTGGCCCAGGCGACGCGCGCGGCGGGGCTGCATTTCGGGCTGTCGTCGCACCGCGCCGAACATTATTGGTGGTATAATGCCGGTCGCGGCTATGACAGCGACGTCAACGATCCGCGCTATGCCGGGCTCTATGGCCCCGCCGCGCCGCGCACGCTGCCCGCCGACAGCCCCGACAGCGAACCGCATCCGAGCCATCTGGAGAATTGGCAGCCGCCCGACGACGCCTTTCTGCGCGACTGGCTGGCGCGATCGACCGAGCTGGTCGACAAATATCATCCCGAGCTGATCTATCTCGACTGGTGGACGATGGCGCCGCGCTTCGACCCCTATCTGCGCAAGCTCACCGCCTATTATTACAACGAGGCCAAGGCACGCGGGCAGGGGCCGGCGATCACGTACAAGGGCGAGCATTTCCCCGCCAACGCCGCGTTGCTCGACATCGAGCGCGGCAAGCTCGATTCGATGCGGCTGCTGCCGTGGCAGACCGATACCTCGGTCAGCATCGGCAGCTGGGGCTATGCCCAGAACGACCGCTATCGCACCGCCAAGTCGCTGGTCGGCGACCTGATCGACATCGTGTCGAAGAACGGCAATCTGCTGCTCAATGTCGGCCCGCGCGCCGATGGCACGATTCCGGAAGAGGCGGCGAGCGTGCTGCGCGGAATCGGCGCGTGGCTGGCGGTGAACGGCGAGGCGATTTACGATACGCGGCCATGGAAATATTATGGCGAAGGCACGACCTTTGCCGCCACCGGCGAGAAGTCGGAAAGCGCGAACAAGACGTTCACGTCGTCCGACATCCGCTTCACGACGCGCGGCGAGACGCTGTACGCGATGGGGCTCGATCGCCCGGCGGATGGGCGCGTGCTGATCAAGACGCTGTACGCCGGCACCCCCTATCTGGAGCGCCCGATCGCCTCGATCGAAGTGCTGGGCGGAAGCGCCGTCGCGTGGCAGCAGACCGCCAAGGGGCTGGCGATAACGCTTCCGGCCGCAAACGACGCGGAGCGCATGCCCTATGCGCTCCGCATCCGCTTCGCCCCCGGCGGACGGGCGGTCAGCGCCCGCTGACGCGGGTCACGGTGCGGGTGAGGACCCGCACCGGGCCGAGCAGCCCAGCGGGATCGAGCGTCGCGCCCTCGCCGCCGGGCAGCCAGGGCTGGCCCTTGCGCAGCATCGGGACGACATGGCTGACGCGCGCGTCCTCGGGCTTGCCATGGTCGCCGATCAGCCGGTTGCGCCAGGTGTTGGCGACATCGATCTCGATCGTCACGCGTCCGCCCAGCCCGGCGGGCAGCACGAGTTGGAAGGGCGGGCGCCACGCATAGCCGATCTGGCGCCCGTCGATCCGCACCGTTGCCAGATTGGCCACCGCGCCCAGATCGAGCACCAGCTCGCGGTCGGCGCGGGCGGGGGGCAGGTGGAGCGTGGTCGCATAGGTCGCGACGCCCGAATAGAAGCGCAGTTCGGGCGGCTCCAGCTCGGTCCAGGACCGCAGGCGATCGAGCCGCACCGTGCGGGGTTGCGGCAGCCGCTCGGCGAAGCGCAGCGTCCAGGGGCCGGGCACGGCGATCGGGCTGCCGGTGTCGGCGATCCGATCGATCCCGCGCCCGGTGCGGCGGAAGCGCGCGGCGGGCGTGGCGAGATCGGCGACCGGGCGCCCTGGATAGGTCCCCGCGAACAGCAGGAACGCCGATCCGCCAGGATCGAGCGCGACGGGCACTTGCGTCGCGCCGCCCTCTTCGCGCCATGCGCCCGCCGCCTCAATCGTACCGCGATCGGCGTCCCAGAGCTCGGGCGCCGCGCCGGTGCTGCGGAATTGGCCTACGAAGCGCACCGCATGGTCGGAGGGGTTGAACAGGAAGAACATCGCCCAGCCGGGGCCGCGACGATGGGTCCATTCGATGCGATCGACGCCCTCCGCGACGAATGCGGGCGTGCCGAGCAATGCGGCGAGGTCGGCGGTTTCCGCGATCCGTCCGCTGCCCCACAGATCGGCGACGATCGCCGCCAGCCGCGCGGCGCCCGCGCTGCCGCTCTCGAGCCCGGGAAGCCGGGTGGGGCGCGGGCCGATCACGGTGGCGCCGTCGGCGACGAGCTGCGCAATCCGTTCGGCGAGCGGCAGCGTCATCCGGCCGCCGGGGGGCAGCACCAGCACGCGGTACGATGCGCCGCCCGGAAGCGTGATGCGCCCGTCGCGCACCGTGGCGAGGCGGAGCAGCGCGTCGCGGTTGATCGAATCATAGGCGAAGCCCGCGGGCAGCGCGGGCACCAGCGCCCGCGGCATCAGCGCGCGCGTCGGAATGTCCTCGCCGATGAAATAGGCGATGTCGGCGACGGCGCTCCCGGCCTGGAGCAGCGCCTGGGCGCGGACGACATAATCGCGCCAGCCCTGGGCCGGTTTCCACCAGCTTTGCTGCGCAGCAAAATGCGAGCCGATGCCGTTGAGCGTCATTCCCGGCGCGCGATCGGGCCAGGGTTGCTGCGCCCAGACATGGAGGTGGAGGTGGTTGATCCCCTCGCAGAAAACATGGTCGCCGATCCGCTTGAACAGATAGGGATGCTCGCGCCAGGTCATCAGCCCCTGGGTGAAGGATTCGGCGCCGACGATCTTGTTGCCATAGATGCGCGCGCCGGAGACCGCGTCCTTAATGTCGTTCGGCTTGTCGTTGCGCGGGGTATCGACCCAGAATTCACCCATCGGCTCGTCGACATGGCGCGCATAATCGAGCCCGTCGGCGAGGAAGGTGGGGCTTTGCGGCTCGCCGCTGAACCGGCAGCCGCGGGCATGCGCCATCTCGGCGACGGGGGCGTAGAAATTGTCGCGCGCCAGCTCCGCGATCGTGCGGCGCAGATCGAACAGGAAGCCTTCGCTCGCCTCCATCGACTCGACCGGGACCCCGGCCATCGTCGCCAGCCAGGGCAGCAGGGCATAGCCGCGCATCCGCGCGAAATCGGCAGGGAAGGCAGGCGACCAATTCTGGGTATGCGCTTCCCAGCTGTCGACATGCACGGTCTTCAGCACGCGCCGGCCCACGGGGCCCAGCCGGTCGAGCGCGCGGCCGAACCAGCTTTCGAACTGGAGCCGGGCGGCCTCGGGATTGAAGCGATCGCATTCGAGCCCCTCGCCCAGCCCGGCGGCGGCGTTCTTCTTGCCGGTGGTGGTGCAGCCGAACCGCAGGATGCGCCAGCGCCCCGGCGGCGCGCGCCAGCGCAGGCGACCATCGGCATCCATGGCGTGCGTCAGGTCGACCAAGGCAGCGCGCGGGACGCAGGACGCGGGGGGCAGCACCGCATCGTCGATCCGGCGGCTGCGGCCCCAGGCGGCGCCCGACTTGATCGGGAGATGGTGGATCATGGGCATCGACGACAAATGTAGCCCGGTCAGCCGCAGCGCGGTTTCCTGGCCGAAATCCTGGTTCTCGTCATAGTCGAACGGCCCCTCGGGCCGGTGAACGAAGCGGAAGGCGCGGGCAGTGGTCTCCGGTACGGCGTGGGTCAGTGTGGTCAGGTCGGTCTGCCAGCCATGCCCCGGATAATCGAGCCGTCCGACCGGGCGCCATGTGCTGTCATCGTCGCTCGCCTCGATCCACAGGCTGTTCGCGGCGCGCAGCACGCCGGTTGCAAAGCCGGTCTTTGCCGCAGGGGTGCGGACCGTGACCGAGCGCAGCGTGAACGGGCGGGCGAAGCGATAGTCGATCGACCCGCCCTGTCCGGTGTCGATCAGCACCGCTTCATTGGCGGGATCGGCGAGTGCGGCGGGATTGGCCAGCGGCAGGTCGCTGACGATCGTCGCCGCGCCGCCCGCGCTGCTCGCTTCCCATTCGGGGGCGATGGGCACTGCGACCACCGCGACGTCGCGATGATAGCCAAGCCGGACCTCGCCGGTGGGAAGCGCCACGTCGATGCTGCGTCCGCCATCGACGCGGACCTCGCCCCAGACGAGATGCTGCATCGACAATTCGGGGGTGATCCACGGCCCGCTGGCGGTCGCCCAGCCGTCGCACATGTTCATCGCCAGCTCGACGCCGAGCCGATCCGCCTCGGTCGCGGCGTGTTCGACCATGTCCCACCAGATTGGCGTGAGCGCGTCGGCGGGGGGCGACACCTGCGGAGTCTTGCCGCTCTTGCCGATGCTGAACATCGTCGCGCGCCCGATGCCGCCGTCGCGCATCGCGGTCAGGTCGGCGGTGATCCCCACCTTGGTCACCGCACCGCCCATCCAATACCAATAGGCCGCGAGCTTTGCCGCGTGCGGCGGGTTGCGCCAGCGCTCGGCAAGCTCGGGGACCGCGCTGTCGAGCGTGGGGGACGCGGCGCCGCCTGCGCGCACCTCGACCGGGAGCGCCGCGGACAGCGCCAGGGCGCCGCCGCCCGCCATCAACTCGCGTCGCCCGATACCGGAGTGCCTGATGCCGCTCAAATCCGCTCGCTCCTTGCTTCCGGCTTGCCATGAGCGAGGCCGGTCTTTACCCATATCATATTACTAATCACGGAGAGGTGCGGTGGTCCAGCGAAGCTTTGGTCTCTTTGCGACGATCGCGCTGGCGGCCCTGGCGCTCGCCCCGCCTGCAGCGGCGCAGCGCGAGGCGGCGGAGGCTGCGCTGGCCGCGCCCAAGGTCCCGCTCGCGATCGGCGTGGCCTGGTATCCCGAGCAATGGCCCGAGGCGCGCTGGGCGACCGACCTGGCGTTGATGCAGAAGGCGGGGTTCAACACTGTGCGGCTCGCCGAGTTCGCATGGAGCCGGATGGAGCCCAGCGAAGGCGCGTTCGACTTCGTATGGCTCGACCGCGCAATCGCCGCTGCGCACGCCGCGGGGATGCAGGTGGTGCTGGGCACCCCCACCGCCGCGCCGCCGGCCTGGATGAGCCAGCTTTACCCCGACATCCTGCGCGTCGACGAGAACGGCACGCGCGCCGAACATGGCGGCCGGCGCCATTTCTCGTTCGCGAGCGCGCGCTATCGCGGCTTCGCCACGCGGATCGCGCGCGAGATGGCACGCCGCTATGGCCGCGACGCGCGCGTGATCGGCTGGCAGATCGACAATGAAGTCGGCCCACCTTCGTTCGACGCGGAGGCACAGGTGCTGTGGCACGCATTCCTCAAGCAACGCTACGGCACGATCGACACGCTCAACCGCCGCTGGACCACGCAGTATTGGAGCCAGCATTACGACAATTTCGAACAGGTGCCGCTGCGCGCCGGGGGGCAGCATAATCCGGGGCTGCTGCTCGATTTCAAGCATTTCACGACGGCGACCTGGACCGATTATGTCCAGGCGCAGGCGCGCGCGATCCGCGCCGTGGCGGACCCACGGCAATGGGTGACGACGAACACGATGTTCTGGAACGCCGGGTTCGATCATTATGCGATGCACCGCGACCTCGATCTCGCCTCCTGGGACAATTACATCCCCGATGGCCGCCCCGACTGGCTGGCCAACGGCGCCAACCACGATTTGGTGCGCGGGTATAAGCAGCGTAATTTCTGGCTGATGGAGACGCAGCCGGGGCGCGTCGACTGGGTCCCGGTCAACCGCGCGCTGGACCGCGGCCAGACGCGCGAAATGGCGTGGCAGGCGATCGGGCACGGCGCCGATGCCGTGCTCTACTGGCAATGGCGCTCGGCGCTGAACGGGCAGGAGCAATATCACGGCGCGATGCTGGGCCCCGACGGCACGCCCTTCCCGATCTATGACGAGATCGCGCAGGTTGCCCGCGATGCTGCCGCCGCGGCGCCGGCGCTCGCCGGGACCGCGCCCGTGGGTAGAATCGCGATGCTCTTCTCCTATGACAGCCGCTGGGCGATCGATTTGCAGCGGCACCATCGCGATTTCGATCCGGTGAAGCAGTTCACGGCCTGGTATCGCCCGCTGCGCAGCATCGCGCAGGGCGTGGCGGTCCTCCCGGTCGATGCCGATCTCGCGCGCTATCCGCTGGTCGTCGCGCCGAGCCTGCATGTCGTAACGCAGGCGCAGGCCGATCGGCTTGCCGCCTATGTCCGCGGTGGCGGGCATCTCGTGCTCGGGCCGCGTTCGGGAATGAAGGATGACGCCAATGCGTTGTGGCCGCAGCGCCAGCCGGGGCCGCTCGCCGAGTTGCTCGGCGCGCGGGTCGAGCAATATTATGCGCTCGATGCCGCGGCGCCGCTGACCGGGTCGCTGGGCGCGGGAGAGACTGCGATCTGGGCCGAGACGCTCGTGCCGGAGGCGAAGGATGTCGAGATTCTCGAACGCTATGGCCCCTCGAACGGCTGGCTCGACGGCAAGCCCGCGGCGGTGACGCGGCGGGTGGGCAAGGGGCGGATCACCTATGTCGGCGTCTGGCCGGACGAGGCGATGCTGCGCGGCTTCGCACAGCGGCTGCTCGACGCGGCGGGTGTCGCGCCGGTGGTTCCCGACGCCCCCCCCGCGCTGGAGGTGATGGAGCGCGCGGGGAATGGCCGGCGCGCGCTGGTGCTGATCAACCACGGCGCGACCCCGCTTCGGCCCGCGTTGCCCGCGGGGGCAGTGCCGGTGACGGGCGACCTGCGCGACGGCGTGCTGCCCGCGCATGGCGTCGCGGTGGTCGCGCTGACGCCGGCGCAGGCCGGTATTTCGAACCGGTAGCGCCTGAATTCCTCATTGCTGTCCGTTGGGAGGCGAATGTCATGTCCGCACGCCGAATTGCCGCCCTGCTCCTGCTCGGCCTGCCGGCCTCGCTGGCGATTGCGGGAGCGGCGGCGCCCGATCGCTGGCAGGCGGCATGGGTTGCGCCGCCGATCGGATGGGAGCCCAAGTCGAAGGGCGCCTATCCCGACCCGATCCGCGACCAGACCGTGCGCCAGACGATCCGGGTGGCGGCGCCGGGGACGCGCATCCGCATCCGGCTGACCAACGAACTGGGTTCGGAGCCGCTGCGGATCGGCGCGGCCAGCGTCGCAGTGGAGGGTGGCGGCGCGCCGCTAATGCTGCGGTTTTCTGGCGCGGCGTCGGTCACCCTTCCGGCGGGGGCGCCGGTCTATAGCGATCCGGTGGCGCTGCCGGTGACGCCGGGCACCAGGCTGGTACTCGCGCTCCATTATCCCGACTCGGTTACGCCCGCCGCGCATGCGCAGAAGGTGCGGCTGAGCGAGGGCGACACCACGGCGCGCGATCCGGGGCAGGGGCTGGAAGTGCGCAGCGCCGGGCTCGCCTCGGCGATCGAGGTTGCCGGGGGGCCCGCACGGCGCGTGCTGGTCGCGTTCGGCGATTCGATCACCGAGGGGGCGGGCGCTTCGGATGCGGCGCGGACAAGCTGGCCCGCACAGGCGGGGGCGCTGCTCGCCGCGCGGCGCGATGCGCGCTGCTGGACGGTGGTCAATGCCGGGATCAGCGGCAATCGGCTGTTGTACAATGGGCGCGGCCCCAATGCGCTGGCGCGGTTCGACCGCGACGTGCTGGCGGTGCCCGGCGTCACGCATGTCGTGCTGCTCGAGGGGATCAACGATATCGGGACGAGCAAGACCATCCCCGCCCAGGCCGTGACCGCCGAGCAGGTGATCGCCGCCTATCGCCAGCTGATCGAGCGTGCCCATGCGCGCGGAATCAAGGTGCTCGGCGGTACGCTGCTGCCCTTTGTCGGCGCGGCCTATCAGGATGCGGCGGGCGAGGCGAAGCGCGTCGCGGTCAATCGCTGGATCCGCAGCGCGGGCGCGTTCGACGGGGTGATCGATTTCGAGGCGGTGACGCGCGACCCGGCGCAGCGCGACCGGATGATCGCGGGGTTCGAGATCGGCGACCATCTCCACCCGAACGACGCGGGCTATACCGCGATGGCCGGGGCGGCGGCGCCGGTGATCGCGCGGATCGGCTGCCCCGGCTGATCTACCAGGCGCGCGAGCGGGCGACCGCCAGCCCGCGCACGTCGTTGGGCCATTTCCCGCTGACCGCGCAGTAGAAATGGTAGAGATCGCCTTGGTGGAAAAGCACAGAGGGCTTGTGCGCATAGGTGTCGTCGACCGATCCGGGCGCGCCGGCATCGACCAGAATCTCGGGTGCCTTGGCGAATTCGGTCGGCGAGGTGCCGAGCGCCAGCAAGTCGCGGGCGCGCTTGTCGGTCGACAGCCCGAAATAGAACATTCCCCAGCGACCGCGATGCTCGACGACGACGGGGTCGCTGGCGAAGCGATCGTCCCAGCTGCCGGCGGGGCCGTTGCGCAGCAGCGGGCTGGCGGGGTGGCGAGTCCAGCGGCGCAGGTCGGTCGAGGTCGCGAGCCCGGTCTGCTCCTGCCACGGCGTGCCGCTGGTCTTGGCGTTGTAATAGAGATGATAGGTGTCGCCGACGCGGATCAGATAGGGCTTGTACAGCCCGCCGCGCTCCCATTCGGCGCCGTCCTGCGGCAACAGGATCGGGTCGCCGCGCTCCCAATGGAGCAGGTCGTCGCTCCAGGCGAGCCCGATCACTGCCGGTCCCTCTTCATAGCCCGCGCTGGGATAGGCATGCCACGCGCCGAGATAGCGCCCGCCGACCTTGATCAGCCGCGCCGGACTCTGGAGCGCATTCTCGCGCAGGATCGATGCCATAGCGATATTGTACCGCGTCACCGGCGAGGCCGGATCGCGCTGCAGGATCAGGCGCCGGTTGGTCCAGGTCGTCAGGTCGCGCGATTCGGCGATCCCGGTCTGGTAGCCGATGCCGTCGAACCCGACATAAGTGAGGTAGAAGCGCCCGTTCGCCGAGAATACGAAGGGGCAGTCGACCGACTTCTCGTCAAAGCTGCCTGCGACGCCCGAGGCAGCGAGCACCAGCTTTCCGAATTTATGGGGGGTGCGAAAGGGCGCGACCGGATCATCGGCGGTGGCCAGTGCCATCGGGCCGCTGCTCGCAAGCAGCCCGGTAGCCGCTGCTGCGCCGAGCACCGTGCGGCGATCGATCCCGCTCATGCCACGGCCTCTGCGCGCGCCGCCGAGCCTTCGGTACGCGGCGCGGCGCTGTCGATCACGCCCCACATCGCGGTGGACGCGCCCGCGGCATCCCCCGCGACGATCGCGTCGAGAATCGCGGCGTGCTTCGCCACCGTCCGAGCGTGCAACTCGGCATGCTCGCGCGGCGCGATCGGTGCGAACGAGGCGGCGAGCGCGGTCTCGATCACCGACGCGATCGACCGCATCAGCGCATTGCCCGACGCCGCGCCCACCGCGAGGTGGAAATCGAGGTCGGCCCGCGCGAACTGGATCGCATCCTGGTCGACGATCCGCATCCGATCCAGCGCGGCGCGGATCGCCGCGATCGCGGCCTCGTCGCGCCGTTCGGCGGCGAGCGCCGCGGCGCGCGGCTCGATCAGCCGCCGAATCTCGGCCATGTCGCAGCGAAAGGCGTCGTCGAGCCCGATCGCGACTTTCCAGCTCAGCACTTCGGCGTCGAAGAAATTCCAATGGACCGTTGGCGTCACGCGGGTGCCCACCCGCGCCTTCGCCGCGAGCAAGCCCTTCGCCGCCAGCGTCTTGAGCACTTCGCGCAGCACGGTGCGCGAAATCTGGAACCGGGCGAGCAGGTCCGCCTCGTTCGGCAGGTTGGCGCCCGCGGGGTGCTTCCCCGCCAGTATCTCGATGCCCAGCGCGCGTGCGACCTGATCGTGGCTCGACAGGGCGCGTTCCGACAGCGATCGGAAACTCATCATGCTGGGATCGATCATCGGCGTGCGGCTCCCTCCAGGCGCTCGATCGATCGGTGCCCCAAAAGCCCGCCCGCCTGCAAGGAATATAGTATTATTAATTTGCGCGCGCGGCGCTCAACTCAGGGAAAGACGCCCAGCGCCTCGGCAGCGCGCATCCGCCGCTCGACCAGCCGTGCGGTCAGTCGCGCGAGCGCGCCCTGTGCCTGGTGCCAGGCACCGGCGCCGGGTGCCTCCAGCGCATCCCAGCCGGCGTCGAGAAAGCCGCTGCCCCAGCCCTCGGCCAGCGCGGCCAGCCGCGGATGGTCCGCTTCGGGGATCTGCGCACGCCCGACAATCGCCGAGGGGAAGGGCAGTGCCGTGCGCGGCGAGGCGAATTTGTCGGTGACTCCCGGCACCTCGCGCGGCAGCGGCGCGAACAGCAGTGCGCCTGCGACGCGCGCGACATAGGAGGCGGGCGACAGCCGCGCCCACCACACCGCGGCGAGGCAGCTTTCGCCATTCGCCACGAGCAGCACCGGCTTTTCCGCGCGCCGCACTGCCTCGTCGAGCTTTGCGGCCCACAAATTGCGCTGCGCCGGGGTGTCCGCAGCATAATCGATATGCGCATCGCCGAGCCGGGGCCAGTTGAGCAGCGATTTCCACACGGGCGACTGTGCGTTGCGATCGGAGGTCACCACGATCGAAAACGGATCGCCGGTCGGCAGTGCCAGGGAAGCCATTGCGAGTCTCCAACACAAGTGGCCAGATCCTATTCCCAGTTCGCGACTATGCAATGGCCTTGCGCCGAACCCCGATGCGTTCGCGACGAACGTCGCTTTAGCGGCACGGCGCGCGCCCGGCGGCTTCGCGAACGCGCCGCCGGGCGTGGCGGAAAACGCCTCGACCAGCCCGTCGTCGCTCGCCACCACCCTTACGCGGAGCCCGCTGCCCAGCCGATCGACTCCCGTCGCCCCGGCGAGCAGCCCGCCCTCCAGCAGCGACACCAAATCAGCGGGAATTGAAGCGAAGAAAAGATTGGGCGCGCCAAAGCGCGTCTGGCGGGGGAGCCGAACTGCAGTTCCGCACGGCGGCGCATCCATGCTAGCCCCTGTCCGGTGATCCACCTTCCGACCGCGCCCTGGCTTCACTATGTCGGCGATCTGGCCGCGTGGTGTGCGGCATTCGTGAGCGCGCGCTGGGTGTATCGCCGCCGCCGGACCAGCGTGGAGGCACTCGCCCGCCAGACGGCGCCGAGTTATTTCGTCAGCCTCGCGCTAGGTGCGGCGACGGGTGCATGGCTGCTCGGCTCGCTCAACACGCTGCGCGATGCGCGGCCCGCGCTTTCGCATTCGATCGCCGGCGCGCTGGCGGGTGCGATCGTCGCGGTCGAGCTGTGGAAGTGGATGCGCGGCGTGCGCGGGTCGACCGGCGGGCCGTTCGTCCTTCCGCTGGCGGTGGGGATCGTCGTCGGTCGCTGGGGCTGCCTGTTCGCGGGCCTTGCCGACCAGACCTATGGCGTGCCGACCAGCCTCCCCTGGGGCGTGGATTTCGGCGACGGCATCGCGCGCCACCCGGTCGCGCTCTATGAATCGATCGCGATGGCCGTCTTCCTCGGCCTCTATTGGCGCGCGCTGAACAAGCACCGCGCATGGGCGACGCAGCACGGCTTCCACGCGCTTGTCCTCGTCTACGCCGTACAGCGATTTGCGTGGGAGTTTCTCAAGCCCTATCCCGTGTTGATCGGCCCGTTCAACCTGTTCCACTTCGTCATGATCGGACTTGGCGTCTATGCACTCCTCTGGATCGCTCGCGGACGCACCGGTGCAGTCGCCCCCTGATCGAAAGGCGGCGCCCTATATCTTCCACGGCCAGACCACGAGCCTGTGCGAGGTCTGTCTGGAGCCCGTTCCCGCGAAGGTCATACTCGAGCAGGACTGCGTCTATTATCTGAAGCGTTGCCGCGCGCATGGGGTGCAAAAGACGCTGATCAGCGACGACCTGCCCTATTGGCGTTCGCAAAAGGATTGGCTCAAGCCCGGCGACCGGCCGCTGCGCGCCCAGACGCGGACCGAGGCAGGGTGCCCGTTCGATTGCGGGCTGTGCCCCGACCATGAACAGCATAGCTGCCTCGCGATCGTCGAGATCAACTCGGCGTGCAACCTCGCCTGCCCGGTCTGCTTCGCCGATGCCGAGGACATGCATGGCGCGCATCTGCCGCTCGACGTAATCGAGGGAATGCTCGACGCGCTCGTCGAAAGCGAGGGCGAGCCCGATCTCCTCCAGCTCTCCGGCGGCGAACCGACGCTCCACCCGCGCTTTTTCGAGATACTCGATGCGGTCAAGCGGCGCCCGATCCGCCATGTGATGATCAACACCAACGGCGTCCGCATCGCGCAGGACCCGGCGTTCGTCGCGCGGCTCGCCGAATATGCGCCGGGGCTCGAAGTTTATCTGCAATTCGACAGCCTCGACGACGATGCGCTCGTGAACCTGCGCGGTGCCCGGCTGTCGCGCATCCGTCGCGCGGCGCTGGAGGCTCTGGAGCGGGTGGGGCTGTCGACGACGCTGGTCGCGGTGGTGAAGCGCGGCGTCAACGACGGCGAGATCGCCGCGATCGTCAACCATGCGCTGGAATGGTCGTGCGTGCGCGGCGTGACGTTCCAGCCGGTTCAGGATGCGGGGCGCAACGACGGGTTCGATGCGAAGGCCAACCGGATGCTCCTGACCCAGATTCGCCGCGAAGTGGCGCGGTCGGGGGTGTTCGGGGCGGACGACATGATCCCGCTGCCGTGCAATCCCGACCAGATCTGCATCGGCTATGGCCTGCGCGACGGGGCCAGCGTGACGCCGATCACCTCGCTGCTCCCGCGCGAGCTGATCCTGAGCGGACCGAATACGGTCAGCTATGAGGCCTATCCGGCGCTGCGCGAGGCGATCCTTGGCCTGCTCAGCCTCGCCACGACGCAGTGCAATACCGAGGACAAGCTGGCGGGCGTGCTCTGCTGCCTGCCGCGGGCGCTGGTCCCTGAAACGCTGAGCTATGCCAACAGCTTCCGCGTGGTGATCCAGCAATTCCTCGATCGCTATAATTTCGACCTGGCGACGGTGAAGCGGAGCTGCGTCCACTTCGTGACGCCCGAGGGGCAGATCATTCCGTTCGACACCTATAACAGCTTCTACCGCCCCGGCGCCGAGGGCGCGTCGGTGCTGGCGCGCGCAAGGGGGGATCGATGATACGGCTGTTTGGCGGGCTGTTGCTCGGGGTAGGACTCTCGATCATGACGTGCAGCGGGCTTTGCTCGCTGGTTGTAGTCACCACAGCATTTACCGGGTTGCAGAACCAACCGTATATATTGCTCTATCCGCTGTTCATCGGCGGCATTCCGTTCGCGATCGCCTTCGGAATGTTCAAGCTGGGCCAGGAAATGCTGCGCGCGTCTGACGAAGACGGGTGACCCTGCGGCCTTTTCACGCGGAGGTTCGGCGCCGCTCGTGCCGCAACTCCGCCGGAAGCGTGAATTCGATATTCTCCTCGATACCGTTGAGCTGGGAGATCACGATCGGACGCAGGTGCTCCAGCGCCTCGATGACGCTATCGACGAGTTCATCGGGTGCGGAGGCGCCGGCGGTGATGCCGATCGTGGTGACGCCCCGCACCCATTCCGGGTCGATGCCGTCGCCATCGTCGACCAGATGGCTTGGGATGCCCATTTCCGCGCCGATTTCGCGCAGCCGGTTCGAATTGGAGCTGTTGGCGGCGCCGACGACGATCAGCAGGTCGCTGATCCGGGCAAGATCGCGCACCGCGCCCTGGCGGTTCTGCGTCGCGTAGCAGATCTCGGAGATGTCGGGGCCGGTCACGTCGCTGAACCGGGCGTTGAGCGCCGCGATGATTCCGCGTGTATCGTCGACGCTGAGCGTCGTCTGGGTGACATAGGCGATCGGCGTGTCGCGCGCGATTGGCAGCGCATCGACGGCGGCGGCGGTGGAGACGAGGTGCACGGGCGCATCGATCTGGCCGATCGTCCCTTCGACTTCGGCATGGCCGGCATGGCCGATCAGGACCAGCGTGCGACCCGATCTGGCGTAGCGCCGCCCCTGGATATGGACCTTTGTGACCAACGGGCAGGTGGCATCGATGACGGGCAGTCCGCGCCGGGCAGCTTCCTGCTCGACCGCGCGGGCGACGCCATGCGCGCTGAAAATGGTCAGCGCACCCGCCGGCACTTCGGACAGCTCGTCGACGAACACCGCGCCCTTGCGCCGCAGTTTCTCGACGACGTGGCGATTATGGACGATCTCATGCCGGACATAGACGGGGCCTTGCTCGCGATCGAGCGCGCGCTCCACGATGTCGATCGCGCGGACCACGCCCGCGCAAAAGCCCCGTGGCTTGGCGAGCACGATGTGCAGTCGCGCCGCGCTGTCGCCCGCCTTAGTCGCGATATCCATCGTCGGCATGGCACTCCCTCCGATGGCAATAGTCTGAACGCTAGCCTGCTAAAGTGTCAACGGCATCAGACACTATTTGACGTCAGACCGGGGGAGCGTCATGCAAAGGGCCGGTTCAGGCGGACGATCGCGGTGTTGAGCCAGGACGCAAAGCTGACCCACAGCAGATAGGGCAGGATCAACAGGCTGGCGAATTGCGAGATCGGCCACAGCCCGACGACCAACGCGACCAGCGACGCCCATAGGAATACGACTTCGATCAACGCCCAGTCGGGCCGCCGCGCGCGGAAGAAGAGCGGGCTCCACAGCGCGTGGAACACCGCATTGGTTGCGAACAGGATCACGACGCTGGTGCGCTCGGAATCAGTGCTTGCCGCGTTCCACGCCGTCACCGCCGACCATGCGGCGAGACCGAGGATCAGCGTCCAGGCCGGGCCGAACAGCCAGTTGGGCGGCTGGAGCGAGGGCTTGCGTAGATCGTGATACCAGGGGCCGATCGGCGTCATCAGCCCGCCAAACGCCCCCAGAAAGATCGCCACCCCTGCGGCGACGAGGATCGGTGTCCACATTGCAGTGCATGTCCATCTTGTAGAGTGTCCAGTGCGTGGTACAGCGTGCAGGTGCGCGTGTCGTTCCCCTTTTCCGCGATCGTCGGCCAGGACGATATGAAACTGGCCCTGCTGATCGCCGCCGTCGATTCGCGAATCGGCGGGGTGATGGTGTTCGGCGATCGCGGCACCGGCAAGTCCACCGCAGTGCGCGCGCTCGCCGCGTTGCTGCCCCCGATCCCGGCGGCGCAGGCCGGGTATCAGGACGGATCGCCGCGCAAGGGCAACGTCCCCGTGCCCTTCGTCGACCTGCCGCTCGGCGCGACCGAGGATCGGGTGGTCGGCGCGCTCGATCTTGAACGCGCGCTGGGCGCCGGGATCAAGGCGTTCGAGCCGGGGCTGCTGGCGCGCGCCAATGGCGGGTTCCTCTATATCGACGAAGTCAATCTGCTCGAGGATCATATCGTCGACCTGCTGCTGGACGTCGCGGCGTCGGGGGAGAATGTCGTCGAGCGCGAGGGGCTGAGCGTGCGGCACCCTGCGCGCTTCGTGCTGGTCGGCAGCGGCAACCCCGAGGAAGGCGAATTGCGCCCGCAATTGCTCGACCGGTTCGGGCTGTCGGTCGAGGTGCGGACGCCACAGGAGCTGGGCCAGCGCGTCGAGATATTGAAGCGCTGCGACGCCTTCGAGCGCGCGCCCGAGGCATTTGCCGAGACGTGGCGTCGCGCCGAGCGCAAGACATTGAAGCGGATCGCCGCCGGGCGCGCGGCATTGGCCGGTGTCGGCATATCCGATGCGGTGCTCGGCTTCGCGTCGCGGCTGTGCATGGCGGTCGGCGCGGACGGGCTGCGCGGCGAGCTTACCCTGATGCGCTCGGCGCGCGCGCTGGCGGCGCTGGACGGGGCGGAGGCCGCGACGGTCGATCATATCCGCCGCGTGGCGCCAATGGCGTTGCGGCACCGGCTTCGCCGCAACGTGCTGGACGAGACCGGATCGACGGCACGGATCGAGCGCGCGCTGGAGGAACTGGCGGCGTGACCGGCGCGGGCGAGGATGCGCCCGACGGTTTTCCGGACGCCTTGCTTGCTGCGCGGCTGTGCGCGATCGATCCGGGCCTTGGCGGCATGATCCTGCGCGGCGGCGGCGAGCTGCGCGACGCGGTGATAGCCGAACTGCGCGCGGGCTTGCCCGAGGGGGCGCCGGTGCGGCGAATTCCGGCGCATATCGACGATGAGCGGCTGCTGGGCGGGCTGGACCTCACGCTGACGCTCGCGCGGGGCGCGCCGGTGTCGCGGGTCGGGGTGCTTGCCGAAGCGGATGGCGGGGTTGTCATCGTACCGATGGCCGAGCGGCTGTCCGACGCCAATGCCGGGCGGATTGCGGGGGTGATCGATGCCGGCGAAGTCGTTGCCGAGCGCGATGGCATGGCAATGCGGAGCGAGGCGCGGTTTGTGGTGGTGGCGCTGGACGAGGGCGTGGAGCCGGATGAACGGGCACCGGTGGCGTTGATGGAGCGGGTGGCGTTTTGGATCGAGCTGACGCGATCCTCTCACCCTCACCCTTCCGGCGCTTCGCGCCTCCCTCCCTCTCCCAACGGGAGAGGGAAGGGGCCCGCCGCCGCAGGCGGTGGGAAGGGTGAGGGTGACGCGCTCGGCGGGACCGTACCGAGGGCGCCGCCAGCCGCTCATCCCTCTCCTTATGCCGGGGAGGATATTCTGTCCGCGCTCGTCGCTACGGCTGCGACGCTCGGCATCGACTCCGCGCGGGCGCCGCTGTTTGCGCTGCGGGCGGCGCGCGCCTCGGCGCGGCTCGCCAGGCGCGAGACGATCACCGAGGAAGACGCAGTGCTCGCCGCTCGACTGGTCCTTGCGCCGCGCGCCACCCGGTTGCCGATGCCGGAAGAGGCGCCCCAACCCGAAGCGCCCCCTCCGCCCCCGCCTGAGGGCAACCAGGGCGAAGAGGAACATGCGCCGGGGCCGATCGAGGACGTGGTGCTGGCCGCCGCGCTGGCGGCATTGCCCAAGGACGTGCTCGCGCGGATCGCCGCTGGCGGAAATCGCCGTGCCGCGCCCATACGCGCGCAGGGCGCGGGCGAGCGCCGCAAGTCGCCGGCGCGCGGGCGGCCGATGGGCACGCGGGCGGGGGTGCCGGGCGGCGGGCGGCGGTTGAGCCTGATCGACACGTTGCGGGCGGCCGCGCCCTGGCAGAGCGTGCGCGGACGCGAGGGCCGCATCCTGGTGCGCCGCGACGACCTGCGCATTCGCCGCTTCGAATCGCGCGCCGAGGCGCTGACGATCTTCGCCGTCGATGCCTCGGGATCGTCGGCGCTGGCGCGGCTGGCCGAGGCGAAGGGCGCGGTCGAATTGTTGCTCGCCGAGGCCTATGTGAAGCGCGCGCAGGTTGCGCTGGTGGCGTTTCGCGGGGTCTCGCACGAACTGCTGTTGCCGCCGACGCGCTCGCTGGCGCGCGCTCGCCGGTCGCTCGCCGAACTGCCCGGCGGGGGCGGCACGCCGCTGGCGGCGGGGCTCAATGCCGCACGCGAACTGGCGGAGGCAGCGCGGGCGCGGGGGCGGACGCCGTTCATCGTGGTGCTGACCGATGGCCGCGCCAATATCGCCGCCGATGGCAGCGCCGTGCGCGCCACCGCCGAGGCCGATGCCGAGGCCGCGGCGCGGGCGATCGGCGCCGCGGGGATTGCCGCCGCGTTCGTCGACATTTCGGCGCGGCCCCGGCCCGAGGGAGCAGCACTCGCGGCGGCGATGCGCGCGCGCTATTTGCCGCTGCCGCGCGCCGACGCAGCGGCGATGCACGCCGCCGTGCGTGCGGCCCAGCGCCCGTGAGCGCCGCGCCGCGCTGGGACGTCGAGGGGCGCGACTGGCCCAACCGGTCGCATAGCCGCTTCGTCGCCGTCGGTCGGGTGCGCTGGCATGTGCAGGTGATGGGGGCGGGGCCGGTGCTGCTGCTGCTCCACGGCACGGGTGCGGCAACGCATAGCTGGCGGGCGCTCGCGCCGTTGCTTGCCGAGCATTTCACGATCGTGGCGCCCGATCTGCCCGGCCACGGCTTTACCATCGGGCGCCCCGCCGGGGGGCTGTCGATGCCGGCGATGGCGCGTGCGGTGGGCGACTTGCTGCGCGTGCTCGACGTGACCCCGCGTATCCTGGTCGGCCATTCGGCGGGCGCTGCGATTGCGATCCGGATGGCATTGGACGGTCTGGCCGAGCCGGACGCGATCATCGGCCTGGATGCGGCGCTGCTGCCCTTTCCGGGACTGCGGGCGAAGCTGTTTCCCTCGCTGGCCCGGCTGCTGTTCGTCAATCCGCTCGCGCCGCATTTCTTCGCGCGGCTGGCGCGGACGCAGGGCGAGACGGACCGCTTCCTGCTGCGCAGCACAGGATCGCGGATCGATGCCGAGGGTGTCGGTTTTTACGAGCGGCTGTTCGCCACGCCGGGGCATTGCGCGGGGGCGATCACGATGATGGCCGATTGGGACCTCGATGTGCTCAAGCGCGATCTGCCGCGGCTGCAGACGCGGTTGCTGGCCGTGCATGGCGAGGCGGATGCCGCGATCCCGCTGGCGAGCGCGCGCGAGGCGGTGGCCCTGGTCGCGAACGGGCGCCTGCACGCGCTCGCCGGGCTCGGCCATCTGGCGCATGAGGAGCAACCGGGCGCAGTCGCGGCGATCCTCCGCCAGTTCGTGGAGGCGGGGTGATGGGCGCCTATCTGAGCCTGCTCGACCTGGCGATCGCGGGCGTGCCGGTGGTGCTCTTCTGCATCTGGCAGCTCATCTCGATCAACCGCGAGATCGCGAAGGGCAAGAAGCCGCCTGAAGAGCCCTGAGACCCTACCAGAACGCGCGCGGCATTCGGTAGGGCAGCATCGACTGGACGATCGGCGAGCGGAAACGCCCCAGCGACAGGCTTTCGTGCACCGCCTGCGCATCCTCGCCGAACAAATGCGTCGAGAGTGCCGAGCGGGCATAGAAGGGCGCGTCGATCCAGGTCTTGGTGACGCGCGGGCGATGGCCGGCATCGACTCGCGTCGCGCGGTCGACCAGCCATCCGGTGCGCGGGAGCCGGGCAGCGGTGGGCTGCACGACGTCGTGCCAGCGCCCCTGCCGATCGAACTTCAGCGCAAGGTCGAACGGCGTGCCGTCGCGCCGGCGGCCTTCGTACAGGACTGCGACGTCGTTTTTGAGGTGGGCGCGCGACCAGTGCCAGTCGTTGAACCCGGCCTCCAGCGGCTCGTCGCCGAAGTTCGAATCGAAATAGCCGGCACCACTCCAACGCATCCCGGGATGCGTCATCGCGACCTCGACATGCGCGCGCGGCGCCACCGGGTGCCAGCGATGCCTGCCCTCGGGATCGAGCGTGAAGGCAGTGGTGCCGATCATTTCCGGCGTGACGCGCACCGTGCCGCGGACCTTATAGGGCAAGGGTGCCGAGATTTCGGCGATGTCGATCACCAGCGAGTCGCCGTCCCAGTGCATCCCGCTGGGGCCGACGGCGAAATGGTCGGCGCTGCGGCGCATCCGCTTCGATGGCCGTTCGGTCATCGCCCAGGCCGATCCGCGCGGGCCGTTGAGCGAGACGTTGATCGCGCAGTGATTCTCCGGGTCGCCGCGCCCCGACAGCTTGTAATAGGGCGAGAAGACACTGCCGATAAAGGCGATGATCGTCAGCCCGTGGGCGCCGTCCGCGCTGGTCGCGTCGATATACCACCAGGCATAGCCATTGGCCGCGACATGAACGTCGAAGCGCGGTCCCTGAGCAAGCAATCGACGGCTAATCGGCCGGAAAGCGCCGCCATCGGGACGCCCGCGCCGGGGTGCGTGCTCCCGCCCGCGCAATAGAGCCCAGGGATCCGCGTCCGGCTGCCCTGCCGGCGGAAGGAGGCCGCCCACCCGTGCGAGGCCGGTCCATAAAGGGCTCCACCCGTCGAGGGAAACAGGCGCTCGAAGTCGGTCGGCGTCGTCAGCACCGCTGAACGCCCCAGATCGAGCGAAAGCCCCGCCCGCGAAACGCCGTCCAGCATCCGCATTGTACATGTGTCGATCTCCGCCGGAGTGAAGGGAGTGCAGTCGCCGGTGGCCGGCGCGTTGACGATGATCTGGATGCGCTCGCGGTCGCCGGTGCCGGCGGCGCTGTCGTCGCGGTCCTGCGCGCAGACATAGACGCTGGGCCGGTCGGCCAGATGTCCGCTGGCGAGCGCGTTGAATTCGGCGGGGTAGTCGTCCGAAAAGAAGACGTTGTGGCGCGCCAGCGGGAAGCCGCTGGCGGTCGCGCGCGCGGTCCACACCATCGCGCTGAGCGAGCGCCGCTGCGGCGCGACGGGCGACGTCGCGCGCCGTGCCGCTTCGCCGAACCGCCCTGCGCCGATCGCGGCGGGGTCGGCGTTGCACACCACCGATCCGGCGGCGATCCGCTCGCCATCGTCGAGGATCACCCCCGCCGCGCGGCCGCGCTCGACCAGGATCCTGCGCACCGGCGTACCGTAAAGATAGCGCACGCCCTTGCTGCGCCCGATCGCTTCAAGGGCCTGTGCCAGCCGGTGCATGCCGCCGTCGACCAGCCACACGCCGCTGGCCTCGACATGGGCGATCAGCATCAGCGTGGCGGGGCACAGGAAGGGCGAGGAGCCGCAATAGGTCGCGTAGCGCCCGAATAGTTGCCGGAGCCGGGGGTCGCGGAAATAGCCGCCGAGCGCGCGCCACATCGACCCATAGGCGCGCAGGTTGCAGTAGTCGCCGAAGCCGCGCGCACCCATGCGCCACCCCAGGGTGATCGGATCGGTCTTGGTGTCGCGCAGGAACGGCCCGTCGAGCGCGTCGAACAGTCGCTTCGCCTCCGCCCGGAACGCGCGATAGCCGCGCGCCTCGCGGGCCCCGGCGAAGTCGCCGATCGCGGCCTCGCTCGCCGCCGGGTCGGCGTACAGATCGAGCCGCGCCGCGCCCCAGGCATGGCGCGCGACCGTCGATGCCGGGCGCATCGTCAGGTGGTTTTCGAGCGACTCGCCGCACGCCGCGAAGATCTCCTCGAACAAGGCGCGCATCGTGAAGACCGTCGGCCCGGCGTCGATTGCAACCCCGTCGGCGAGGATCGCCCGCAATTTGCCGCCGGGGCCCGCTGCTGCTTCGACCAGGATCACGTCGCATCCGCGCGCGGCGAGCAGCGCGGCGCTGACCAGCCCGCCTATGCCTGCCCCGATAACGATGACGCGTTCGTTCGGCATCGCGCTCCCTTTCGATTGACGATGCTATCATCTGTCAACACAAGTGGACACATGCTTTTGTCCAACACCAAAAATTTCGGCTGGCGGGGACGCTGGATCGCGTGGCGGAACCGGGTTTTCGCGTCGGAGCGGTTCCAGCGCTTCGCGATGCGCTTCCCCCTGACGCGACCGATTGCGAGGGCGCGGGCGCGGGGGCTGTTCGATCTGGTTGCCGGATTTACCTATTCGCAGATCCTGGCGGCCTGTGTGCAGACTGGGCTGCTCGATCTGCTGGCGCAGGGGCCGCTCGACGCGGCGACGATCTCGGCGCGAATCGACCTGCCTGCCGCCGGGACCGAGCGGCTGTTGCGCGGCGCGGCGGCGCTGGGGCTGGTCGAGCCGCTGGGCAGTGGCTGGGCATTGGGAAGCGATGGCGCCGCGCTGCGGGGCAATCGCGGGATTGCCGAAATGGTGGCGCACCATCATCTGCTTTATGCCGATCTCGCCGATCCGGTGGCGCTGCTCCGGCGCGGCGGGGGTGGCGGGCAGCTGTCGCGGCATTGGCACTATGCCGAGTCGGCGGGGCGCGGCGACGCCGATGCCGTCGCGGCCTATTCGACGCTGATGGCGACGTCGCAGCCGCTGGTCGCGGCGCAGGCGGTCGATTCGTACCGCTTCGATCGCCACCGCCGCCTGCTCGACGTAGGCGGCGGGGAGGGGGCGTTTCTCCAGGCGGTGGCCGAGCGTGTGCCGGGGATCGAGCTGGGGCTGTTCGACCTTCCCGCGGTGGGCGAGCGCGCGCGGGTGCGATTCGACTCGGCGGGTCTGGCGTCGCGCACCCAGGTGTTCGGTGGCGATTTTCTCTGCGACTCGCTGCCGGAGGGATATGACCTGGTCTCGCTGATCCGCGTGCTGCATGATCATGACGACGGCCCCGCGCTCGCGCTGCTGCGCGCTATCCACGCGGCGCTGCCCGCGGGGGGCAGGCTGTTCATCGCAGAGCCGATGGCGCGGACGCCCGGCGCGGAGCCGGTCGGCGATGCCTATTTCGGCTTTTATCTGTTGGCGATGGGGTCGGGGAGACCCCGTAGTTCGGTCGAAATCCGGGCCATGCTTCGCGAGGCCGGGTTCGCCAAATCGCGCGTGCTGGCGACGGCGATGCCGCTGACGACGAGCGCAATCCTCGCGAACCGATAACAAGAGTGTCCAATGTTATTGACAGCTCTAAGTGTCTAGTGAATATTACGTAGGTCAACGGGCTCCGATGCAGAGCCCGCCGCCGCAGGGGGGAGCGTAATGGAGACAGTAGCGGTCATATTGGAGGCGCCGGAACGGCTGACCCTCCGACCGCTCGCGCTCAATCCGATGGCGGCAGGCGACGTCCTGGTCGAGATCGACTGGAGCGGGATTTCCTCAGGGACCGAGAAACTGCTGTGGACCGGCCGGATGCCGAGCTTTCCCGGCATGGGCTATCCGCTGGTGCCGGGATATGAATCGGTCGGGCGCATCGTCGATGCCGGTGCCGAGGCACGCGGGCGGATCGGTGAATGGGTCTTCGTCCCCGGCGCCAATTGCTACGCGCAAGCGCGCGGACTGTTCGGCGGCACCGCGCGCCAGGTCGTGCTGCCGGCGGCGCGGGCGATCCGCATCCGCGAGTCGCTGGGCCGCGACGGCATATTGCTGGCGCTGGCCGCGACGGCGCATCACGCAATCGCGGTCGGCGGCGCGCCCGATCTGGTGATTGGCCATGGCATCCTCGGGCGGCTGATCGCGCGGATCAGCGTGGCGAGTGGCGGCGGCACCCCGACGGTGTGGGAAACCAATCCGGATCGGCGCGATGGTTTCGGCTATCCCGTGATCGATCCCGCAACCGACGAGCGCCGCGACTATCGCGCGATCTGCGACGCGAGCGGCGCTTCGGACATTCTCGACATCGCCTTCTCCCGGATCGGCAAGGGCGGCGAGGTGGTGCTGGCCGGGTTTTACGATCGGCTGTCCTTCGCCTTCCCGCCTGCGTTCATGCGCGAGGCGCGGTTGCGCATCGCCGCCGAATTCACCCCCGCCGACATCGCCGCCACGCTCGCGCTGATCGACGCCGGGGTGCTCGAACTCGACGGGCTGATCAGCCATGCCCGCCCCGCTGCGGAGGCCCCCGAGGCCTATCCGCAAGCCTTTACCGACCCTGGGTGTCTCAAGATGGTCCTCGACTGGAGAACGCTGTGAGCATGTTCGATCCCGAGCCGCTGCGCGAGGAAGCGTCGTTTGAGCCCGATCCGGTCCACACCGGGCCGGTCACCAAGGAAACGCAGATCATCGCGATCTATGGCAAGGGCGGCAGCGGCAAGTCGTTCGCCCTCGCCAATCTCAGCTACATGATGGCGCAACAGGGCAAGCGCGTGCTGCTGATCGGCTGCGATCCCAAGAGCGACACGACCAGCCTGTTGTTCGGCGGCAAATCCACCCCGACGATCATCGAGACCAGCTCAAAGAAGAAGCTCGCGGGCGAAGAGATCGGCATCGAGGACGTCTGCTTCCAGCGCGACGGCGTGTTCGCGATGGAATTGGGCGGGCCGGAGGTTGGCCGCGGCTGCGGTGGGCGCGGGATCATCCATGGCTTTGAGACGCTGGAGAAGCTCGGCTTCCACGAATGGGGCTTCGATTACGTCCTGCTCGACTTCCTGGGCGATGTGGTCTGCGGCGGCTTCGGCCTGCCGATCGCGCGCGACATGTGCCAGAAGGTCATCGTCGTCGCATCGAACGATCTCCAGTCGCTCTATGTCGCCAACAATGTCTGCAAGGCAGTCGAATATTTCCGCAAGATGGGCGGCAATGTCGGCGTCGCGGGGATGATCCTCAACAAGGACGACGGCACCGGCGAGGCTAATGCGTTCGCTGCGGCGGTGGGCATCCCGGTGCTGACGGCGATTCCGGCGAACGAGGACATCCGAAAGAAGTCCGCGAACTACCAGATCATCGGCAAGCCCGGTGGGCAATGGGCGTCGCTGTTCGAGCAACTCGCGGTCAACGTCGCCGAGGCACCGCCGCTCCGGCCCGCCCCGCTCGACCAGGACGGATTGCTCGGGCTGTTCAGCGCCGACGTGACGGGTGCGGATTATTCGCTCAAGCCCGCGACCCAGGCCGATATGCGCGGCGCGGCCTATGTCGCGAAGCCAAGCCTCGAAGTCGTGTACGATGCGGTCTGAGTCCGGCCTTCTTTCTGCTCCCCTCCCTGAAAGGGAGGGGCTGGGGGTGGGTGCGAGCGCAGCGAGCTCCTCCGACCGACCCACCCCCAGCCCCTCCCTTGTCCAGGGAGGGGAGCCAAGAAGTCGCGACCGGATAGACCTCAGCGCGGCAGATGCGGGCGGCTGTGGATCGAAAGACACCCTGCGCGACGCCGCGATCATCGCCGGCAAGTCCGAAATCCTCGATCGCTACGCCGCCGACTATCCCATAGGGCCGCACGATCAGCCGCAATCGATGTGCCCGGCGTTCGGGTCCCTTCGAGTAGGCCTGCGGATGCGGCGCACCGCGAGCGTTCTCTCGGGATCGGCCTGCTGCGTCTATGGCCTCACCTTCACCTCGCATTTCTACGGCGCCAAGCGGAGCGTCGGCTATGTCCCGTTCAGTTCTGAGACGCTCGTCACCGGCAAGCTGTTCGAGGACATCAAGGAAGCGGTCGAGGTGCTCGCCGATCCGGCGCTCTACGACACGATCATCGTCACCAATTTGTGCGTGCCCACCGCGTCGGGCGTGCCGCTGCAATTGCTGCCCGATCAGATCAACGGGGTCCGCGTGATCGGGATCGACGTTCCCGGCTTCGGGGTGCCGACGCATGCCGAGGCGAAGGATGTGCTCGCCGGGGCGATGCTGCACTATGCGCGCAAGGAAGCCGAGCAGGGCCCGGTCGCCGCGCCCAAGACGCGCCCGGACCGCCCGACAGTGACGCTGCTCGGCGAGATGTTTCCGGCCGACCCGCCGGGCATCGGGCTGATGCTCGAGCCGCTGGGGCTGGCGGCGGGGCCGGTCGTCCCGACGCGCGAATGGCGGGAGCTCTATTCGGCGCTCGATTGCGCGGTCGTCGGCGCGATCCATCCCTTCTACACCGCGAGCATCCGCGAGTTCGAGGCGGCGGGGCGCAATGTGGTCGGTTCGGCACCGGTCGGCGCGGACGGCACGGCGGCGTGGCTCGATGCGATCGGCAAGGCGTGTGGCGTCGCGCAGGACAGGATCGATGCGTCGAAGAACCGCTTCATTCCCGCCATCCGGGGGGCGCTCGCGGCAAAGCCGGTGCGCGGGCGGATCACGGTCTCGGGCTATGAAGGCTCGGAGCTTCTGGTCGCGCGGCTGCTGATCGAGAGCGGCGCAGAGGTGCCCTATGTCGGCACCGCCTGCCCGCGCACGATCTGGTCCGATCCCGACCGCGAATGGCTGGAGGCGCATGGCTGCCGCGTGCAGTATCGCGCGAGCCTGGAACAGGACATCGCCGCAGTCGAGGAATTCGGCCCCGACCTTGCGATCGGGACCACGCCGGTCGTCCAGCACGCCAAGCAGAAATCGATTCCCGCGCTCTACTTCACCAACCTCATCTCGGCGCGTCCGCTGATGGGGCCGGCGGGGGCGGGCAGCCTGGCGATGGTGGTCAACGCCGCGCTCGCCAACCAGCACCGCTTCGACAAGATGACCGCGTTCTTCGAAGGCGTCGGTACCGGCGCGACTGCGGGGGTGTGGGAGAACACGCCCGTCGATCGCCCCGAGTTCAAGGCCAAGTACGCCGCCAAGCGGATCGCTGCGGCCAAGGCAGAGGAGCATATCGGCACATGACGCTGATCCTCGATCATGACCGCGCGGGCGGCTATTGGGGCGCCGTCTATGCGTTCACTGCGATCAAGGGATTGCAGGTGATCATCGACGGCCCGGTGGGCTGCGAGAACCTGCCGGTCACCTCGGTGCTCCACTATACCGACGGCCTTCCGCCGCACGAATTGCCGATCGTCGTCACCGGGCTCGGCGAGCAGGAGCTGGGGCGCGACGGCACCGAAGGGGCGATGCGGCGCGCGTGGAAGACGCTCGATCCCGATCTCCCCGCCGTCGTGGTCACCGGATCGATTGCCGAGATGATCGGCGGCGGGGTGACGCCCGAGGGCACCAATATCCAGCGCTTCCTGCCGCGCACGATCGACGAGGATCAATGGCAATCGGGCGACCGCGCGCTGACCTGGCTATGGACTCAGTTCGGGCTCAAAAAGGTTCCGGCGCTGAAGGCCCCGCGCGAGGGCCAGAAGCCCAAGGTCAACATCATCGGGCCGATGTACGGCACTTTCAACATGCCCTCCGACCTCGCCGAAATCCGGCGGCTGATCGAGGGCATCGGCGCCGAAGTCGGGATGGTGTTTCCGCTCGGCAGCCATCTTGCCGACGTCCGCAAGCTCGCCGATGCGCAGGTCAATGTCTGCATGTACCGCGAGTTCGGGCGCGGGCTGTGCGAGGTGCTCGAACGCCCCTACCTCCAGGCTCCGATCGGGCTCGAATCGACTACCCTGTTCCTGCGCAAGCTTGGCGAGCTGACCGGGCTCGATCCCGAGCCGTTCATCGAGCGCGAGAAGCACACCACGATCAAGCCGCTCTGGGATCTGTGGCGTTCGGTGACGCAGGATTTCTTCGGCACCGCCAGCTTCGGCATCGTCGCGACCGACACCTATGCCCGCGGCATCCGCAAGTTCCTTGAGGACGATATGGGGCTGCCCTGCAATTTCGCAGTGTCGCGCTGCGCGGGGGCGAAGTCGGACAACCAGGCCACCAAGGACCTGATCGCGACCAATCCGCCGCTGGTGCTGTTCGGCAGCTTCAACGAGCGGATGTACATGGCGGAGGCCGCCGGTGGTGCAGGCGGGATGCGCGGGGTCTATATCCCGGCGAGCTTCCCGGGCGCGGTCATCCGCCGCCACACTGGCACGCCGTTCATGGGCTATGCTGGCGCGACCTATCTGATCCAGGAAGTGTGCAACGCGCTGTTCGACGCGCTCTTCCACATCCTTCCGCTCGCCGGCCAGCTCGACAAGGCTGAGCCGACCCTGGCGCGGATCGAGCGCGAATTGATGTGGGACGACGCCGCCAAGTCCGAGCTGGACGCCGTTGTCGAGCGCGCACCCGTGCTGGTGCGGATCTCGATGGCCAAGCGCATCCGCGACGCCGCCGAGCGCGCCGCGCGCCGTGCGGGCGAGGCCTCCGTCACCCCGGAGCGCCTGGCGCTCGCGATCACCGAAAGCCGCGAACCATGAGCGCGGCCCACCCTTTCCGCCCGATCGAGCGCGGCATCGCCGCCGGCCCGATCGACGCGGGCACACCGATCCTCGCTGGCGAGAAGCTGCGTGGATGCCGCCTGGGAGCGCTTTCCACGCTCCTGCCCCTGTCGGGAAAAACGGAGACGTAGAAAATGAGCGATCCAAATGAAAGGATGGGACCAGGAACCTACCTGACCCCGGACGAAGCCAAAGAATTCCACAAGCTGTTCATCACAAGCTTCCTGGTCTTCACCGTCATCGCGATCATCGCGCACGTGCTGGTGTGGAACTGGCGCCCCTGGATCGGATGAGCACGACGCGAATTTCGACCAAGTGAGGAGGACCACATCATGTGGAGAATATGGCTGATCTTCGACCCGCGCCGCGCGCTGGTCGCTTTGTTTATCTTCCTGTTCGTGCTGGCACTGCTGATTCACTTCATCCTGCTGAGCACCGATCGGTTCAACTGGCTCGACGGTCCGCACAAGGCGGCTCCGGCAGCGATGGCACCCGCAACGGGGACCTGAGCGATCGACGCCACCGCGCCGGTTCGTGCCGGCGCGGGCGGACGAAGCCGGGCGCAACCCCGGCCTCGTCTGCCGACGACCCCAAAGCAACGATCCCCGACTTGCGTGCGGGGAGCGGAGAGATGTCATGGCGCTGCTGAGCTTCGAGCGAAAATACCGGGTGCGAGGGGGCACGCTGATCGGCGGCGACCTGTTCGATTTCTGGGTGGGTCCCTTTTACGTCGGCTTCTTCGGCGTGACGACCGCGATTACCGCGGCGCTGGGGACCGCGTTGATCTTTTACGCGGCCTCGCTCGGGCCGACCTGGAATCCCTGGCTGATCAGCATCGCGCCGCCCGACATCAGCTATGGCCTGGGCCTCGCGCCGCTGCGCGAAGGCGGGTTCTGGCAGATCATCACGCTCTGCGCGATCGGCGCGTTCGTGTCATGGGCGCTGCGCGAAGTCGAGATCTGCCGAAAGCTCGGGATCGGCTATCACATTCCCTTCGCCTATGGTTTCGCGATATTCGCCTATGTCAGCCTGGTCGTGATCCGGCCCTGGCTGCTGGGGGCCTGGGGCTTTGGCTTCCCCTACGGCATTTTCAGCCATCTCGATTGGGTGTCGAACACCGGCTACCAATATCTCCATTTCCACTACAACCCCGCGCACATGATCGCGGTGAGCTTCTTCTTCGTCACCGGCGGGGCGCTGGCCTTCCATGGCGCGCTCGTGCTGTCGGCGGTCAACCCGCCCAAGGGCGAGGCCGTCAAGTCGCCCGAATATGAGGATGCCTTTTTCCGCGACACCATCGGCTATTCGATCGGCACGCTCGGCATTCACCGCCTCGGGCTGTTCCTCGCGCTGTCGGCCGGGTTCTGGAGCGCGATCTGCATCATCATCTCGGGGCCGCTGTGGACGCGCGGATGGCCCGAATGGTGGACCTGGTGGCTCAACCTGCCGATCTGGTCTTGAGGGGGAGAGTTGCGATGATCCGCTATCAGAACATGTTCACCCAAATTCAGTTGCGCGGGCCGCTGGAGGCTGGACCGCCGCTGCCGGCGGGCAGCTTCGCCCGCGGTGAGCTGAGCACCTATAATTACTGGGCCGGCAAGCTCGGCGCGGCGCAGATCGGCCCGATCTATCTCGGCAAGCTTGGCATCGCCTCGCTGGTCTGCGCCTTTCTCAGCTTTGAGATCATCGGGCTGAACATGTTCGCCTCGGTCAATTGGGATCCGATCCAGTTCGTCCGGCAGCTTCCCTGGCTCGCGCTGGAGCCGCCTGGTCCGCAATATGGGTTCAGCCTGTTCGTGCCGCTGGCCGAGGGCGGATGGTGGAAGATCGCAGGCTTCTTCATGGTCGCCGCGCTGTTGCTGTGGTTCGTGCGCACGCATCGCCGCGCCACGCAGCTCGGGATGGGCACGCATGTCGCCTGGGCGTTCCTGTCGGCGGTGTTCCTGATCGTCACTTTGGGCTTCATCCGGCCGATGCTGATGGGAAGCTGGGCGGAAGCCGTGCCGTTCGGCATCTTCCCCCACCTGGATTGGACCGCGGCCTTTTCGATCCGCTACGGCAACCTCTTTTATAACCCCTTCCACTGCCTCTCGATCGTCTTCCTCTATGGGTCGACCTTGCTGTTCGCGATGCACGGCGCGACGATCCTTGCGGTCGGGCGCTATGGCGGCGAGCGCGAGATCGAGCAGATCACCGACCGCGGCACCGCTGCAGAGCGCGCGGCACTGTTCTGGCGCTGGACGATGGGGTTCAACGCTACGATGGAATCGATCCATCGCTGGGCGTGGTGGTTCGCGGTGCTGACGCCGCTGACCGGCGCGATCGGCATCCTGCTGACCGGCACGGTAGTCGATAACTGGTATCTGTGGGCGGTGCTGCACGGCTATGCGCCAAGCTATCCCAGCACCGGCGTCCTCGATCCTGCCAGCCTGCCGGGAGCGCCGCAATGAGCCGTTCGTTCTTCCCCATCGCAGCCGGATCGATTGCCATGCTTGGCGTGGCGCTGCTCGGCGGCTGCGAGCTAGGCCCCAAACAATCGACGCAAACCGGCTATCGCGGCACCGGGCTGGAGCAGATCGTCGATGTCAGATCGATCGCCAAGGAAAATGCCATACCGGCGCCGCCCTATCCCTTGCCGCCCGACGGCGGGCCGACGGCGGGCGAGAGCTATCAGAATATCAAGGTGCTGGGCGCCGTTGGCAAAGAGCGTTTCGACCATCTGATGGCGGAGATGAACCAGTGGGTGGCGCCCCCCGAACAGGGTTGCAGCTATTGCCACAATCCCGAGAATCTGGCGTCCGACGAGAAATACACCAAGGTCGTCGCGCGGCGCATGTTGCAGATGACGCAGAACATCAATTCGAAATGGGCGAGCCACGTCAAGACGACCGGCGTCACCTGCTTCACCTGCCATCGCGGCAATGCGGTGCCCGAGAACAAATGGGCGCTGGCCGAAGGCACGCCGCATCCGGGATCGGTGCTGGGTTACCGGCATGGCCAGAATACCCCCAATATCAATGTGGGCTTTTCGTCGCTGCCCTATGATCCGTTTGCCGACTATCTGGCCGGCAAGGCCCAGGTCCGCGTCGCGAGCAGCAGCGCCTATCCCTCGCCGCAGCATGTCGTGTCGATCAAGGATGCCGAGAAATCCTACGGCCTGATGATGCATGTCAGTTCGGCGCTGGGCGTCAATTGCACCTATTGCCACAACAGCCAGTCCTTCCGGGCGTGGAACCTCAGCCGGGCACAGCGCGGCACCGCCTATTACGGGATCCGCATGGTCCGCGATGCCAATGAGAATTACATCGAGTCGCTGACGTCGGTGTTCCCGGCCAATCGCAAGGGACCGCAAGGCGATCCGTACAAGGTCAATTGCACGACCTGTCACCAGGGCCTTTCCAAGCCGCTGGGCGGGGTGAGTATGCTGGCCGAGGCTCCGGCGCTCAGCGGCGCGGCGCCCCCTGCGGTCCCCGCGGGCGGTCCGGGAGCCGGGACGGCGGTGCCCGAGGCGTTCGCAAACCCAGCCGCGATGACTGGCAAGAAGTGACTCGCCGCCGCGCCGCCCATGTCGGGGGGCGCGGTCCGGCTTGCGCGGGGATCGCCTGAGTATGACGATCCGCAGCCATTCGTTGCGCGCAGCACTGTCGGAGGAAATGCACGTCCGGCGTCTGCCGCGCTTCGCGACACCGTGCCGACTGTTGCAGTTCGTGACCCTGCTAGGCGAGGGTTCGGCGGAGTTCGCAGGCGAGCATATCGCGATGCTGCTTGCCGCCGGGCGCGCACTGGTGCCGGCATCGGCCCGTTATGCGGTGCTGGAGCTGGAGGGCGTTACCCTGGTCTGGGAGCGGCACACCGAATTCGCGACCTATACCCTGCTCCGGCCCGGGGCGTTCGACACGCCATTCGATCCCGAGTGGTTCGAACCGGTCCAGTCCCATATCTGCGCCGACATGCCGGGCGAGATCGTCCGCGCGACGCAGATCGCGTTCGTCGCCGCCGACGCGCCCGAGCCGACCCCCGCCGATCTCGAGCGCTGGTTCGAGCCCGAGGCGTTGATCGTCTGCGACGTCGCCGGCGGGCTGGCGACGGTGACGTCCGATTTCCGGTTGCAGGACGATGGCTATGGCCGGCTGCTGGTGCGCGATGGGGGGCTGGAGCGCGACGAGCCGGCACAGCTGTTGCTGCGGCTCCAGGAGCTCGGCAATTACCGCAACATGGCCCTGCTCGGCCTGCCGCTCGCGCAGCGGCTGACGCCGGCGGTGACCAGCCTCGAGGCGCGGCTGGCCAGCCTGACGCATGCCGTGTCGGAGCGGACGTCGGAAGACGATCAGCTGCTCGACGAGCTTTCGTTCCTCTCGGCCGAGCTTGCCCGGCTGCTCGCGGAGACCCGCTATCGGATGAGCGCGACGCGCGCCTATGGACAACTCAGCATTGACCGTCTTGCCGGGCTGAAGATCGACGCGGTGCGCGGATACCAGACACTCGCCGATTTTACGGAGCGGCGGCTGACGCCCGCGCTGCGCACCTGCGAATCCTTCTCCGCACGGCTCAACGACCTGTCGCAGCGTGCATCCTGGACCAGCGAGCTGCTGCGCACGCGGATCGATACCGCGCTTGCCAAGCAGAACCGCGATCTGCTGACCTCGATGGACCGCCGAACCCACCTCCAGTTGCGGCTGCAAGAGACAGTCGAGGGGCTCTCGATCGTCGCGATCAGTTACTATCTGGTCGCGCTGGTCAGCTACATCGTCGCCGCATTGCCGGGGACGGACCACCATGTTGCGATGGCGGCGGCGGTGCCGCTGGTGATCGCGGCGGTCGCGCTGATGGTGGGGCGGTTGCGGAAGCGGCTGGCGGAATAGGGCGGGCTCTTCCGCCGGAACGTGCGGCGCCGGGACCGGCGCTCACCAAGCAATCCACTGATCCAATGGCCCCGGCCCTCATCAGGACGATGAGATGCCGGGGAACGGTATCGAACCTAAGCGGCGATCGCCTGGCGGGCGAGTGCGCATTGCGACCAGATTTCGCTGAGCGCAGTCACCAGCCGATCGATGTCGCCATCGGTGTGGACCGGCGACGGGGTGATCCGCAGCCGCTCGGTGCCCATCGGTACCGTGGGATAGTTGATCGGCTGCACGTAGATGCCGTGATTGGCCATCAGCCAGTCGCTGATCATCTTGGCATGGTGCGCGTCGCCGACCATCACCGGGATGATGTGGCTGGGGTTGGGCAAATGGGGGATGCCCAGCGCATCGAGGCGCTGGCGGACGATCGCGACACGGTTCTGGTGGCGGACGCGCTCGATCTGGCTTTGCTTCAGGTGCCGGATCGACGCCGCGGCGCCGGCCGCCACGGCGGGGGGCAGCGCAGTCGAGAAGATGAATCCGCTCGCGAAGCTGCGGACGAAATCGCACAGATTCTTGGACGCGGTGATATAGCCGCCCATCACGCCGAACGCTTTCCCCAGCGTGCCTTCGATCACGTCGATCCGGTCCATCAGCCCTTCACGCTCGGCGACGCCGCCACCGCGCGGGCCGTAGAGGCCGACGGCATGGACTTCGTCGATATAAGTCAATGCTCCGTGCTTCTCGCACACGTCGAGGATCTCGGCGATCGGGGCGATGTCGCCGTCCATCGAATAGACGCTCTCGAACGCGACCAGCTTGGCGCGACCGGGCGCGACCTGCGACAGAAGTTCGTCAAGATGCGCGACATCGTTATGCCGCCAGCGCTTGCACTCGGCGCGGCTGTGGCGAATGCCCTCGATCATCGACGCGTGATTGAGCGCGTCGGACAGCACCACGCAATCGGGCAGCCGTGAGGCCAGCGTCGAAAGCGCTGCCCAGTTCGAGACATAGCCCGAAGTGAAGATCAGCGCCGCTTCCTTGCCGTGCAGATCGGCGAGTTCGGCCTCGAGCAGCACATGCTGATGGTTGGTGCCCGATATGTTGCGCGTGCCGCCCGCGCCCGCGCCGCAGCGATCGAGCGTCTCGTGCATCGCCGCGAGCACCTTGGGATGCTGGCCCATGCCGAGATAGTCGTTCGAGCACCAGACGGTGACATCCTCGACCTGGCCTTCTTCGGTCCAGCGCTTTGCGCGGGGGAATTGGCCCGCCCGGCGCTCGATCTCGGCGAAGACGCGGTAATTGCCCGCCTCGCGCAACCCGTCGAGCTGACCGGCGAACACTGCCTCGTAATCCATTACCCTCTCCCCACACGCTCGATGACGGCCTGTGCCGCCTTGTTGTTGGATGCCCATTGCCACATTTTCGCATCGCGAAGCGGCAAAACCAGAAACAGATGCTCGACCACCCCGAGCACCGCGAGCCCGGCGATCAGCGTCGCGCTCGCAGAGGCGCCGCTGTCCACCGGCGCGCGCTCCGCCACGGTCCAGGCCCAGGCGGCGATGCCGCTGCCGAGCAGGATCGAGAAGGGAAACAGCGGATTGCACCACGCCTTGCGGAAATAGCTTTTCAGATAGGCGAGATGCTCGGGGAACACCTCGTCGCTGAGATTGGGTACGCCCAGATACAGGTTGAACTTGGCCGAGACGCGCAGCACGAACAGCAGCAGGAAGGTCAGCGGTGCGGCCTGGTTGGGCTGGCCCCAGGTGATCGCGAACAGCAGGATCGCGGTCGCCGCGATTGCCAGCTCGTGGTGGATGACGGTGGCGGTCGCCGCCTTGAAGCGCGCCCAGCCGACCGCATTTGGTGGGCATTCGGCGCGGTTTGGCCCGGCGACATGCCCCATCAGGAAGCTCATCTCGTGCCAGCCCCAGATCAGGATCGCCGCGGCAAAGCCGGCATAGGCGCCGCCCGCGCTGGTATCGCCGGCCTTGGCCCAGACCAGCCCGATCGCCGCGATCGCCACCAGCCCGGCCAGGATCAGGCTGGTGCGGAAGGTCTCGCGCGGGCGGCTGTCGAGCCAGACCACCGCGCCGGTGCCGATGAACCACATCAGCAGTGCGAAAAGGAGCGGCGGGATCGTCACCAGGCCGGGACCAGGCGCACCGAGGCGGGGGCGCTGTTACGCTTGACCGGGGTGCAATAGAGCCGTGCGAAATTGGCGACCGCAGCGGCGCTCAGCCCGACGCGCTTGATCCCGCCGACCAGCCCGCCCTGCGCCTTTGCCGCGTCGATAGCGACGGCGATCTTGCGCATCCGCTCCAGCCCGCGCGCGAAACGGGGGCTGTCGGTGTCGAGCACGACCGGGAACACCTGGCGGGTGATCTCCGAGCAGATTGTGAAGACGCGCGAATCATAGTCGGTCGGGTCGATTCCCAGCGCCTTGTGGAAGGCGGGGCGATTGTGATCGCGGACATACATCGTGGTGTAGACCGCGACGAGGAAGAAGCGGATCCACAGCGTGTTGACCCCGGTCAGCAGCTTGGGATCGTTGCGCATCAAAATGGCGAAGGCGTCGCCATGGCGGAACTCATCGTTGCACCACAGTTCGAACCAGTTGAAGATCGGATGGAAGCGCAGCTCGGGATGCCGCGCCAGATGGCGGAAGATCGTGATGTAGCGCGCATAGCCGATCTTCTCGCTGAGATAGGTGGCGTAGAAGATGAATTTGGGGCGGAAATAGGTGTATTTCTTGGTCTTGGTCAGAAAGCCGAGATCGATGCCGATCCCGGCATCCTTGAGCGTATCGTTGATGAAGCCGGCGTGGCGGCTTTCGTCGCGGCTCATCAGCCTGAACAATTGCTTGATGTCGGGGTTCTTCGCGCGCTTGGCGATCTCGGCATAGAGGATGCAGCCCGAGAACTCGGCGGTCAGCGAGCTGACGAGGAAGTCGGTGAATTCCTCGCGCAGGCCATCGGGCAGGCTCTCGATCACGCCGTCGAACGCGGCGGTGCGTTTGAAGTGAAGCCGGTTGGGATCGGCGACCATCTCGGCGATCAGCGCGTCCCACTCGCCGCGCACCGCCGACACGTCGATGCGGTCCATCGCTGCGAAATCGGTGGTGTAGAAGCGGGGGCTGAGCACCGTGTTCTGGCGCGCCAGTGCCATGGCGTCGTCGGACGTGGCGGCTTTGAGGGGCGTGATCGCGTTCATAGGTGGGTCCGATCGCTGAAGCTGACTTCGTAGAGTTCGGTCATCTCGAAATGTCCTGCGAACTTGGTCCATAGCCGCTCGACGGTGCTCGCGCGCTCGACGGTGGCGATGCGATCCTCGACGCGGCGTTCGCCAAAGCCGACGCAGATCGGCGCGCCATGGACGCGGACGCGATCGCCCGGGCCGACTTCATAGTCATTGCCCAGCACCACATTCGCGCGGCAATATTCGTCGCTGAGTTCGACTTCGACGCGGCAGGGCGTTTCGAAGCGGGTTCGGCGCAGCGCGATCATGCCGTGGGGTCCACGGACTTGGCGTTATGGGCGTCGAGCAGCGCCGCGAAGGTCGCGCGGTTGGTCGTGCCGAAGGCGGTGAGTTCGAGCGCGCGGCCGGTGGCACTGTCGACCAGCGAGAGTTCGCCGTCCGCCCACAGCGTCAGCTTGAACGAAGGGCCGTTGCCGATGCCATGCGCACGCCGCTCGCGCGCCAGCCCGCGCATCACGCCGCGAATGAAGCCGGTCTGCTGCCCCGGGACGACGACCGCCGCGATACCGCCGCGCACATCCTCGATCACCACCGCGCCGTCGGCCCGGTCGACGAAGCGAAGGTCGCGCGACTTGACCGGGCGGATCCCGGCCTGCTCGCGCATCAGCACGGGCGATGCTGCGGGCGGAATGTCGGCGATGCGGACGAAGCTTGCCGCCGAAAGCGCGAACGCCACCAGCGCGCCGGCGAGGACCAGCGTCCCGCGCGGCAGCATCTCGCCATGGCTATGGGTGCCGCTCATGCCGCCACCGCCTCGCCAAAGGTCGCGACCGCGGGCCTGGCCATGGCGACCTGGCCGGTGGGGCTGGCCGCCATGCAGGTCCGTGCGATCAGCGCCGCGACTTCAGCCGCGTTCGGGACGGCGCGCAGCATCGGTTGCGGGGCGGCGAGCTTCCAGGGGCGGGCATGGGGCCACAGGGCAAGGTAGCCGAGCTTCTGCTGGCCGATGATGGTGAGCGGCATATCGCCCGATCCGTCGGCGCGCGCAGCGAGATCGACCGCACCGACCAGCCCGAGCGGCAGATTGATGCATTTGGGCAGCGCCATGCCGATGCGCAGCACGATCCGCCGATTGGTGAGCGTGTAGATCGTCGTGCGCGCGGCGCCCCAGGCGAGCAGATGGAGCAGGGCGACGCAGATCGCGCCGAGCAACGCGGTCATCCCTACGCCCGTGAGGTCGCCTGGGGAGCGGATGCCCCGCGCAAACGTGGCGATCATCGCCCACATAGTGAGCAGCGCGAAATAGCCCGCGATCAGCCGCGTGTGGAACGCGGTGCGCGCCAGCGCGCGCCAGTCGGGCGAGCCCTGCCAGAGGATCGTCTCGCCGGCAGGCGGGATTCCGGGCAGGCCGGGGATCGGCTCATTCTCATATTCGGTCACAGCAGCGGCTCCTGCCGGTCGGCGCTGGCGTAGAGATAGCCGCCGCCGAAATAGGCCTGGACCCGCTCTTCCTCATACAGCGTGATCTGATCGGGCGCGGAAAGGCGTGGCACGTCGGCGAACTGTGCGGCAGTGATCGCGTCGATCACCACGCGGTGACCACGCCGGTCGACGCGCGCCATCATCATCGGCGCGAGCAAGGGGCCGGTGGCGACCAGCGGCTCGGTGCCTGCCGCTGGGGCCATGATCGGAACCACGGTCGAGTCGGCTGGCTGTGCAGTCGCCCCGCTCAGCGCGACATCGAGATAGCGGACGAGGCGGTCGGCCTTGTCGATCCACAAAGTCCGCACCGTCCCCGCGATCCGGCCATCGGCGGCGATGATCGGCCAGCCGGTCAGGTCCGAATCCTGCTGCGCGACGTGGAATCCCGGCGCGGTGTCCAGCGGGACGATGCGCGGATGGCCCTCCATGTCGAGGTCGGGCCGCTTGGCGCGCTCCGCCCAGGCTGCCGGACCGATGCCGTCGACCAGCGGGTTGCCGGTCGGGGCATAGGGCGCGCCTACCGAGCGTTCGGTGCGGCGGGCGGCGATATCAACCGGCTCGCGGCCCTGAGTCGGCGCGGTGACGGTGCCATGTCCGAAGGGCAGCAGGAAAGACTTGGTCGATGCCATCGACAGCGGGCCGCCCGGTGCCTGGAGCCGTCCCGAAATCGCATCCTCGAGCGGATAGCCTTCGCGGCGATCCTCGCGTCGCAGGTAGAAGACGAGGCCGATGAAGAACAGGACGAACGCCCAGAAGACGAGGAGCGCGACATCGATGCCTTGAGTGAGCTGGGGGTGCATGGCCGTCCCTTTCAGATCGGAAATTCGCTGAGGCCGAAGCGGCGAGGTGGTAGAATCGGATTGCGGGTGCCGCCGACGAGCGGCCCGAGCGCGACGAGCGTGGCGAGCAACAGCATGATCTCGACGCAATAGACGAAGGTGTAGCCGGTGGCGGGGCCGGCGAGCGTGGGCCCGAGATCCTGCGCAACGGCAGCGGCCGAGACCATGTCGCGCACGAACGCGCCGATCGCGATCGCCAGCCCGGCGCAGGTTGCCTGCACGGCGCCCCAGGCGCCGAGCGCGAGCCCGGTTCGCCCGCCAAGCGCGGTATCGTCTGAAATCGCCATCGCCGCCGTCAGCGTGCCGACCGAGAAGAGCCCGCAGCCAAAGCCGATGAAGATCGCGCCGATCCCGAGCAGGGCGACCGACTGGAGCGGCCCGGCGAACACCACGAACAGGAAGGCGAAGATCCCGGCGACGCCGCCGAATCCGGCCAGCCGGAGCGGGTCGCTATCCTCGCCCAGCCGCCTGGCGGCATGGGCGAATCCGGCGAGCATGCCGAGTGCCCAAAGCGCAGTGAGCGACGTGGTTGCGCCGACGCTCAGCCCGAGGATCTGCCCGGCATAGGGTTCGAGCAACACGTCCTGCATACTGAACGCCGCCGCGCCGAGCCCGACTGCGACGAGCAGCCGCATTGTCCGGGGTCGCGCGGAAAATACCGCCCAAGCCTCTGAGAAACTTGGCTGATATGCGCGGGCGGCGGTGGCCGCGCGGTTGCGGGCTTCCTGTTTCCATAGGGCGACGAGGTTGAGGACCATCGTAAGCAGCGCCGCGCCCTGGACGATCTGGACCAGCTTGGTCGGGGTGAAATCGGCGAGCAGGCGACCGATCACGATCGCGCTGAGCATCATGCCCGCAAGCAGCATCACGTACAGCAACGCGACGACGCGCGGGCGGGCATGATCGGGCGCGAGATCGGTTGCGAGCGCCAGCCCGGCGGTCTGCGTGGTGTGCATCCCCGCGCCGACGAGGAGGAAGCCGAGCGCTGCGCAGACCTGCCCGATCGCCGGCGACCCGATGCCGTCGCCCGACATGACCAGCAGCGCGAAGGGCAGGATGGCGAGCCCGCCAAACTGCATCAGCGTGCCGAACCAGATATAGGGAACCCGCTTCCAGCCGAGCACCGAAATGTGATGATCCGATTTGAACCCGATCAGCGCGCGCAGCGGCGCGAACAGCAGCGGCAAGGCGACCATCGCGGCGACGAGGCTCGACGACATGCCGAGTTCGACGATCATCACTCGGTTGAGCGTGCCGGTGAGCAACACCGCGGCCATTCCGACCGAGACCTGGAACAGCGACAGGCGCAGGATGCGGCTGAGCGGCAGATCCTCGGTCGCGGCATCGGCGAAGGGCAGGAAGCGCGCGCCAAGGCGATTCCAGAACGCGCCGGTCTTGAGGCTCTCGACCGGGCTCGGCGCAGTCCCGCGAACGGGCGCGGGGCGCGGGGCCAGCGAGGCCTTCAAGGCGGCGAGGTAGGTCAGAGCACCACCTCCAGCGCGTGGCTGGTATAGAAGCTCGCCGAGATGCGGCGATCGCGACCGAGGCGCGCCTTGGGGAGCGCGTGGCGGATCAGCGTGCGCAGCAGTGCTTCGCGTACCGGGAGGACCGCGGGGGAACGGTCGCCGCGCGGGAACAGCCGCCCGACGCCGAGCATCGCGCTGAGCATCGGGGTCTGCGGCGTGAAGGTGAAGGCGATCGATCCGGTGGTGGTGTCGGCCAGCGTGCGGAGGACGTCGACGATGTCGAACGCCGGATAATGGATCAGCGAGTCCATCGCCACGACATGATCGAACCGACCGAGCGCGCCGTCGAGCATGTCGCCGACCCGCCAGTCGATGTTCAATCCCGCCGGCGCGCGGGCGCGCGCGATCGCGATCAGGCTGGCGGCGACGTCGATCGCGACGACCTCCGCACCGCGCTGCGCGGCCTCGATCGCCAGCGCGCCGGTGCCGCACCCCGCGTCGAGCAGCCGGAGCCCGGTCATGTCGGCGGGGAGCCAGGACAGCAACGTGTCGCGCATGTCGGTGCGACCCGCGCGGACCTTGGCGCGGATGCCGCTGACCGGCGCGTCCGACGTCAATTGCTCCCACGCCCGCGACGCGGTGCGGTCGAAATAGGTTTCGAGGTCGGTGCGGAAGCGATCGTAGCTCAGCGTCGCCATCATTCGAACCCCAGGAATTCGAAGATGTCGCGGTCCTTCATCGGCTCGGCATCGAGTGCGTCGCAGCCTGCCCACATCGTTGCCGCCAGGCGCTTATACTCGTCGCATGCCGCCGCGACCTCGGGGGTCTGTTCCATCTCGAACAAGGTGCATTTCTTGAGCCGCGAGCGGCGGATGGCGTCGAGATCGGGGAAGTGCGCAAGTGTCTTGAGGCCGGTCGCGGCGTTGAAGCGGTCGATCTCGTCGGTCGCCGCCGAACGGTTGGCGATCACCCCCGCCATCCGCACATCATAGTTCCTGGCCTTGGCCTTGATCGCGGCGACGATGCGATTCATCGCGAAGATGCTGTCGAAGTCGTTGGAGGCGACCACCACCGCGCGTTCGGCATGTTGCAGCGGCGCGGCGAACCCGCCGCACACCACGTCGCCGAGCACGTCGAACAGCACGACATCGGTCTCTTCGAGCAAATGATGCTGCTTGAGGAGCTTGACCGTCTGGCCGACGACATAGCCGCCGCAGCCGGTGCCCGCCGGGGGGCCGCCCGCCTCGACGCACATCACGCCGTTATAGCCCTCGAACATATAATCCTCGGGGCGCAGTTCCTCGGCGTGGAACTGGACGGTTTCGAGGACGTCGATCACCGTCGGCATCAGCTTTTTGGTGAGCGTGAAGGTGCTGTCATGCTTGGGGTCGCAGCCGATCTGGAGCACGCGCTTGCCGAGCAGCGAGAAGGCGGCGGAGAGGTTCGATGAGGTGGTCGATTTGCCGATCCCGCCCTTGCCATAGACGGCGAACACCTTTGCATTGCCGATCCGGTCGTTGGGATCGAGCGCGACCTGGAGGCTGCCTTCGCCATCGAGGCCGATCCGGTCGCGCGCGCGGGTGGGGGGATCCATCAGGGCCATCATCAATTCCTTATGCCGCCACCGCAGTGACGCCTTCGAGGCGGTCTTCGAGTTCGTCGCTGGCGGCATGGAGTGCCGCGAGGGTCGCCGCGTCGGGCGCCCAATAGTGGCGGTCGCTCGCTTCGATCAGGCGATTGGCGACCCGGGCCGAGGCCTTGGGATTGAGCGTCGCGAGCCGTTCGCGCATCTCGGCATCGAGGACATAGGTCTCGCTGATCCGCTGATAGATCCACGGGCTGACTTCGCCGGTGGTCGCCGACCATCCCATCGTGTTGGTGACATGCGCTTCGATATTGCGGACACCTTCGAAGCCGTGCTTGAGCATCCCCTCATACCAGAGCGGATTGAGCATCCGGGTGCGGGTTTCGAGATCGACCTGCTCGGTAAGCGTGCGGACCTTGGTCGCGCCTTGCGTCGAATCGACGATGTAGATCGGCGCGGCGCTGCCCCGGGCGCGGGTTATCGAGCGGCTGATCCCGCCGAGCGCGTCGACATAATGGTCGATATCGGTGACGCCGAGCTCGACCGAATCGAGATTCTGATAGGCGAGGTCGACTCCGGCGAGCGCGGTCTTGAACAATTCGGCCTGGCGCTCGGGGGTGCCGGTGCGGCCATAGGCATAGCCCTTCTGGCGCTCGAACACTTCGGCGATCTCGTCGGGATCGCTCCACGCGCCGTCGTCGATCAGCATGTTGACGTTGGCGCCGTAGGCCCCCTCGGCATTGGAGAAGACGCGCAGCGCCGCGGTTTCCAGGTCGCAGTCATGCTTGGCGGCGTGCGCCAGGCTGTGCTTGCGGACGAAATTCCGCTCCAGCGGCTCATCGGTGCTCGCGGCGAGCCAGGCGGCTTCGGCCAGCATCCGGGTCTGGAGCGGCAGCAGGTCGCGGAAGATTCCCGAGAGCGTGACGACCACGTCGATGCGCGGACGGCCCAGCTCTGCGAGCGGCACCAGCTCGGCACCGGCGAGGCGTCCGAAGTCGTCGAAGCGGGGCCGCGCGCCGATCAGCGCCAGCGCCTGCGCGATCTGCGTGCCTTCCGACTTGAGATTGTCGGTGCCCCACAGCACCATCGCCAGCGTCTCGGGGAACGCGGCGCCCGTGCCGGTATGGCGCGCGATCACGTCCTCGGCCTGGCGCGTGCCTTCGGCGATTGCGAAGGCGCCGGGGATGCGGAACGGGTCGAAACCGTGGAGGTTGCGCCCGGTCGGCAGCACCTTGGGATTGCGCAGCACGTCGCCGCCCGGCGCGGGGCGGACGAAGCCCGGGTCGAGCGCATGGACCAGCGCATCGAGTTCGGTGTTGGCGGTGGGGAGATCGGCATCGGCGCCCGCCGCGATCATCTGCGCGCGGGTTTCTTCGGACAGTGGCGCGCCGAGGACATGGAGGCCATGCGGGATCAGTTCGCGCTCGACTTCGTAGAGATGCGCGGCGAGCGCGCCGATTTCCCATGTTGCGGCCTGCCCGGCAGGACCGCTCTGGGGCGGGTTGAGGTCGAGCCCCTCTGCCGCGTCGCGGATCATCGGCTCCAGGGCAGCCCGCTCGTCTTCGGAGGGGGAGGCGCGCCAGCGTTCCAGCAGCGCCTTGAGGTCGCTCAGCCCCTTGTACAAACCGGCCTCGGCCAGCGGGGGCGTCAGATAGCTGACCAAAGTCGCGCCCGAGCGGCGCTTGGCGATCAGTCCTTCGGACGGATTATTGGCCGCATAGAGATAGATGTTGGGAAGGTCGCCGATCAGCCGCTCGGGCCAGCAATCGCCGCTGAGCCCGGCCTGTTTGCCGGGCATGAACTCCAGCGCGCCATGCGTGCCGAAATGCAGCACCGCGTCGGCCGCGAAATCCTCGCGCAGCCAGCGGTAAAAGGCGCTGAAGGCGTGGGTGGGGGTGAAGCGGCCCTCGAACAGGAGCCGCATCGGATCGCCTTCATAGCCGAAGGCGGGCTGGATGCCGATAAACACGCTGCCGAACTGCGCGCCGAGGACGTGGATGCTGCCGCCGTCGCTCTGCTGCTTGCCGGGGGCGGGACCCCATTGCGCCTCGATCTGCGCGAGGTGCTGCTCGCGGCGGACATGATCGTCGGCGGGAATGCGGGCATGGACATTGGCGTCGGCGCCGTAGCGCGCGGCATTGCCGTGCAGCACCGCCTCGCGCAGCGCATCGACATCGGCGGGGACTGTGACGGCATAGCCTTCGCCCGCCAGGCGGGTCAGCGTCGCGTGGAGCGACTCCCACACCGCTAGGTGCGCGGCGGTGCCGGTGGCACCCGCATTGGGCGGGAAGTTGAACAGGACGATCGCGAGGCGGCGCGCGGCACGATCGGAGCGGCGTAGCGCGACCAGCTTCGCAACCTTGCCCGCCAGTGCCTCGGCGCGCTCGGGGCAGGATTGCATCGCGCGGGTGAGGCCCGATGCCGGGAAGGTGCAGCGCCGCCCGCAGCCGGTGCAGGCGCCCGCCGAGCCGTCTGCCCGCCCGCCGAACACGCTGGGCAGCACTGCGCCGTCCAGCTCGGGGATGGCGACCATCATCGTCGCTTCGATCGGCAGCAGCCCCTGGCGGCTCGCGCCCCATTGCTGGAGCGACTGAAACTCGATCGGATGCGCCGCGACATAGGGCACGTCGAGCTGGGCGAGGATCGTCTCGGCGGCGGCGGCGTCGTTATAGGCGGGGCCGCCGACGAGGCTGAACCCGGTCAGCGAGACCACGGCATCGACGGTCGCGTGGCCGTCCTTGACGAAGAAGGCGTCGATCGCCGGGCGCGAATCGAGCCCGGAGGCGAAGGCGGGGAGGACGCGCAGCCCCCGTGCCTCCATCGCCGCGATGACGCCGTCATAATGGCCGGTGTCGCGGCTGAGCAGATAGGAGCGCAGCATCAGCAGGCCGATCGTGCCGGTGGCGCCCGGCCTGGCGGGAAGCGCGTCGACGGTCTCGACCATCCGCTCCTTGAGAGCAGGATGGTAGAGGCCGACTTCGGGATAGTCGCGCGGTGCCTCGCCGCGCGCGGTGTGGCCGGCGTAGCGATTGGCCAGGGCGCGGATCATGTTGACGACATTGTCGTCGCTGCCCGCCAGCCAATATTGCAGCGTCAGGAAATAGGCGCGCACGTCCTGCGCGGTGCCGGGGATGAAGCGCAAAATCTTGGGCAGGCGGCGCAGCATCTTCATCTGCTGCGCGCCCGAGGAGGTGCCGGGCTTGGACGAGCCGCGCAGGCGCTTGAGCAGGGCGAGCGGGCCTTTGGCGGGGCGATCCATACGATAGTCGCCGAGGCGGGTGAGCTTGACGACGTCGCTCCCCGACATCAGCCCGATCATCGCCGCGCAGTCTTCGCGCCGCGCCGCGAGCGCGGGCATCACTGCGAGGATATGGTCGTCGAGGAACAGCATCGTCGCGATGACGATGTCGCCGCGCGCAATATCGGCGATGCAGCGGTCGAGCGCGCCGGCGTCCCGGTCCCAATCGGCGGCGGCGTGGAAGCCGATGGTGATCGCCGAACCGTCGCGGGCGAACTGCGCGGCGGCGCGCTCGGCGGCGCCCGACAGATGGTTGTCGAGCGTGACGATCACGACGTGCAGGGGCGCGTTACCGGGCATAATGCGCCTTCGCGTCATAGAGCGTGTCGAGCGTGATCGTGGTCAGGCCCTGTTCGGCGGCGTATCTCTCGGTGTTTCGGCGCGCCTTGCCGCGCACGAAGAACGGGATTTTGAGGAGTTCGCGTTCGGCGTCGGGGGACCATAAATCCTCCCCGGCACGGGGAGGGGGACCATTCGCCTCTTCCGGCGAATGGTGGAGGGGCGGCGGTGGAACACCGCCGTCTGCGACGGCGGCCCCTCCACCATCGCTTTGCGATGGTCCCCCTCCCCGAGCAAGCTCGGGGAGGATTTGCGAAGACCCATGCCCCAGATGGCTGGCGCCGTGCGCGTCCGAGAACTCGAAATCGTCGCGGAACATCGTCAGCAGATGCTCCTCCAGTCCCATCACCAGCGGGTGGACCCAGGTGTCGAACAGCACGTTTGCGCCCTCGAACCCCATTTGCGGCGAATAGCGGGCGGGGAAATCCTGGACATGGACCGGCGCCGAGATCACCGCGCACGGGATGCGCAGCCGCTTGGCGATGTGGCGCTCCATCTGGGTGCCGAGCACCAGCTCGGGCTGGAGCGCCTGGATCGCGTCCTCGACTGCGAGATAATCGTCGGTGATCAGCGGCTCGACGCCGTAAAGCGCGGCGGCCGCGCGGAGGTCGCGGGCGAATTCGCGGTTGTAGCAGCCGAGCCCGACGACTTCGAAGCCGAGTTCGTCGCGTGCGACGCGGGCGGCGGCGATGACGTGCGTCGCGTCGCCGAACAGGAAGACGCGCTTGCCGGTGAGGTAGGTCGAGTCGACCGATTTGCTCCACCAGGGCAGGTTCGAGGTATCGAGCGCGGCGGCGGCGTCGATCCCGGCGAGCGCGGCGACTTCGGCGATGAAGTCGCATGTCGCGCCATGGCCGATCGGCACGGTACGCACGGTCTTCTGGCCGAAGGTCTTCTCCAGCCAGCGAACGGCGGTGTCGCCGATTTCGGGGTAGAGCAGGATGTTGAAGTCCGCCGCACCGATCGTCGCGATGTCGGCGGGCGAGGCGCCGAGCGGGGCGACGAGGTGGACGTCGACGCCGAGCGTGCCGAGCAGGCGGGTGATTTCGATTACATCGTCGCGGTGGCGAAAGCCCAATGCCGTTGGCCCGAGCAGGTTGGCGCGCGGGCGGCGACCTTCGCGCGGGGCGGGGCGGGCGGCCTTGTCGGCGAGGGTACGGACGATCTGGTAGAAGGTCTCCGCCGCGCCCCAATTCTCCTTGCGCTGATAGCTGGGCAGCTCGAGCGGGATGACCGGGCAGGGCAGCGCCATTGCCTGCGCCATGCCGGCGGGATCGTCCTGGATCAACTCGGCGGTGCACGACGCGCCGACCAGCATCGCCTGGGGGCGGAAACGCGCATAGGCGTCGCGGGCGGCGGTCTGGAACAGCTCGGCGGTGTCCTTGCCGAGATCGCGAGCCTGGAACGTCGTGTAGGTGACCGGCGGGCGCTTGCCGCGCCGCTCGATCATCGTGAACAGCAGGTCGGCATAAGTGTCGCCCTGGGGCGCGTGGAGGACGTAGTGGACGTCCTGCATCGCGGTCGCGACGCGCATCGCGCCGACATGGGGTGGCCCCTCATAGGTCCAGACGGTCAGTTGCATGACGGACCTCCGGTTGTTGCCTGGGTGAGAGGCGGGGTCTCGTGCTGAGTCTGTCTGGCGCCATTGCCTGAGGTCCCGGCTTTCGCCGGGATGACGGGGGAATGCGGGATGACGGGGGGAGCCGGGATGACGGTTGGGAGCTGCAGCACATCCCGGCGCCGCAGCGGGCGCGCAAAGAGTTCGGCGAGGTCGCCTGCCTGATCGAAGCCGTGGATCGGCGAGAAGACCAGTTCGATCGCCCATTTGGTCGTCAGCCCCTCGGCCTCGAGCGGATTGGCGAGGCCGAGGCCGCAGACGGTGAGGTCGGGCCGGGCGGCGCGGACGCGGTCGAGCTGCTTGTCGACGTCCTGGCCCTCGCTGATCAGCGTGTCGGCGGGGAGCAGCGCCAGTTCCTGCGCGAGGTGGCGGCGGTGGAGATAGGGGGTGCCGACTTCGACGGGGACCATGCCCAGCTCGGTCGCGAGGAAGCGCGCCAGGGGTATTTCGAGCTGGGAGTCGGGGAGGAAGGTGATGCGCTTTCCCGCCAGCCGCTCGGCGGAATGCGCGATCGCCCGCTTGGCGCGCTCGCGGCCGGGGGCGATGACGCGGCGGAAATGCATTTCGTCGATGCCAAAGGCGCTCGCGGCGGCGCGGAGCCAGTGGGTCGTGCCTTCCGCACCGAACGGGAACAGCGCGTCGAGCCGCGTCGCGCCGCGATCCTCGAGCGCGCGCGCGGTCTCGCCGAGAAAGGGCTGGGCGAGCAGGAAGCGGGTGTTCGGGCCGACCGGGGGCATGGCGCCGGCGCGGCGGGCGGGAAGCGCATGGACCCGCGCGATGCCAAGCTCGGCGAAGAGCCGCAGGAACTGGTCCTCGACCACATCGGGCAGCGCGCCGACGATCATCAGGCTGGGTTCGTCGGAGGTGTCGGCGGCGAGATCGGGGACCAAAGCGGCGAGGCAGGCATCCTCACCCTCTGTAAAGGTGGTCTCGATCCCCGAGCCCGAATAATTGAGGATCTTGGTGCTGCCAGAATGTTTTACCGAGAGCCGCGCGGCGGCGCGCGACAGGTCGAGCTTGATGACTTCGGAGGGGCAGGAGCCGACCAGGAACAGCAATTTGATGTCGGGGCGCCGCGCGAGCAGCCGATCGACGACGCGATCCAGCTCTTCGTTGCAATCGGCCATCCCGGCGAGATCGCGCTCCTCGATGATCGCGGTGCCGAAGCGCGGCTCGGCGAACACCATCACCCCGGCGGCGGACTGGAGCAGATGCGCGCAGGTGCGCGAGCCGACGACGAGGAAGAAGGCGTCCTGAACCTTGCGGTGCAGCCAGATGATCCCGGTGAGCCCGCAGAACACTTCGCGCTGTCCGCGTTCGCGCAGGACGGGTGCGGATTCGCATCCCAGCGGGGCGGCGGACGGCAACGCGGTCACGCTGCCACCGCCAATGTCTGGACCGTGGATGTACCCTGGAGCCGTGCCGCGCGCAGCTTTAGCAGGAATTGCGTGGCGTTGATTGCGTAGGTGGCATAGGCCGCCAGCGCGAGCAGCATCCGGTCGCGCTCCGAGCCCAGCCCGGCGAACAGCGCCACCAGATAGCCGGTGTGCAGCGCCAGCACGAGCATGCTGAACACGTCCTCCCAGAAGAAGGCGGGGACGAACAGCCATTTGCCGAACACCACCTTCTCCCAGATCGAGCCGGTGATCATGATCGTGTAGAGCGTCAGCGTCTTGACGACGATCGAGACGGTTGCGGCAGTGGCGCCGTCGCCGGTGGCAAGGTAGCGCAGCACGAGCGCCAGGCTGATCAGGAAGATCAGGAACTGCACCGGGGCGAGAATTCCCTGCACCAGGGTCCAGCGAGTCGCGTCGCGGCGGCGGCGCTGTTCGGGCGTGTAGAGGGGCTGGGATGTGCCCCCCTTGGTACCTGCGAAGGAAGGGTCGTTCGACCGCATCGCGTCCCGCCTCTCCATTGCCCCTGATGCATGGAGACTAAGCCAGGCTCCGGCAAAGTGTCAATAAAAACTGACGTCCAAATAATTTGACACATGCTGCGGTGCGGCGGTGCTTTGCGGTTGTAAGCTGAGTTAAAATGATTCTATGCTCGCGACTCGGTGGGACACGCCAACAAGGCGGGACCATCCTGTGGTCGGGAGTCCTTGACCAGACCGAGAGGCCTGGCCCGAACGGGAGGGGCATGTATGCCGTCGCTGATGCGATCTGTGAGAGGCGGGCCTACCGACACCCCGTCGATGCGCGCGCGCGACTGGCCGCGCGACGACAGCCTTGCCGCTTTTCGAACGCGAGTCGATCTGGAGGACAGCCGGTCGCTTTCGACGCTGATCGAAAGCGAGATCATTCCGCGCCTTATGGTCGCGCACGCTTCGGATACACGCCCGCCGGCCAGTGCCGCACTCGAGCCCGGCGAGACGATCGACCCGGCTGAGGTCGCCGAACTTGCCCCGCTGGCGTTGCAGGTCGAAGCCGATACGCTGCTCGCGCATGTCGAGCGCATTCTCGCGCGCGGCGTCAGCGTCGATACGGTGATGGTCGACCTGCTTGCCCCCGCAGCGCGGCTGCTGGGCGAATATTGGGACGATGATCGCTGCGATTTCATGGACGTGACGATGGGGCTGTGGCGGCTTCAGGAAGTCCTCCACGAGATCGGCGGACAGGCGTCGCTGGGCCGGAAATGGGCGGCAGAACGATATAGCGCGTTGTTCGCGTCGATGCCCGGCGACCAGCACAGCTTTGGCACGGTCGTGATCGGCGAGGTCTTTCGCCGCGACGGCTGGGAGACCGACCGGCTGAGCGATGCCGATGTGTCCGGATTGCTCCAGCGCGTCTCCGGCGGCTGGTTCGACCTGATCGGGTTGACGATCAGTTTGGACTCCCATATTGCCCATCTCCCTGCCCTGATTGCTGCAATGCGGAATGTGTCCAGAAATCCGCGCGCGTGCGTGATGGTGGGCGGTAGAGTTTTCATTGCGAACCCTGACCTGGCCGTGCAAATTGGAGCCGATGGTACCGCCCCTGATGCCAAACTTGCTCTTCGGATGGCGTCCGCTCTGGTCCGCAGCCGCGCAGCGGAGGTCGCCGTCTGCCGTTGAGGGCCCTCTTTTCCCGGAGCTCGACGATCGTCGATGAACAAGCTTGCAACCCAGCCCCGCAATACGGCCTTTGCCGTCGGGGGGACGACGCCGGGGTCCTTGTCGGCTAGCTCCGCTGCGTCGCTGCTCGCCGCGGTCGGCGATCTTACCGTGATCCTGACGGCGGAAGGCCTGGTCCTAGACGTCGCCATCGCCCAGGGCGATCTGGGGGATCGCGGCTTCGATGCGTGGGTCGGCGGTGCCTGGATCGATACCGTAACGGTCGAGAGCCGCCCTAAAATTCGCGAAATGCTGGCCGCCGCCAGTGCGCCCGGGGGCGAGCCGCGCTGGCGGCAAGTCAACCACACTGCCCCTGGCGGTGAGGTGCCGGTCCGCTATCTGGTGATGGCGCTGGGCGAGAGCGACAGGCTGATCGCGATCGGTCGCGATTTGAGCAGCGCCGCGGTGATGCAGCAGCAGCTGCTGCGAACCCAGCAATCGCTCGAGCGCGACTATATCCGGCTGCGCCAGGTCGAGACGCGCTATCGGATGCTGTTCGACATCGCCTCCGAGCCGGTGCTGATCGTCGACGCGCATAGCCGGATCGTCCGCGAAGCCAACCCTGCCGCGCACCATATTCTCGACCTCGCCGAGGGTGCGCTGGCCGGCACCTCGGTCGCCACGATCGTGGAGCCCGAGGATCGCGACCGTTTCATCGCGCATCTCGGCGCCGCCGAAGCCGCCGAGCAGGTTGCGCCGATCACCGTGAACCTGCGCGATCGGCGCGGCCAGGCGCGGATATCGGCGCAGCTGTTTCGCGAATCGCGCGTGCCGCTGATGCTGGTGCGCGCATTGCCGGTCGATGCGACGATCGCGGCGGATCGCCAGCACGCGACGCTGGGCGACGTCGTCGAGCGGATGCCCGACGCATTCGTGCTGGTCGATCGCGACTTCAATGTGCTGACCGCAAATGCCGCGTTCGTCGAACTGGTCGAAATGCCGTCGGTGGACCGTGTGGCCGGCGCGAATCTCGGCGCATGGCTCGGGCGACCGGGGATCGACCTCGACCTGATCCGCGGCCAGTTGCGCGAGCATGGCTCGGTTCGCAACGTCGCCACGATCCTGCGCGGATCGGCCGGGGCGCAGGAGGAAATCGAGGTTTCCGGCGTCGTCGCGCCGACTGCAAACGGCGATTGCTACGGCTTCACGATTCGCAATGTCGGACGCCGGCTGCGCGACTTGCCCCCGGCGCGGCGCGACATCCCGCGTTCGGTGGAGCAGCTCACCGAACTGGTCGGGCGGATGTCGCTCAAGGAGATCGTCCGCGAATCGACCGACCTGATCGAGAGCCTCTGCATCGAGGCGGCGCTCGCCTACACGTCGAACAATCGCGCATCGGCTGCCGAGATCCTCGGGGTGAGCCGGCAGAGCCTGTATTCGAAGATGCACCGCCACGGCGTGGGGAATTTGATTTCGGGCGAGAACTGACGCCGCTTCGGCGGCGAGTGTCAATTTGATTTGACGATATCGAGTGTCACGCCTAGCCTTTGCGGCATGGATCGATCGCTCGCCCGAAACAGCTCGGCCACGGTCCCCGCGGCGCGGGACGTCCTCGAACTGCTCAAGCCGATTACCTGGTTTCCACCGATATGGGCGTTTATGTGCGGGGTGGTCTCCTCGGGCGTGCCGGTCGCCGATCGCTGGCCCTTTCTGATCGCAGGCATCCTGCTTACCGGGCCGCTGGTGTGCGGCACGTCGCAGGCGGTGAACGACTGGTTCGACCGGGACGTCGACGCGATCAACGAGCCGGGGCGGCCGATCCCCTCGGGCCGCATCGCCGGCAATTGGGGGCTGCGGATCGCCATTGTCGGGACGCTGGTGTCGCTGGCGCTGGCGGCGGTGACCGGGCCCTGGGTGCTGGCTGCGACGTGCCTCGGCCTGCTCTGCGCCTGGGGGTACAGCGCGCCGCCGTTCCGGTTCAAGGTCAGCGGCATATGGGGGCCGGCGGTCGTCGCGCTGACCTATGAGGGGCTGACCTGGTTCACCGGGGCGAGCGTGATGGCGGGGGCGTTGCCGTCGGGGTCGGTGCTGATCATCCTCGCGCTCTACAGCGTCGGTGCGCATGGCATCATGACGCTCAACGATTTCAAAGCAGTCGAGGGCGATCGCGCCACCGGATTGCGCTCGCTGCCGGTGGTGCTCGGCGTCGATCGCGCGGCGCGGCTTGCCTGCGCGGTGATGGCGCTGCCGCAGTTCGTGGTCGTGGGGTTGCTGGCACTTTGGGGGCATCTGGTCGTCGCGGGAATCGTCGCCGCGCTGCTGCTCGGGCAATTGATCCTGATGCGCCGCCTGCTCAGCGACCCGCGCACGCACACGCCCTGGTACAACGCGACGGGCACGACGCTGTACGTGTTCGGGATGCTGGCGTCCGCATTCGGGCTGGGCGGAGTGATGGGGCTGTGACGGTGGCGCCGCTCGGCTGGCTGGGGATCGTCCGGCTTGGGCTGGTGCAAAGCGCGATCGGCGCGATCGTGATGCTGGCGACGTCGCTGCTCAATCGCGTGATGGTCGTCGAATATGCGCTTCCCGCAGCACTCCCGGCGGGGCTGGTCGCGTGGCATTATGCCGTCCAGCTGTCGCGGCCGATATGGGGCCATGGTTCGGATCGCGGGCAGCGGCGGACGCCGTGGATCGTGCTCGGCATGGCGATACTGGCGCTCGGCGCGATGCTGGCGATCGAGGCGGTGCGCCTGTTCGCGGCGCATTCGCCCTGGGGCTATGCGCTGGCGATCCTCGCCTTCACGATGATCGGCGCGGGTGTCGGTGCGGCGGGCACGTCGCTGCTGGCGTTGCTCGCGACGCGCGTCGCGCCCGAGCGCCGCGCGGCGGCGGCGTCGATCACCTGGATCATGATGATCGCCGGCATCGTCGTCACGGCGGGGGTCGCGGGTGCGCTGATCGATCCCTTCTCGCTGCCCCGGCTGGCGACCGTTGGCGCGGGCGTTGCCGGGGGAGCCTTCCTGCTCGCGCTCGTCGGGGTGTGGGGCGTCGAGGGTGCGGGCGCCGCGCCAGCGCCCGCAGTCGCCCCGCCGACCGACTTCGCCACCGCGCTGCGCGAGATATGGTCGGATGGCGAGGCGCGCCGCTTCACGCTCTTCGTCTTCCTGTCGATGTGCGCCTATTCGATGCAGGACCTCATCCTCGAACCCTTTGCGGGGCTGTTGTTCGACTTTACTCCGGGCCAGTCGACCAAGCTTTCGAGCGTGCAGCACGCCGGGGTGCTCGCGGGGATGATCCTGGTCGGCGCCGGGGCCTCCGCGTTCGGTGGGCGCAGCCCGGCGGGGTTGCGGCGCTGGATCGTCGGCGGCTGCATCGGATCGGCACTGGCGCTGCTGGGGCTGTGCATGGCGGCGCAGGTCGGCCTTGGCTGGCCGCTCGCCGCCAATATCGCGCTGCTCGGTTTCGCCAATGGCGTGTTCGCCGTCGCGGCGATCAGCACGATGATGGCGCTGGCTGGCGGCGGCGAGGCCAGTCCCAGCGGGGGGCGCGAAGGCGTCCGCATGGGCGTATGGGGTGCGGCGCAGGCGATCGCGTTCGGGCTTGGCGGGCTGGTCGGCGCGGTCGGCGTCGATGCCGGGCGCGCGCTCACCGGATCGGTGCCGCAGACCTTCACCCTGGTGTTCGCGGTCGAGGCGTTGCTGTTCCTTGGCGCCGCATCGCTCGCCGGCCGCGCGCCTTCGTGCAGCACGCGGGGTGCCCTGGCCGGCAGTCCCGCATGATGCAGGCGTGCTATGATTGCGTCGTCGTCGGCGGCGGACCGTCGGGAGCGACTGCCGCAACCGACCTCGCGGCAGCGGGGCACAGCGTTCTGCTGCTCGACCGCGGCGGGCGGATCAAGCCGTGCGGCGGCGCGATCCCGCCACGATTGATCCAGGACTTTGCGATTCCCGACGAACTGATCGTCGGCAGGGCGGTCTCGGCCCGGATGATCGCGCCCTCCGACACCGAAGTCGACATGCCGGTCGGCAAGGGCTTTGTCGGCATGGTCGATCGCGAGACGTTCGACGAATGGTTGCGCGCGCGCGCCGCACGGGCCGGCGCCGAACGCTGCACCGGCACCTTCGATCGGATCGAGCGCGACGGCAATGGCGGCGCGATCCTGGTCTATACGGAGGCGCGCGGCGGCCCCGAACGGCGCGTCCGCGCGGCGTGCGTCATCGGCGCCGATGGCGCGCGCTCGCGCGTCGCGCGCGCGACGTTGAAAGGGGCCGAGGCCATGCCGTGCGTCTTCGCCTATCATGAGGTGATCCGATCGCCCGCGATAGACGACTCCGGCTTCGATCGCGGACGGTGCGACGTCTTCTATCAGGCGGCGCTGTCGCCCGATTTCTACGCCTGGGTGTTTCCGCACGGCGACACCGCCAGCGTCGGCGTCGGCAGCGCCAACAAGGGGTTTGCGCTCCGCGACGCAGTGACCCGGCTGCGCGCGCGCGAAGGGCTGGCGGGGTGCGAGACGATCCGCCGCGAGGGCGCACCGATACCGCTGCGCCCGTTGCGCAAATGGGACAATGGCCGCGACGTGCTGGTCACCGGCGATGCCGCGGGAGTCGTCGCGCCCGCCTCTGGCGAAGGCATTTACTATGCGATGGTGGCAGGGCGCGAGGCGGCGGCGGCGGTCGGCGCCTTCCTGCGCTCGGGCAATCCCAAGGCGCTCGGCCAGGCCCGCCGGCGCTTCATGCGGGCGCATGGAAGTGTGTTCTGGATTCTGGGGATCATGCAATATTTCTGGTACCGTAACGATCGGCGGCGGGAGCGTTTCGTGACGATGTGTGCGGACCGGGATGTGCAGAAGCTGATCTGGCCGGCTTACATGAACAAGCGACTCGTCTATGCGCGCCCGCTCGCCTATCTGCGCATCTTCGCGAAGGATATGCGCCACCTTCTCCAGACGGCGGGCTGATCGGGGATGGGGCGCGCCTGGCTGATGCCGATCCTGATCGCCGGGTTCGCCGCCATGGCAGTGGCGGTGGCCGGTGCCACGATCACCGACATCGGCCCCTGGTATCACAGCCTGAAGCAGCCGCGCTGGGCACCGCCCGAGATGGCCTATGGCGTCGCCTGGACTGCGATCTATGCGTGTACCGCGCTGGCCGGGGTCACTGGCTGGCTGGCGATGCCGAACTGGCGCGAGCGTGAATGGCTGCTGGGCATGTTCGCGCTCAACGGCTTCCTCAACATCGTCTGGAGCCTGTTGTTCTTCCGGCTGCACCGGCCCGACTGGGCGGTGATCGAAGTGCTGGGGCTATGGCTGTCGGTGGCGGCGTTGATCGTCATCCTCTGGCGGCGATCGATGACCGGGGCGGTGCTGATGGTCCCCTATCTGCTGTGGGTGACCTTTGCCGGATATCTCAACATGACGATCGTGAACCTCAACGGGCCCTTCCCCTGAGCGCGATGCAGGGGTTCTTTGCCAGCGGGCACGCCGTCGATCTGGTGCTGGCGGTGATTGCCGCCGAGCTGCTGTGGCTGACGACTCGAGGCGGGTGGAGCATTGCCGACGCCGCGCTGCGGCTCGCGCCCGGCGCGCTGATGCTGGTTGCGCTTCGGGCTGCGCTTACCGGCATGGAGTGGCAGTGGGTCTCGCTGCCGCTGCTGCTGTCCTTCCCGGTCCATCTCGCCGATCTGGCGCGCGCGCGGCGGAAATGATCCGGCCCGGCGACGCGACGTCGTCCGGGCCGGATCGAAGAATCAGCCAAGGCTCTGCAGATAGGCGATGACGTCGGCGCGCTTCTGCGGATCGGAGAATCCGGGGAACGCCATCTTGGTGCCCGGCACCACGCGCTGCGGCTTCTCCAGATACTGGAAAAGCTTTTCGGGGGTCCAGGTAATCCCGCTGTCCTTGTTCGCCGCCGAATAGGTGAAGCCGGCGATCGTTCCCGCCTTGCGCCCGACGATAGCGTGGAGCGACGGCCCGATCTTGTTCACGCCGGGATCGACCGAATGGCAGGTCGCGCAGGTGACGAAATCGGTTTTGCCCTTCGCGGCATCGCCGGTATAGGCGGCGAGCTTGACGCCGGTGAGCGTGTCGGTGTTGTCGGCGGCGGGTGCCGGGGCAGCCGTCGGCGCCGCCGCGACGGGCGTCGCTGCGCCTTCGGTGGCGGCCGCGACCGGCGCTTCGGCCTTTTCTTCACTTCCCTGCGAACATGCAGCCAGTGCCAGCGCGGATGCCGCCACGGACAGCGTTACTCGACCCATGCGCGTTATCGATTTCGATAGCATCATTCCGATCCTCTCTCCTGCGGCCGCATCTGGGGCATCGCGCCGACCCGCCGCGAAACTGTCCAATAATCCTTACACCTCGGAGCATCCAGCAAAATTTTTTGCGGACGCCCTTGTGTGTCCAGGGATTCGAACACGCGTGGTTGCGATTGCTCGTCTAGCCTGCCTCGCAACGCCAGCATCCGGAGTCACCTATTGCCGAGTCGTTCCCGACGAGGATTTGACCAGCCTCGCGGCTGAAGTGCCCGCGATATGGCCCAGGACGACCGCGGTCGTGAGACCCATGGCGGGAAGGTAGCCCCATGAGGACGGACCGGATACCGACCGCGCCGATCCCCCTCCCGCGAAGAGGTTCGGCATTATGCTTCCGTCCTCTTTCAGTACGCGGGCGTCCGCATCGATCTCAAGGCCGCCCTGCGTATGATACAGCGCTCCCGTGACCCGCAGCGCTCGATATGGCGGAGTCGGTGGCGGGGCGTCGTTTTGCCAGATGCGTCGCAGGCTGTCGGCGATACCCATTCGCGCCGCCGAATGTGCCGCCATGAGTGCCGTGCCCAGCCGGTCCGCGTCCATCCCCGTGCGATCCGCGAGATCGGCGACCGTGTCGGCGGCTTTCGCAGCCTTGAGATCGATCAAGGCCTGGATTTCCGGGATGTGCGCGCACCGTCGTTCGATTTCGGCGTCGAACACCACCCACCCGAGCGCGTCGCGCTGGCGGCACAGCGGATGCACCATGCCCGCTATGTCCAGCGTCTCGTCGGTAAATCGGTCTCCGTCGGCGTTGACGATCATGCCGCCCTCCAGAAGGATTCCCGGGGGCACCGTAATCGCTTGCGGATCGGTGAGCATCGCATAACCCTGGTAGCTGCCCATGTCCCCAACGGCGGCTCCGAGCTTCTGGCCGAGCAGGATGGCGTCGCCACGGCTGCCTTCGTGACCGTTATAGCGGATCGTGTCGGTTTCGGGCATGTGCCGGCTGGTCAACGCCCGATTGGCACCGAAGCCGCCGCACGCAAGGACCAGCGCTTCGCAACCGACCATCTCGACCTCGCCGTCGGCGCGGCGTAGCGCGACGCCGCGAACGACGCCGTCCGGGTTGGCGATGATATCGACGAGGCGGGTTTTCATCAGCACGTCGATCTGGGCATCGGCCATCCGACGGTGAAGCAACTGGACCATGTCGAGCCCGCCATGCCCCGGCCAGCCGTGTACGCGGAGCCGGCTGTTGCCATAAGACGCCTTGAAGCGCGTATCCAGTTCCCAAGGCAGGCCATGCGCGCTGCGCAACCATTCCAGCGCCAGCGCGGAGTGTTCGGCGATCGCCATGGCGATCGCCGGATTGGCGCCACCGCGCGATTTGGCCATGATGTCGGCAAAGAAAATTGCCGCATCGTCATCGACGCCATGCTCCCTTTGCGACAGCGTTCCCGCGGCGCAGAACAGGCCCTGCGACATGCCCGTCGATCCGCCCGGGCGGTCATCCTGTTCCACGACCAGGGGCGCGATCCCCGCATCGGCCACCGCCAGCGCTGCGACAGCGCCACACGCGCCGGCACCGATGATCAGGACCGGGACGGTGACGTCGAACGTCAAGACCTGGCCGCCAGATCGTTGCCGACGTCTTCCGACGAAATGTCGTTCGGCTGTTTCGCAGCCTCGTTGCGTTGCTGCACGATCCTCAGGATCCGCGCGAGATATTCCTGATTGGCCAGCGCGCGTTCGACGGACGCCTCGGCAGACGGGCGGAACGTCTCGATTTCCTCCCGTGACAAGAGGTTCTTTTCTTCGAGAAGCCGTTCCAGCGTGTCGGCGCGCTGCCGGGTGACAGCCAGTTCCTGCGCCACTGCCATCGTGATCGCCAAAATGGTCTCGACCTCTTCATCGAGAAACCATGGCCGTTTCCCGGCCGGCTTCGCGCCCGCTTCGGCTAGAGCATCCATCACGCTCATCAGGCGATACCCCCGATCACGCGCCATGCGGCCTTGCGCCCATAGTCTTCGGTGTCGTCCTCCGCGGCGTCGGGGAACAAGTCTCGATCCACCACGCCCGTCGCGTTGCCGTGGATCAGGTTCTGACGCGCGAAGCCGGCGGCGACCATTTCCGCATCGAGATCCATCTCGTGCATCCGGCTCCAGAACGGCTCGTTATTGTAGAAGGCGTCCCAGTCCCGCATCGCCTGTTCGAACATCGGCATGTCCGGCGTATATTGCGGCTGTTCGACGTGCAGCACGATGCCCCCGGGCCGCAACAGGCGGCGGGTCTCCCGGAAGATACGCGCCAGGGCGGTGGTGGACAGTTCGTGCAGGAACATCGTCGTCTGAATCCAGTCGAAGCTCTCGTCCGGGAAACGGGACAGGTCTTCGCCATCGGCCTGAACGAAACGGATATTGTTCACCCCCAGCGACTTCGCGCGTGCCAGCCCATAGCGCAGCACCGGTGCGCCGATATCGACGCCGACCATCCGGGCGTCGGGCCAGGCCTGGGCGATCGGCAGGGCGCTGTGGCCGACGGTGCAGCCGATCTCCAGAATGTCCTGCGGGCGGAAATCGGGCAGGTTCTTTTGCACCCAGCCGACCACCGCCTTGCCCGCGCCGTCATTATAGCGACCGAGCAGGCCCGCGGTGGTGACAAAGCCGGCATGGTCGTAATTGGCGCCGTTGGTGACATCGCCGGCAAAATACTCGCTATGGTAGCTGCCCGGCATACAATGATGGTCGACGGCGGCGACATAGCGCGGAACGGCTACCGAGGAATCGAGTTGCAGCGCGTCGTCATCGCGGGTCAGATCGGCGACTTTTTCGGCCAGAGCCTCGCGCTGGCGTATCACCGTCCAGCGTCCCGCCTGCTGGCGTTGTTCCATGGTCATCCGGCGCAGCGCCGACCATAGATTGAATGCGGGATGTTCGAGCAGCGCCTTTCGCGCTTCATGCCGATCGGCGATCGGGCGGCCGTGGCGCTTGCGGAATGCCGGTTCGACGCTCGTTTCATAGGCCGACTTCACGCCCGGCACCACCCGCGCGGCAAGATGGCGGTTCATCTGGGCGAGGAAATTGATCCGCTCGATCTCGTCATGGCTGACCTGGGGAAAAGCGCCGTGGTGCCCGAGCGCGCGATAATCGGGCGGGCCTTCATAGGCTGCGGCAGGCGTGTTCCGTTGAGGCTGTGACACTTGGCGCTTTCCTCACTTATTGGTATATGTATATACCATAATGCCCCTGTGGGGCGATCTTGCCAATAGGAGAATCGCGTGACCCGCATTATCGTGCTGTTGAACCTGAAGCCCGGCAAGTCCCGGGCCGACTATGAGAAATGGGCGCGCGCATCCGATCTTCCGACCGTCAACGGGCTGGCGTCGGTGGAGCGTTTCGAGCTGTTCGAGGCCACGGGCCTGCTGAATGGCGATTCTTCGCCCTATGACTATGTCGAGATCATCGACGTCGCCGACATGGATGTGTTCGGCAAGGAGACGAAGACCGAAACCATGGCGCGCATTGCGGCCGAGTTTCGCGATTGGGCGACCCCAATGTTCATCGTTACGCGCAAGGTCGGTGGCGCGGAATGACGGGCAAGCTTGCCGGGAAGGTCGCGGTCATCACCGGATCGGGGCGCAGGGGCGGGCTCGGCGAGGCGATCGCGAAGCGGCTCGCCAGCGATGGCGCGACGATTGTGCTGTCCGACATCGGAACCTCGCGTGACAGCGCGACGCCGGACGACATGATCGGCACGCTTTCGGAAATGGATGCCATCAAGGCGGACATCAGCGCGCTGGGGGTGCCCGTTTCCAGCGCGTTTTGCGACGTGCGGAGCTGGGATGAGGTGCGCGCGCTGGCCGATCATGCGGTCGATACGCATGGCGGCATCGACATCTGGGTCAATAATGCCGGCATTGGTTATATCATGAAGCCATTGCTGGAAGTTACGCCCGGCGACTGGGGCGCCGTGATCGACGTCAACTTGACCGGGGCCTTTTATGGCCTTCGCGCGGCGGCGGAGCGGATGATTTCCCGCGGAAAGGGCGGTCGAATCATCAATATCGCGAGCCAGGCCGCGAAAAGCGGATTTGCCTGTGCGCAGGCCTATACCGCATCGAAGCACGGCCTTGTCGGGCTGGCGCGATCGGCGGCGATCGAGCTGGGCGAGCATGGGATCACGGTCAACAACATCTGCCCCAATCATGTGACGACCGGGCTGGGCGCATGGCAGAACCAATATTTCGCCGAGCGGCAGGGCAAGACCCTGACCCAGTATATGGCGGATATGGCGGGCCGCATTCCGATGGGCCGACCGGGCCTGCCCGAAGATACCGCTCATGCCGTGGCATTTCTGTGCCAGCCCGAATCCGGCTATATCACGGCTGAATCGATGAATGTTTCCGGAGGCGAAGAGCCGCACTGACCGCTGGAGACGCGCGCGACGGCGGTGCTGCGCTTCACGGGCGGTGTGCTGCCCGTTCAGCCTCAAAGCGCCGCTGCGGCATTGCCTTCCAGAACTGCCGTCAGCGCAGCGGCGACGTCGGTCAGTGTGGCGAAATGATCGATACATGCCGACAGTGCCGCCTCGACGCCTTCTGCCCCGCCGAATGCGAGGCAGGCACGGGCCTTTGCCAGATGCTGTTCGCGGCTGAGGGGCCATTCGGGCGACCCGAACTGCCGATCGATATCGACCCGCAGCACCGACCCATCCTTCAGGGTTGCGGTGGCCACGGCCGGGACAAAGGCTGCGGCGTCGAGATTGTCATCCGCCGCCACGACAATGCGCTCGGCCAGAGCGGAAAGATCGGGGTCCCCGAGCCGCTCGGGGGTGAAGTCATCCAGCACCACCGTGCCGCGTGTCAGGACAATGGCGCCGAGCCATGCGAAACACAGGCGCGCATAGGGCACCGCCATCGAGCGTATGGGCCGCCGCCCGACCAGCCGCTCGATCAGCGGCGGCGCGCGATAGGTAAACTGGTCCAGCTTGTCGGCGGTAAGGCCCTGTTCCGCCATCATGCGTTGCAGCGCGACGATCGCGCCATGGGCCGCCCGGCCCGTGGGGAAGGGTTTCCAGCTAACCTCTTCGATCCGGCGGAGGGCACCGAGCGATTCCAGGAGCGGCTCCAGCGCGACATCGTCCTCGAAAAGCGACAGATAGCCAAAGGGGCCGTCGATGGAGCCGGCTGGTCCGCTGAAGCCGGCCTGCGCGAGGTCCGCAGCCTCGATCGCGGAGCGTGCCGCCGCCGCGACCTGCACCGCCAGCGTCGGCTTGCCTTCGATATGGGCCTGCATGGTCCCGCTGGCGAACGCCAGCGCGTAGCCCAGCGCGTCGACCGTCGTCTGTCGATCGAAGCGCCGGAGCCGGGCCAGCGCCGCAGTCGTGCCGAAAATCCCCGCTGTTGCGGGGCGAAAAAACTTCAACCGCCCTTTCGGCGCCATGCCCAGACACGCGACGATATCGACGCCGGCGACCATGGCGGCGAGAAAATCCGCCCCGCTACAGGGCGTTGATCGTCCCGCTTCGGCCAGCAGGGCTGCGCAGACCGTGGCCATTGGGTGCGCGACGGCGGGTTCGTGGACGCAGTCATATTCCTGGGCATGGATCTGGAATGCGTTGATAAATGCGGCATAGGGCGCCGGCACCCGAAGGCCGGGTCTTCCCAGCACGAAACTGGAGCCGCCAAAGCCCGTCCACCTCATCACGGTTTCCGCCAACGCGTCGGCAAGCGGCGCATTGCGCCCGGCGATCCCGACGGCGAGGCTGTCGTGCAGGAAGGTCAGAGCCGCGGATTGCGTAACGGGGGAAAGCCGCTCCCAGTCGGTCGCCAGCGCATGTTCCGCGAAACGTTCGGCTGCGTTCACCATTCCGTGCGACCCCTTTGTCCTGTCGAGGGGAGTATCGACGGGGGCGCGGGCGCGTCAAATATATTATGTCTATATCAATTCAGCGTCTCAGCTTGCTGCGGCGGGCTCTTGCAAATCCAGCCTGATATTGAATCGGTCGGCGCGATAATGCGCGAAGGTGAGCAGGAAAGGATTGTCTTCCTCGTCATAGACCGTTCGCACAATGCGGAGCAGCGCTGCGCGCGGCTCGATATCCAGTGCCTCCGCGAAATTCGTGTCGGCCAATGTGGCGCCAATCGTCTGTTCCGCGTGCTTCGCCCGGCGCCCGGCATCGTGCAGCAGCCTCAGGATCGGGGCCTTTACGAGCGTGTTGCGGGTTATGATCTTCTCGAGGCTCGCGGGTACGAAGCTGACGACATGCCCGATCGGCTCCCCGTCGAGACAGCGGACACGGACCGCGCGAACCACTTGCTCGCCGGCAGGGATCTTCAGCAGGTCGGAAACCGTTCGCGAGGCATTTTCCATTGTCACTTCAATGACATTGACCGTTGTACCCTGGCCCAGGGCCAAGAGCGAGTCGACGGCTTGGTCGATATTCGCCTCAATCGGCTTGCCGGGCGAGCGAAACACCACCCGCGTGCCCAGTCGGCGCTTGCGCTCGACAAAATGCTGCTGGGCGAGTTCCCCCAGGACGCGCCGGGCGGTGATCCGCGACACGCCGAATAGTTCGGACAATTCCTGCTCGGTGGGCATGGCGCTATGATAAGGGCGCTGGCCACTCAATATCTCGTCGCGGAGCTGAAGGAATATCTGGTGATATAAAGGCACCGCGGCGCCACGATCGACCAAAATAAATCTCCTACCGGTTCGTCGGGCCGACGGGTGGCGTCTGTAGAACCCTTTTGCGGGCGTACAAACCTGCCACGGCTTCGGCCAGATATTTATGCTGCTTAATAGAAATCACGTGCGGCTTGTCCAGATGCGCGAACGCGCGGTCAGTCTTCGCCGTTCCACTTCGGATAGGGGCCGAGGAGAAGGAAAAGCGCGGGTCCGAGCAGCAGGCACGCGCTGCCCGCCATCAGTGCGAGGCGATAGGTTCCGTACAGGTCGAACACATAGCCGTAGACCACCGGGCCCAAGCCGCCGCCGAGCGCGATAATGGTGTAGAAGCAGCCATAGATGGTGCCGTAATTGCGTTGCCCGAAATAGCGGCTGATCAGAAATGCCAGAAGGTCGAATTCGAACCCCGCGCCGATGCCGATCGCGAGCACGGACAGGAACGCGGTCGCCATGGTGAGTTCCTGCTGCGCCAGCAGCCATGAACCGGTGGCGGGGATCAGGAGGACGATCATCGCGATGGCGGGCGCCCACATCCGGTCCAGCAGCCAGCCGCCGAGCAGGCGTCCGGCGATGACGGCGAGGCCGAACGATGCCGTGATCGCACCGATCGTCTGCAAATCGAAATGGAAGGTGCGAAGGATATTCTCCAGGTTTGGCGTGGGCGCGGTCAGCGCGAAGGCAACAAACAGAAAGGCGACCCCCATCACCCAGAATCTGGGGCTTCTCAAGGCCTCGACCAGCGTCAGCCCGAATTCCGTTCTTCCATCGATCTCGCGCTGTTCGGCGACGCTGCCCTTGGCCGAGTTGTCGCCGGTTCGTTCGCGGAACAGCAGGGCAATGACCGGCAGTCCTATCACGATGGGAATCAAGCCGATTACGCCAAGGGCAATACGCCAGCCGAATTCGAGGATCAGCCAGGCGGAAAACGGCTTGATCAGGAAGCCGGTGATTCCCGTCCCGGTACTGGCGACGCCGAGCGCGATTCCCAGGTTGCGGTCAAACCAACCATTCACCACCCGGGTCCAGGTGGCGGAAAGCGTGCCCGCCCCGACAATGGCGATAAGTACCCATTGTCCGTAATATAGCCACAGCGAGCCGGTACTGAGCGCAAGGCTCATAAAGGCGAGCCCGAACAGGGTCAGCGAAATCATCGCCACGCGCCGGGCACCGAAGCGGTCGACCGTCCAGCCCGCCAGCGGGCTCATGACCATGACGACCGCCGACTGAACGGCAAGGCTGCCCATCAGCGATGCGAAACTCCAGCCGAATGCCTTTGACAGCTCGGGCGCGAACATCCCGATCGTGTAAAACGGGATGGGGCCGAGTCCGACAGCGACGCCGATCATCGCTGCAAAGACGACGATCCATCCGCGTGGCGAATCCTGAGATGGTATCGGCGTGAGCGCGGTCATAGTCGACAAGGTCTTTCGCTCGGGACAAACGGACAACGACGCCGCACCAATAGTTATATAACTATGCCATTTAAGGCGGCGCAAGCGCTTCTTGGCGTTCGCCGAAGCGGGGGTATCCGGCGGGTGGTTCGAGTACGACGTCCGGCGTGGCTCGCTTGCGCATGGCCGCTCCATCCCGCGATACGGTGCATAGGGCCGGCATTTTCGGACGCCGGCCCTTCCCAATTTCCGCGGGGCAATATTAGCGGCGGGTCAGTTCGACGAGTTCGTACCAGGTCTGCATATATCCCCCGACACCGCCTTGGACGAAGATCGCGTCTTCGTCGGCCGTCACCCACACATCATATTCGGGGTGCGCGCCGTTGGAGGTCGCCATGCCCGCGTTCTCGTCGCTGTAGCGGTAGCGATAGCAGTCAAAGGTCCCAGCCTGCACCGTGACGGTTTCCTCGCCGACATAGGCAAGCTGGATATTGGCTTCCGCGATCAGCGGCGGAGTTGCACCGCGGTGGTCCGGGGAGGGCACGAATACGCGGAATTCCCGGCGGTGCGGCCCGCGAGACCGATCGACCTTCTTCGTGATATAGGCATCGCCCGCGATCGGGTGGGTGCCGAAACCGTCATAGGCTCCGACGATCGGCACGCGCTGCGACACGCGGCCGATCGATGGCCCATAGCTTTCGCATTCGATCGCATCCTCGGTCATGCGGATCCAGCCGGAACCCATGAATTGATCGCCGACCGTCAGGCGGACGAAACAGTCCATCGGCATGTCGTTTTCATCGAGGCTATAGGTGATGTCGCGAAGTACGGTGGGATCCGGCTCCTCGATTTCGCAGATCGCGCGCAGCGTGCGTTTGCCGTCTTCGTGGCTGGTGAAGGTGAAATACTCGCGGCCGCGCTCCTGCCCTTCGCGTCCCGGCTTTTTCGACGTGTACAGAATCTTCCCGCTAATGGTCTTATGCTTCATGCTGGGTCTCCGTTCCTGCTGGCTGACTGAACTGGCACGGGCGCTCGATAACCTCGAGCAATGCCCCCTCCGGGGTTAGAAGCACGCCGACGCGCTGGCCGGCATAGAGCGGTCCGTCGCGGACGACGGGAGGAGAGGTCCAATGCCCCTCCAGGCGTTGCATGTCGGGATGCTCGATGGTGCAGATGGCGACGCCGGGGGGAAGGGCGCCGGGATGGCAGGGACGAACCGTTGCGCCTTCGGGATATTGATCGAATTCGAGGAAGGTCTCTCCCTTCCACTTCACGCCGATCAGCGCATGCTTGTCGTCTGCCGGAAGGTTGAACGCGAGCGAGATCATCGAATAGCGAATGGCCACGGGATCGGTGATCTCGAGACCCAGAACCGCCTCTGCCCATAAGGCGGTCTTTCGCAGATCCGGACAGGCCAGCACGATGATGAAGGGCCGATCGATCAAGGTGGTGGGCGAAGGCAGGCCGTTCAGCGCGCCGTCGACCAATATCTCCGTCAGGTAGACGGTTTCCTGGTCGGCACCGCGAACCTGCATGGGCTGAACGGTCGGGAAACCGTCCAGCGGCTTGGGCGGCCCGATGACCTCGAAAGGCGATTCGAGCATCCGATCGTTCACCTTCATCACGTCGGTGACGCACAGCTCAATCGCGGCCCAGCCAAAGGTGCGGATCGGCAGATAGCCGGGGACCTCGTCCCCCTCGACGAAGCGCAGAAATACACTGTCTCCCGACGCCGGCGCCATAATCGCATAGCGACGCCCCGCGCTCGCAGGCGCGAGCCAGGCCGCCGCGAGGTCGTCCGAGAGCACCCCCTGATCGACCAGGCAATAGTCCATCCAGCGCGAAAAGCGCTCGGTTGCGTCGGTAATATTCGCCACAACATGCGTTGCGCATTTGAGAAGCGTCACCGGCAATTCTCCCTTGCCCTGCGCGCGCAGGGGACTTTTGCAAAGATGCGGGGGTTTCACGGGCAGGCCCGCCGCCCGGACAGATAGACCCAGGGCCGCACCATCGCGTCCGATTGCCGGAATGCCGCGATATCGCCCTGGTGCTTCAACGTCAGTTCGATCGCGTCCAGCCCCTCCATCAGCATCATCCGCGGCTCGTCCTCGAGCGAGAAGGACCAGCTTTCGCCGGCAGCGGAAATGGCCATGTCTTCGAGGCTGACCCGGATCGCTTCGCCAGCGTCGGCATGGGCCGCTAGCCCCTTGATATCGCTTTCGGGCAAAATCACCGGCGCAACGCCGTTGCGGATGCAGTTGGCGTGAAAGATGGGACTGAACGACGGTGCGACAATCACGCGGAAGCCATATTCGGCGAGCGCCCAGACCGCATGTTCGCGGCTTGACCCGCATCCGAAATTCGATCCGACGATCAGGATTTCGGCGGCGCGGAACTGCGGCTGGTTGAGGACGAAATCCGGATTGGGCGTTCGTCCCTCGATATAGCGCCAGCCCGCGAACAACCCGTCGGAAAGGCCGGTCTTGGACACGGTCCGCATTTCCCGTGAGGGGATGATGATATCGGTGTCGATATTTTCCCGCAGCAATGGCGCGGCCTGCGACGTGATGCAGAGGAGTGGTTTCATGGCAATATCTCAAGCAGGCGCGGGTCGGCGATATGCCCCGCGACGGCCGACGCCGCGACGGTTTCGGGCGATGCGATATGCGTGCGCGTGCCCGGCCCCTGACGACTCTCGAAATTGCGGTTGGTGGAGCTGACGACCCGTTGTCTTGCGCCAAAGCTCTCGCCGCCGGCGAAGAAACACATCGAGCATCCGGCCTCGCGCCATTCGAAGCCGGCATCGATGAAGATCCGGTCGAGCCCTTCCGCTTCGGCGGCGCGCTTGACCTGGGTGGAGCCGGGAACGCAGATCGCCTTTACCCCCACCGCCACGCGACGTCCCTTCAGGAGCGCAGCGGCGCGGCGCAGGTCGGATATTCGACTGTTGGTGCAGGAGCCGATGAACGCCGCGTCGATGGCCAGCGTGGTGAGGTCGCTTCCCGGCGTTACGCCCATATAGGCGATGGCGTTGTCATAGGCGGTCCGGCTGTCGTCGGGTCCCAACGCAGTGATGGCGGGTACGCGCGTATCGATCGGTATCGCCTGTTGCGGGCTTGTACCCCAGGTGATCATCGGCACGACGTCGCCGGCGTCGAAGCGATGTTCGGCGGCAAAGGTCGCGCTCTCGTCGGTGGCCAGCGTGCGCCACAGGGCCAATGCGTCATCCCATAGCGCGCCGCGCGGCGCATAGGCGCGTCCCGCCAGATAGTCGAAGCTGGTGTCGTCGGGCGCGATGATCGCGCTGAACGCCGCGAGTTCGGTCGCCATGTTGCACAGCGTCATGCGGGCTTCCATGTCCATCTTCCGGACGGCGCTGCCTGTGAATTCGATGATATGTCCCTTGGCTCCGCCCGACCCCAGGTGCCGGATGATGTGCAGCGCCACATCCTTCGCGCCGATCCCTGTCGACAGGACGCCATCGATCGTGATCCGCATGTCGAGCGGGCGCGCGACGCGAACCGCCATCGTTGCCAGCGCGTGTTCGGCTTCGGTCGATCCGATCCCCCAGGCGAGCGCCCCGAACGCGCCTTGGGTGCATGTATGGCTGTCGGGGCAGACGAGGCTTAGTCCGGGGAGGACGATGGCTTGTTCGGGCGAAATGACATGGACGATACCCTGTCCGGGGTCGTTCAGGTCGAAGAGGGTGATTCCGTGTCTGCGGGCGCCGTCGCGCGTGGCTTCGAGAAATGCCCTGCCTGTGGGCATCAACGTATCATCCGTGCGCCCCGGAAACGTGTCGACGATGTGATCCATCGTCGCGAATACCTGCGCCGGGGCAGCGACACGCCGGCCGGCTTCGTCGAGGCTCTTGAGCGCTACGCCGCCGGTGCGTTCATGCAGCAGGATGCGATCGATCGCCAACAGGTCGATATGGCCTCCCAAGGGCCGGATGACATGCTGATCCCAGATCTTGCCCGCAAGCGTCCGCGCTTCGTGCAGGGCGGTGCCGTGGCGTTCGACCGCCAGAGTCATAGGCGACCGTCCGGCGCGCGCAGGCGCGCGATCCTGGACTCTGTTTCAGTGAAGCTGAAACAGGGCGGCACCGGCCCGCTCCCCCGCCCGGCCACCCCTAGAATAATGTCGTCGGGTGGCCGGGCGGGGGAGCGGGCCGGTGCCGATTCAGCGAAGCTGAAAACGAGTCTAGGCGGCATCGCGGACGTCCACGCCGCCGACGATGCCCTGGTCCAACAGGTTCCTGATCTCCTCGGCGCGGACGCCGATCTCGTTCAGGATCGCCACGCCATCGGCGCCCGCAAGCGGAAGGTCGCGATAAATGGCGGGAAGCCTGCCATCGATTTCGACCGGCAGCGCCGGCAGGCGAATGGGTTTGCCCGTGTCGAGCGTGAGGTCGACCAGGCCGCCATTGCTGTTGAGATGCGGGTCGTCGAACAGATCTTCCGGACGGGCGATGGGGGCGAAGGCGACGCCGGCGGCTTCGAGTTGTTGCACCAGCGCGGCGCGCGTCATGGAGGCAAATAATGTCCGCACTGTCGGCAGGATACGGTCGCGCGCCTGCACGCGCGCAGCGTTGGTCGCAAATTCGGGATCGCTGCCGATCGGCCCGAGATCGAACATGTTCGTGAACGCCGCCCATTGGCCATCGCTGACGACGCCGACGAATATCTGCTCGCCGGGCGTAGCGGTTTCGAACAGGTCGTAGATCGCCCATGCTGAAATCCGTTCGGGCATCGGCCGCGCGGCCGCCCCGGTGACGGCCAGTTGCGCCATATGCTGCCCGACGATGAACGCCGTGGTTTCGAAAAGCGACGATCGGACCTGCGCCCCCGCACCGGTCTTCACGCGCTGATGCAGCGCCGCGAGGATGCCGATCACGCCGAACATTCCCCCAGCAATGTCGATAACCGACGATCCCGCGCGGAGCGGCCGCCCCGACGGGCCGGTCATATAGGCAAGCCCGCCCATCATCTGGGCGACTTCATCGAGCGCGGTGCGATTTTCATAGGGGCCGGCGAGGAAGCCCTTGGCGGCGTAGTAGATGAGCCCCGGATTGGTTTCGCGAACGCGCTCCGGCCCCAGGCCAAGCTTTTCCAGCGCGCCGGGTCGGAAATTCTCGACCAGCACATCCGCCGAGTCGACGAGTTTGCGGGCGACGGCGATGCCGGATTCCGATTTGAGATCGATGGCGATGCTACGCTTGTTGCGGTTGAACATGGGGAAATAGCCCGCGCCCGAGCCAAGCAGGCGACGGGTATGGTCGCCACCAAGCGGTTCGACCTTGATCACGTCCGCGCCAAGATCGGCTAGAATGACTCCGGCGGACGGCCCCATCACCATATGGCTGAACTCGATCACCCGAATTCCCGCCAACGGCAAATATCCCCTGCTTTCGTCCAATCTATCCTCCGCCACTCTCGACTTCTTGCGATCATTTGATATATGAGTAAGCCAATTGGATCAAGGCAGGTGTGAAAAAATGGACGTACTGATCAGCGAGGTGGGGCCGCGCGACGGGTTGCAGAGCATCGCTCCCATCATGCTGAAAGAAGACAAGATGCTTTGGATAAGGCGCGCTGCCGCTGCGGGCGTGCGGGAGATTGAGGTTGGCAGCTTCGTGCCTGCCAAGCTGTTGCCCCAGCTCGCCGATACCGCCGAAATTGTTACAGGTGCAATTGAAATCCCGGGCCTCACCGTTGCCGCGCTCGTCCCCAACGCGCGCGGTGCCGCCGACGCGATCGCGGCGGGCGCCCACAAGATCACCTTGCCGCTTTCGTGCAGCGAGTCGCACAGCCTGGCGAACCTGCGCCGCACCCATGCACAGGTCCTGGAAGAGGCGAGGGCGATTGCCGGGATGATCAGGGCATTGCCCAAGGAGCGCCGCCCGCATTTCGAGGGCAGTCTTTCGACGGCTTTCGGTTGTACGATCGAAGGTCGCGTGCCCGAAGCGCAGGTTGCGGGGCTGGCCGAGGCGCTGATGGCGGCGGGCTGCGACGAGGTGGGGCTGGCCGACACCACCGGCTATGCGAACCCCGTTGCAGTTCGCAACATGATCGCCATCCTGTGGAGCGCGGTCGGCAAGGACGCGCTGACCGGCATCCATCTGCACAACACGCGCGGCCTTGGCCTCGCCAATGCGCTCGCGGCGTTCGATGCCGGGCTAACGACGTTCGACAGTTCGCTGGGAGGGTTGGGCGGGTGCCCGTTCGCGCCGGGCGCGAGCGGCAACATCGTGACCGAAGACCTGGTCTTCATGTTCGAGGCGATGGGTGTCCGTACCGGAATCGATCTCGATGCGCTGTTTGCGATACGCGAGATCGTGGCAAATGCCGTCGGCGGCGAGCCGCTTTATGGTTTCGCGCCGGAGGCCGGCCTCCCCAAGGGATTTGTTCAGGCGACACAAGCGAAGAAGGACGTTCACGCATGACCATCATTGGGACCAAAATGGTATCCGACGGGCGCACGGCGCGCGATATCTTCGAGGAGCTCAGGGCGTCGCCGGTTCGCGCGAAATTCGGGTTCGGCGAAAAGCTGGCGATCGTGAACGTCGATTTCCAGACGGCCTATACAAGGATCGACGAATTCAAAACCGCTTATGAAACCGATCCCCGGCAGATCGAACATACAAACCGGATTTCCGACCTGGCGCGGGCAAAGGGCATGCCGGTGATCTGGACTCGCGTCGGCTATGCTCCGGACGGTTCCGACGCCGGCGTCTGGGGCACGCGCAGCGACACCGAGGATTCGCTCCAGAACGTCAAGATCGGCAGCCGCCGGCACGAATTCGACGAGCGGTGCCGGGTCGATCCCTCCGATACCGTCTATACCAAGCGCATGGCTTCGGCCTTTTTCGAAACGCCGCTGCACAGCCTGCTTGTCTGGCACAAGGTGGACACGGTGGTGGTGACGGGTGGCAGTACCTCGGGCTGCGTGCGCGCGACGGCGGTGGATTCGCTGTCGCGCGGGTATCGCACCATCGTTCCGATCGAAACCTGCGCCGACAAGCATGAGAGCTTTCACTACGCCAATTTGACCGACCTGCTGATCAAATATGCCGATGTCGAGCCGGTTCAGACGGTCGTCGACTGGCTGGAGGCGCGCTGATGCGGGAAGGCGAAGCTGATCCCGGTCTGTATGACTATGCGCCGTACCGCAACCGTCCGCGCATCGAGTGGCCGGACGGGAAAACGGTCGCGGTCTGGGTGTCGCCCAACCTGGAATATTATGAGTTCGATCCGCCCGCCAATCCCCACCGCAAGAGCTGGGCAAAGCCGCATCCCGACGTCGTCGGATACGCCCACCGCGACTATGCCAACCGGGTAGGACATTGGCGCATGGCGGACATGATGGAGCGCCACGGGTTCAAGGGATCGGTCTCGCTTTCGGTGGCGCTGTGCCAGCACGTTCCCGAAGTGGTCGAGAACGCCAATGCGCTGGGCTGGGAGTTCTTCAGCCACGGCATTTACAACACCCGCTACAGCTATGGCATGGACGAGGCGCAGGAGCGCGCGATCATCGAGGATTCGATCCGCACCGTGCGCGAGGCGACGGGGCAGACGATCCGCGGCTGGCTAGCTCCGGCGCTGACCCACACGCCGCGCACGCTGGACCTGATTGCCGAATATGGCCTCACCTACACCTGCGACCTGTATCATGACGATCAGCCGATGCCGGTTTCGGTGCGGTCGGGCCGCCTGATCTCGATGCCGTATAGCCTTGAGGTCAACGACCATTATGGCTTCTTCGTCTATAATATGAGCCCCCGCGAATATGCCGACACGCTCATTCGCCAATATCAGCGTCTGGCCGCCGAAGGCGCGGCGTCGGGGACGGTGATGTGCATCCCGCTTCACTCCTACCTGATCGGCCAACCGCATCGCATCGGAGCGTTCGAGGAAGTGCTCAAGCATATCGCCGCCGACGGCCGGGCGTGGATCACGCGCAGCGGGGACATCGCCGCGCATTATCTGGCCCACCAGACCGGAAACGGGGGAGTACAGGCATGACGCTAGATCCCGCCTATCTCGACTATCCGGCGCGCCGCCGCGGGATGGATCATGATCTTTACCCCTGGTCCAATCTCTTTGAACGCAAGCCGCTGCGCTGGTCGAACGGCAAACTGGTCCTTAGCTGGTTCGTTGTGGACCTTGAATGGTTTCCGATCCTGCCAAAGGATCAGCCGTTTCGTGCGCCGGGCCATATGCAGACCGCCTATCCCGATTATCGGCATTATACGTCGCGCGATTATGGCAATCGGGTCGGCATCTATCGCCTGCTCGATGCGTTCCGAAAAGTGGGGGCCAAGGTCTCGGTGGCCACCAATGCCGCAATCGCGGAGCGCTATCCCGTCTTGATCCAGGATATCGCCGCCGACGGGCATGAGATCATCGCGCATTCCACCGATATGAACGGCACGATCGCGACCGGGATCGGCGAGGATGCGGAGCGCGCATTGATCGCCGCCAGCCTTGATCGCCTGGAGCAGGCGACCGGGACGCGGCCCCGGGGCTGGCTTTCGATCGCGCGTTCGCAGTCGTTCGACACGCCGCACCTGCTCGCCGAGGCCGGGCTGGAATATATGTGCGACTGGGTGAACGACGACCTGCCCTATCGGATGGCGACCGGGGCGGGGCCGATACTGAACCTGCCGCTCAATCACGAGCTTTCGGATCGACAGATATTGACCACGCAACAGCAATCGATGCTGTCTTATTGCGAGCAGATCCAGGACGCCTATGCGTGGCTCGCTGCCGAAGCGAGGGTGCATGGCGGTCGTCTGCTTCCGCTCAATATTACGCCCTATATCGTCGGCCTGCCTTATCGCATGGACGCGTTCGAAGCGTTGCTGGCGTGGCTTGCCAACCAGCCTGACCATGGTTTCGCGCGGGGCGACGCGATCGCCGCCGACGTGTCGGCGCAGCTCTGACAGGGGGGGCGATCGGTGGCTGCGACGCTCTACGACAAATTATGGGATGCGCATGTCGTCGCCGAAGCGGACGGCAAGACGTTGCTCTATGTCGATCGCCATTTGCTGCACGAGGTCAGCACGCCGCAATCCTTCGCTTCGCTGCGCGAGGACGGGCTGTCGGTGCGCCGCCCCGCAACGCAGCTCGCCGTCGCCGATCATTCCATTCCGACGCATGACCGCGCAAAGGGCATAAGCGACCCGCAGGCCGCGGCGCAGATCGCTCTGCTCGAACGCAATTGCGGCGCGTTCGGTATCGAATATATGCGCGTGGATGGCCCGGACCATGGCATCGTGCATGTCGTGGGGCCGGAGCAAGGCTTCACGCTTCCCGGCATCACGCTGGTTTGCGGGGACAGCCACAGTTCGACCCATGGCGCTTTCGGGACCCTGGCCTTTGGCATCGGCGCGAGCGAGTGCGGCACCGTCATGGCGGCGCAATGCCTGTGGCAGATGCGCGCAAAGACGATGCGGGTGACCTTCCCCGGACAGCTCGCACCGGGGGTATCGGCGAAGGACATGGCGCTGGCGCTGATCGGACAGATCGGCGCGGCCGGCGCGGTCGGCTATGCCATCGAGTTTGCGGGGGAGGCCGTGCGGGCGCTTTCCATGGAAGGCCGGATGACCCTGTGCAACATGGCGATCGAAGCGGGATCGCGCACCGGATTGATCGCGCCCGACGAGACGACCTTTGCCTATCTGAAGGGCCGAAAGCGCGCACCGCAGGGCACCGATTGGGACCAGGCGCTGGCCTTTTGGCAAACGCTTCAAAGCGATGGAAAGGCGCGGTTCGATTGCGAGATCGAAATCCCGGCCGACGAGATTGCGCCGCAGGTGACGTTCGGTACGACGCCCGACCATGTCATCGCCGTCGATGGCGCAGTGCCAGCCAACCGCGATGGCCGTCTGACACGAGCGATCGATTATATGGGACTGGCGGCGGGCGCTCCCGTCGAGGGGCTGGAAATCGATCATGCCTTTATCGGAAGCTGCACCAACGGGCGCATCGAGGATCTGCGGAGCGCCGCAGCCGTCATCGGGAGGGGGCATGTCCATCCGCGCGTCAGGGCGCTTGTCGTGCCCGGCTCCGCGCGGGTCAAGCAGCAGGCGGAAGCAGAGGGACTGGGCAGGATCTTCGTGCAGGCGGGTTTCGAATGGCGCGAGCCGGGGTGCTCGCTGTGCGTCGCGATGAACGATGACCGGCTCCCGCCGGGTGCCCGCTGCGCATCGACATCGAACCGGAATTTTGAGGGTCGTCAAGGCATTGGCGCGCGGACGCATTTGATGAGCCCTGCAATGGTTGCCGCCGCCGCCGTCGCGGGGCGCATCGTCGATGTGCGCGAGTGGCCGCAATGACGCCGCTCGTCAGGGTGGTCGGCCAGGCCATATCGTTGCCCGAACCCGACCTGGATACCGATGTCATTTATCCGGCGCGCTTTCTGCTGATCACCGAGAAGCAGGGATTGGGGCGCTATGCCTTTCACGACCGCCGAGATATTCCCGGCTTTCCGATACAGGATGGCGCCGCGCGACCGATCCTGATCGCCGGACCCAATTTCGGCTGCGGATCGAGCCGCGAGCACGCGCCGTGGGCGCTCGCCGATTATGGATTTCGCGTGATTATCTCGCCTAGCTTTGGCGAGATTTTCTATTCCAACTGCTTCCGAAACGGGATTCTGCCGATCCGCCTGGGCGAAACGGAGATCGCGCCGTTCCGTCAGGCCGCCTCCGCCGGCGGAACGATCACCGTTGATCTGGAGCGATGCGAGGTGGGGGCCGGCAACGAAGCGCCGATAGCGTTCGAAATTGCTCCGGATCGGCGTCAGGCATTGCTGAACGGCTGGAACGATACGATGCGTATCCAGGCGCTGCATGCACGCGATATCGAATCTTTCGAAGACAGGCAGCGGCACGCGGCGCCCTGGCTCTGGTTGAACGGCTGAACAAGACGCCTGGCCGGCATTCCCCGCCGCGTCGGGGGTATCCCGAAATGAAGAACTCTCCTCAAGCCCGGCGCTGCCGGTTTCTTTATGCGTGTGCTCTGCGAAGGGAGAACCGATCCAAAGAAAAGGCAATGATCGGCGATGCGATCGATCCGCCTAAAAACGGTGATTCACATTCTCAAAGAGTGGTGCTATGCGGTGGAGGTGTCGGGAATCGGACCCGAGAGAGGCACAGGTAGGAATCCGGCCCTCGAACCAGTCCACCCCCTACACATGGGCAAAAAGGTGCCCACGCGAGACCGCCAACGCTCCCCGGCCCGGATGCTTAGGCGGTCTCTTCGTATCCCCCGACGCGCCCGTGGGCACTACACGCCGGGGCAACTACCTAACCTGCAAAACATGTTTACCTCCTGTGCTGGTGGAGGCAATGTGTGACTCGGGAAATTGTGCTGCTATGAGTTTCTGGGCACTTCTAGCATGCCATTGATTTACCAGATTTTTAATAGGATTCGGAATAGTGTCCAAAATAATGCCTCGCACTGGCACTATTCTTTCACCTTCACCCCAGCCCGGCCTACTCGGGGAAACATGCCGACGCTAAGGCACTTGATGGTCTCTGATTTCACGCCTCCAAATCCCGGCTTGGCGCGTACCGCTTTTGGGATCTTTCGCCCGCGACTGCCTTCGGCATGTACGACGCGGATCATGGCAATGATCTGATCCTCGCAAGGGTGAGCTAGCGACAAAATGCGTGGCGCTGGAGTGGGATCGAGTTGGCCGTACCGTGTGGTTATTACGCCATCGAAAAATACCCGCCAATCAGCGCGCTTTATCCACAGAGGGCGGTCCTCCATTTGGCCTTTGGGGAGGTTATCAGTGAGATACAGCCCGGTACTGATCATCCGGTTTGTCACGGTCACAAACTGATAGTGATCTACCAGATCATCGCTAGAAGCCGTGCGTATCCAGACTGGCAATCTGCGATCCATAAGACCGGCGCGTATATAGCGTTGGGCAACATCCTCGCTATTGCAGCGGTGGACCCAGTCCTCGTTGCCCGGTGTAGCTTGCACATGCCGGGATAGCAGATTTTCGTCTCCCAATACGGCAGGGCGCTGGGCGAAGGCCTCGGATAGCTCGTGATAGCAATCGTTCAGGCGGTCAGCATCGGCAACTGCTATCCCGAAGTCTCGCGTATCTCCCATCCCCGCCGCATAGCAAATCTAGCTGGGTACGCGAACTATAATAACGCCAAAGAAAAAGGGGCGCCGCGAGGACGCCCCTTCTTCCGCTGTCCCGTCGGCGGGGACGTCAGAAATTGAACCAGAGCTTCCCGGTGAAGCGACGCGGATCGCCGGGGAACAGCGCCAGGAAGTTCGCCGTGATGGTTTCCTGCTTGGTCAGGTTGGTCACGCCGAACGACGCGCCCCATTTGCCGTCGTCGCGATCATAGGTCAGCGTCAGGTCCACATAATTCTCGATCGGAGCCCGTGCGGTGTTGAGCAGCGAGATCCAGTAGGGCGAGTTGTGGCGATAGGCCGCCGTCAGGCCCACATCGCCGCCCAGCGCGTCCACGGGTACCTTGTACGTGCCCCCGCTGGCGAGCTGGAAGGTCGGCACGCGAACCGGCTCGGTCGTAAGCTGGACCTGAAGGCTGGCAGCCACTCCCGGGGTCAACGTGATCGAGGTATATTCGCCGTGGTTGAGCGAACCGTTGACGAACAGGTTGAAGTTGCGGTTCACGGCAAGGGCGGTTTCCCATTCCAGGCCATAGGTGCGCAGCGTGCCGGCGTTGCGGGCGAGGCTGACGATCGTCGTCTCGCCCGGCGGAATGATACCAGAGGTGATCTGGATATCCTTCGTATCGGCAAGATAGCCGGTCAGGTTGATGCGCAGACGGCGGTTGAACAGTTCCGACTTCACGCCGCCTTCGTAGGACCAGGTGATTTCGGGGCGGAACGGAAGGACGCGCGCCGGGGTTGCCGCGTTGCCGTTCCAGCCGCCTGATTTGAAGCCGTTCGTCACGGATGCATAGACCATGACGTTCGGATCGAGCTTGTAATTCACCGCGACGCGCGGGGTGAAGCGGTTCTGGGTCAGCTTGAGCGGGATGCCCGCGGCGATCGCATCGGCGCTGTCGAAGCCAAAGCCCGGAAAGCGGACCGAGTCGAAAAAGGCGAGTTTCCTCGTTTCGTGCGTGAAGCGTCCGCCCAAGGTGAAGGTCAGGGCGTTGGTGACACTATAGTCCGCCTGCAGATAGGCGGCCATCGTTTCGACCTTCTGCGCGAAGTTGCGGTCCTGCAGCAACTTGAATGCGGTAGCGTTCGGATTCGTATCCTGGAAATCCGCCTGGGCTTCCTCATTGTCCTCGTGCAGGTAGAACAGGCCGGCGGTGTAGTTGAGACGCCCGTCCAGGAGCGTGCTGTTCCATTTGAGCTCGCCGGATACCTGCTCGTTCGTTGAATTATCGGCGATAATATAGCTGTTGTAGATCGCCGTTCCGTTGGTGTTGTACTGGTTGATCCAGCCCTGCGTCAGGCGGCGCCAGCCGAAGATGCCGGTCAGCGTGCCGCCGTCGGTTTCATAATTGGCGTTCGCCGTGACGGCGTAATTCTCCGACAGGGCGCAGAGGCCGGCCTTGCGCGTCAGCAGGACGACGGTGGAGTCGCCTTTGCAGTCCGTTTTCGGCAGGGTCAGGTTGGTGCGATTCAAGATCGGCGTGGTGGCAGCCTTGTAGCGTTCCGACCGGACAGCGAGGCTGCTCGGCCCAAGGTAGGTACCGGTGTTGTTGGTATATTCGGCCGCCACATCAAAGGTGAACGCCTCGCTCGCGAGGAAGCGGATATCGCTGCGAATGCCGTAATTGCGCTCGCCGTTCAGAGTCTCCTTGGTGGCGACATTCTGGAGGTAGCCGTCGTCCTTCACGTAGAAGGCGGAAATCTTGGTCAAGACCTTTTCGGAGAGCGGCACATCGACGATCGCCTTGCCGGTGATGCGGCCATAGGATCCGGCGGAGAGTTCCCCCTTGAACTTATATTCGTCGCCCGGCTTGCGCATGATGACCGAAATGGCGCCGCCCGTCGTGTTGCGACCGAACAGCGTGCCCTGCGGCCCGCGCAGGACCTCGACGCGCTCGGTGTCGAAGAAGGCGTAGTTATTGGCGTTCTGGCGAGCGATATAGACGTCGTCGACATAGGTGCCGACGGGCGGATCGAATGTGGCGACCGATTGGGAGTTGCCCAGCCCGCGCATGTAATAGGCGTTCGCGGATTGCAGGCCGGCATTATGCGCCGAGATCATCGAAGGGACATATTTCGACACGGAGATGGCGTCGTTCAGGTTGAAGTCGCGGATGGTCATTTCGGTAAACGCCGTGACCGCTATCGGGACCTCCTGAAGCTTTTCCGGGCGGCGCTGGGCGGTCACGACAATGTCGGTAAGTCCACCGCTGTCCTGCGCCTCGGCAGGCGCTTGGTTCGCTTCCTGCGCAAAAGCCATGCCGCTTGTCGCCAGCGCGATCATTGCGGACGCGCCTGCCAAGGCTAGCTTGGCGTTCGAAAACCCAATCATCATCAGTCCTTCCCCTTGTGCCGTGCCAAATGGTGAATGGGAGTTTTGCTCCTCTAATTCGCCTGAACCTCCGCCTGCGAAACGGAATGACTGCGTAGTCATAAGCGAGTCTCATTTTTGACGCAAGGGCTGAATTGTATCTAGCTTATACGAAATGAGCTTTGGCAAACCGCGCTACGATGCTATGTAGCGCGAAGCTGATGAGGCAGAACGGACGGATAATCGACGTTTGTTGCGATAAATCAGAGGGTTTGCATTCTGAAGGGGCTCGCATCGCTCCTGTCTGAACCGGGAATATGGCCTTATCTTATGATGATAAAACAGGCGTGATTCTCTTGGAGCGCGGTCCTGAGCTGGGCCGTCCTTATGTCGCATTTGGCTAAGCGCGCGGCGACCAGCGGGATGATATCGACCGCTCCATCTTCCAGCAACCCCGTGCTGCATTTCGCGCAACAGGCCTTGCAGGGCATTCCGCAGTTCAGAAGCCACAATTGTTTCGGCCGCTTTTCGGATGGGAGTTTACTGCATGACTGAGGGGGCGTCGCCCGCCGCCGCCGGCGGCCACGGCAAAACCGGTGAGATATGGCCCGCGCGGCGTTATGCCTGGTATGTCATCGCCCTGCTGACGCTGGCCTATGCGCTCGCCATTCTGGACCGGGTGACGATCGCGCTGCTGATCCAGCCGCTGCAAGCCTCGATGCACATCAACGACATGCAGTTCGGTCTGCTGCAGGGCATGGCGTTTAGCCTGGTCTACAGCGTCCTGGGATTGCCGATCGGATTGTTGTGCGATCGCTGGAAGCGCGTCCCGATCCTGGTGGCGGGTCTTGCGCTGTGGAGCGTTGCGACGATGGCCTGCGGGCTGGCGCGAAATTATGAGGAATTGTTCGCCTATCGCATGTTGGTTGGGGTCGGCGAGGCGGTTCTCGTCCCCGTCGCCGCATCGCTGATCGCCGACTATTTTTCCCCCGACATCCGCCCCAAAGCCTATGGTGTGTTCACGACCGGCAGCGCCTTTGGCGCCGGTGCGGCGCTCATCATGGGCGGACTGTTCCTCGTCTGGTCGAACCATCTGATCGACGATGTGCCCGCACTCTTTGGGGGCATGGAGCCCTGGCAGGTCGTGTTTATCCTGTGCGGTGCGCCGGGGATCGTTCTGGCGGTCATCGTGATGCTGACCTGCAAGGAGCCCGCACGCAAAGGGGTGGTGAACACGTCCGAAAGCTTCAGCCTAAGGCCGGTTTTCCATCTGATCGGCAGGCATCCCGGCGCCTTTGGCTGCCTGATGCTGGGGACGGTGCTGAATCTGGTTTGCGTCTATGCGATCATCGGATGGTTCCCGGCGCTCTTCATCCGCGTGCATGGCTGGGGAGCAGCCGAGACCGGATGGCTGATGGGCTCGGTCGGCGTGCCGATCAACATCTTTGCCGCGCTGACCAGCGGCTGGGCCATCGTCTGGCTGAATCGAAAGGGCCATCTGGATGCGCCGATGATCGCGGCGTCCTTCTGCGCCATCGCGATGGTCGCGTTCGCGGTTCCGGCCAGCCTGGTTTCCTCCGGAACGCTCGCGCTCGTTTTCTATGCCTTGAACGCGGTCTTCGTGAACTGGAACATCTCCGCCGCCTATTCGGGCCTGTCGCTGATCACGCCCAATGAGATGCGGGGGCAGGTGATGGCATTGCAGACGATCGCACAGGGCCTCATTGCGCTCACGGCGGGGAACTTCCTCGTGGGCCTCCTCACCGATACGGTGTTCAGGTCGCCCGACGGCATCGCCTATGCGCTGGCGGTCCTGTTCGCGGTTTGCGGGACCGGGTCGTTCCTGATCCTGATGGCGGGGCGCAAGGCCTTTGTGCGCGCTGCGGCGGAAGCCAATGCGGCGACCGCCGGATAATCGGGCCTGCGAGGGACTGCCCCGAAGCCAGTCCGACGTTCAGAGCCCGCGAGCGACCTGGTTGCTGTCGCGCGTCGCGAAATAGGCGGGGCGCGGCATGAAACAGTCCCCGATGGTGCGAACGTCGAACCCTTGCGCGCGCAGCGGCGCTGCCAGGGAATCATTGGGAATTCGCGGAGTCGAATAGGTGAGCAGCACGACATTCTCGATGCTGTCCAGCCGGCCGCTGTAAACATTCCGCAGATCGACCCGGCCATCGATGAGCGGGCTGTCGCCATCGGGCTCGACCAGCGTCCGCATCTCGATACCGCGCATGGCGAGGCGGCGGATGATCCCCTGACGCACGACCAGAGGTTCATCGACGGCGATTTCCGCGCGCGGCGTGGCGATGACCACATGTTCGAAGATTTCCGCCATCAGATGCGCGGCGGCGTAGGTGCCGGCCGTGTGGTCCTGATCATAGACGACCGCGGTCCCGGGCTGAGGCGGGAAGCGGTCGAGGAGAAGGGCGGCGGTGTCGCGTATATTCATGACGAAACCCTCGTCATGCCACATGCGCGGCAGCATTTCGGGCCACTGCGGCGTCGCTCCGGTCGCCAACACCACCGTGTCGGGCGCCAATGCCGCGATGTCGTCCGGAGTCATTGTCACACCATATTCATAGCGAACCCCCGCCCGGCTGCCGCGAACGATCTGATAATCGTAGATGCTGGAGATCTGTTCGGAACCGGGCAAGCGGGACTGGAGCGCGGTTTTGCCGCCATAGCTTTGTCCCGCCCCGAAAACGGTCACATCATGCCCCCGTTCGGCCGCCACCCACGCGGCTTCCAGGCCGGCGATGCCGGCGCCGATAATGGCGATGCGTTTGCGTTCGGGTGCGGCGGCCGGCTTCCATTCGGCTTCGTCCGATGCGCCGACAAGCGGATTGTTGTCGCACCCAAGCGGGCTTTTGGCGGCGATGAGGCCCCAACAGCTATTGCCCGATACGCACCAGCGGGTTTCATGCTCGCGCGCCGAGAACGCTTTGTTCGCCCATGCAGGATCCGCCACGAGCGCACGGCCGAGCTGGACATAGTCGCCGACACCTTCGTCCAACGCTTGCTCTGCCTGTACGGGTTCGACGATCCGGCCCAGCACCGCGACCGGCAACCCGCCCGCCGCGGCGCGCAGCCTTTTGGTCAGGTCGTTAAAGGGCGCGCGGGGCCAGTGCATGTCCGGCAAATGGTTTTCGAGCGACCTGTGATGCGCGCCCTGGCAGAAGGAGAGGGCGTCGAAGCCACCCCGGGCGACCAGCGCCCGCGTGATCGCTTCGGCGAGGTCCGGGCCGATGCCGCCGGGAACCCCGTCGTCTCCCGGCAGCTTGACGGCGATCATGAAACGCCCGGTCGTTGCGGCACGAATAGCATCGATGATGGCAGCCAGAAAACGCAGGCGACCGTCGAGATCGCCGCCATATTGATCTTCCCGGCGGTTGGATTGGGGCGACAGAAACTGATGGATCAAATGGCCGTGGCCCGACGACAGTTCGACGCCGGAAAAGCCCGCCGTCTGCAAGCGCCGGGCGGCGGCGGCGAATTCATCGACCGCCTGTTCGATCTCGCCCGTATCCAGCGCATGTGGGGTGGTCCAGCTCAGATCGTCCGGCAGCGCGGACGGACCGCAGGCGAAAGGCCGGCGTCCGCCCTGATGGGTGGCCCGGCCGGGATCCTGCAACTGGCCGACAAGCCGGCAGTCGAGCGATTCCACCGCATCGGCCCAGCGCTTCAGGCCCTCGATGCAATTGTCATCGTCGACGCCGACCTTGGCGGCGTCGTTCGCCTGCCACGAAAGGGTCGCCAGCGGCTCGGTCACGCTCATGGCGCAGCCGCCGCGGGCACGATTGACATAATAATCGATCAGGCGATCGGTAACCTTGCGTCCCACCGAAAATCGCGTGGTCATGGAGGCATGGGCTACGCGATTGCGCAGTGTGATACCCCCAATCTCGATCGGCGAGGCCAGAAGGGGATAGTTGTTCCCCTGATCCCGCGCCGTCACCTTACTTCCATGCTCCGAACGTGAACCAGGATCCGCCGTTCAGGATGACCGGTGCCTTGATTTCCCCGCGGGCACAGGCATCGAACTGCTCCTGCGGCACCGTGCTCAGGTTGAACAATTGCTGCTGGATATACTTGTCCCGTCCGAACCCCGCCTCTTCGCACAGAGCGACCAGCGATTGGCCGCGAAAGCCGGTATAATAGGGCTCGTTATTATTATACGCGTCCCAGTCCAGATAGAAGTTGGTATAGGGATCGACTTCGCATTCGGGTGGCAGCTCGAAATGTATCATCAAGCCGCCGGGCTTCAGGATACGGTAGCATTCCCTTAGAATTTCGCGGGTCGATTTGACCGGGACTTCGTGGAAGAAAAAGCTGGATGTCACGACATCGAAGCTCGCATCTTCAAAATCCAGACGTTCCGCATTCTGCTGCGAAAAGTGGATCGGAATGCCTTCTGCGGCAGCCCGGGCATGTCCATAGCGCAGCAGCGGCGCGCCGACATCGACGCCGTGAACCTCGGCTTCGGGAAAGGCGAAACTGTACGGGATCGTGCCGTGGCCCGTGGTGCAGCCGATGTCGAGAATGCGCTTCGGCTTGAAATCGGGATAGGCCGATTTGATGAATTGCGCGATCGTCGCGGCAGGGCCGCTGCCCTTCTGCACGCTTGGCAGGCCGCCGTAAAAGACGCCGATGCCATAGGAATAAATAGCGCCTTGGGCCACGTCGTCGGGTTGATACTCGCTGTGGAAACAACCCGGCATCAGGTGCACGTCCAACTCGGACACATAGCGGGGAATTTCCAGCGTCGGATCGAGGCGCAACGTGCCGCCGCAATTGCTGGTCGCCGCGCGCGCGATCTGCGTCAGCTGGTCGAGGTTGCGTTCGACCTGCGGGCGAACCGATTCCCAAACCATTTCCTGCGCCTTGTAGCGACTGCTCGAGTAGAATTTGTAGATCGGCGTATCTTCCATCGCGCGGCGCACTGCGACCGCATTTCCGAGCGGCGCGCCGCTGCGCTTTTCCGCTGCGGGCGCGATATCGTCGACAAAGCTTTGTTTCATGTCGCCGGCGAGATCGACCAGCACCTTGCGGCGCAGCTTGGAGATGAAGCGCTGTCGCGCCCGCTCGCCGGCGCGCGCGGGGGCGGCTTGATCGACGTTCGCTGGGGACTGAGCGGTCATTCGATGGTCTCCTCGATCAATGATATTCTTCGCCGCCGGAGACGTTCATTGCCTCACCGGTGACATAGATGGCTTGCCCCGACGCGAGAAACGCACAGGCGTTGGCGGTATCGCTGGCCTCTCCCACCCGGCCGAGGGGAATGCGCGACCGCATGTCGGCGAGATAGTCGTCGACGGTCTGGCCTTTGGCCTGCGCCATGAAATCATTCTGCCACGACCCGAGCTGGGTCGTCACATGATTGGGGCATACGGCATTCACCGTGATCGCATGCGGCGCAAGCTCGAGCGCGAGCGATCGGGTCAGGCCGACAAGCCCGTGCTTGGAGCTGCTGTACGCGCCCGCCCAGGCCGATCCCGATTTGGAAGCGCGGCTGCCGATGGAGATGATGCGCCCGCGTCCCCAGCCTTGCCGTTCGGGCTGGGCTACCATCTGTCGTCCGGCGTGCTTCATGGCGAGGAAGGCGCCGCGCAGGTTGACGTCCAGCACAAGGTCCCAATCGGCGGCGGACATATCGAGCAGCGGGCCGAATTTGAAGCCTACGCCGGCGTTGTTGACGAGGATGTCGATCCCGCCGAACGCCGCGACCACGGCGTCGACCAGCTGGATCACCTGGCCTTCGTCGCGCAGGTCGGCGGCATGATATGCCGCAGTTCCGCCGGCTTCGCAGATTTCCCGGGCCGCCGCCGCAAGTTCGCTTTCCGAGCCGACATTCGCCCCCTCGGCTTCGTCCGCAGGGGCGACGTCGTGCAACATGACGTTCGCGCCTTCGCGCGCGAAGCGCGCGGCGATCGCAATCCCCAGGCCGCCGCGACGGCCCGATCCGGTTACGAGGACGGATTTGGCGCGTAAATCATCATACATTGCGCGGTTCCAGCTCGCGTGAATATTCAAATGACTGCGTAGTCATAGCGCGGTCGCATTGCTTGTCAACGCGGATCGAAGGTCCGCGCGTCAGCGGCGCGGCCGCACGGTGCTGCGCTCGATCAACGTCCCCGGAATAGTCCGGACGACCTCGGTGCTCGGAGTCTTCCTTTCCCCCAGACCCAGGAGGTCAAGCGTGTCGTTGACCATGGTTTCAATAGGTTGTCTTATGGTCGTGAGGCTATAGGCGGGCCGCGCCGCTTCGGGGATATCGTCGAATCCGGCGACCATCACCTCGCCGGGGATGTCCAGCCCGATCTCGTACCGCAGCGCATCGATCGCGCCCATCGCCATGACGTCGTTCAGGCAGAGGACTGCGTCTGCACGATGGCCGGCGGCGAAGCATTTCGCGACCGCGTTGAAGGCGCCGTCATAGGAATAATCGCCTCGCAGCAGGCGGGTGTTCTTCTTCGGGATACCCGCGCGCTTCAGCGCCCTCTCGAAACCCGTGAGCCGGTCGCGGTTCGTCGTGGCTTCCTTTTCGCCGTAAACGACGACGAAGCTTCGCGCGCCCGCCTCGATCAGGCGGTCGGTGATGGTTTCGCCGCCGCCGACATTGTCGCAGCATATGCTGTTCACGCGCGTGCCGGGAACATACCGATTGAAGGTCGCCACCGGGATCCGGCGGTTGATGCAGATTTCCGCGGTCGTCATCGACGCATCGGCGGCGGTCAGGATGATGCCGTCGACCTGATATTCCAGAATCTCGCGTACCGCGCTGTCGGTCTCGGTCACGGCATCCACGCTGAACAGCAGGAGGTGCTTGCCGCGCCCCCGAAGCTCGCGGCTGAACAGGGCGAGCGATTCGGTGTAAAAGCTGTTCTTGAGATCGCCGATCACGATCGCGACGATGTCGGATTTCTGGGTCGTGAGATTCCGGGCGAAGGAATTGGGCACGTAGCTGAGTTTCTGCGCAGCGGCCATCACCTTGTCGCGCGTTTTGGGCGACATGCTGGTGTCGCCTTTGAAGGCCCGCGAAACGGTGGATTGCGATACGCCGGCCAGCCTGGCGACGTCGTTGGATGTAAACCGCATCATAACCCCAATTTCCATTGCCAGTTCAATGCATTCCTATGCAAAAACCGGCGCTGTTCGGGAGCATCTTTAAGAGGCTTTACCCGAAATTTCCAGAGTTTCCCTACGGGGCGTCGCGGGCGGGTTGACTTGGGAGGAGATCCGCGGGCATTACATGCGTAGTCATTTTGTGCCTGGATTCGGCCTGCTGACCGTCGGACCGGACAGAGACGCGCCAGGTTTTGGAGGGCGGGCCCATTCTGCGCGTTCCGTTCCGCCCTTTGAAGATTAGAGAGTTGGATACATGGGTTCGAAACCGATCAGCCTTCCGCGCCACTCCAAGGGGAAGCGGCCGCAATTCTTCAATGACGAAGGCATGGAGCATCTGCTGGCCATGATTCTCGAACTGTCGACCGAACTGGCCGTCGCCTATAATCGCATCGATCGACTGGAACGCGTCCTGGTCGCGGCGGGGGTCACCAGCCAGGAGGCGCTGGACGCGTATGAGCCCGGCGAAGAGGCGCTGAAGGCGCAGGACGCGTGGTCGGACCTTCTGCTCGACCGGCTGTACAGCAGCGTTGAGCAGGCAAGCACCGCCGGTTGAGCGGCTCGGGCGACCGCGCTGGTCATGCCCTTTTCGCTGATGACGATGCAGAGCCGTGCGACCGGGCGCGCGTCGGGATGTCCCGCGTCACCGGGACGATGCTCCAAAAGGGATGTCGGGGATGACGGATCGACTGGCACGGCGCAAAGAGTCTCCGCTGCGCAACAAGAGCGGCCCCGTTGACTGGTCCGAGGTGGCGTCGGCTTTCCGCGACCTTAAGGGTGTGCCGCTTCGGACCTTTCTGATCTGTCTGTGCGTGTGGACCGTCGTCAATCTGGAACAGTCGATGTTCGGCTATGCCATGCCGGCGATGGTCGAAGATCTTGGCATCTCGATAAAGACGATAGGCCTGGTCATTTCGCTGGGCTTTGGCGCGGCGATCTTCGGCGCTCTCCTCAGCGGGTTGCTGACCGATCGTTTCGGCCGACGCATCATGTTGGCAAGCTGCTTTGGCTTGTCGGCTGTTTTCTATGCGTTGCAGGGATTCGCCGGGAGTGTTTTTGGCCTGGCCGCCGCCCGCTCCGGCGGCGCTGCGATCAGCGCCGGCCTGTCGCCGATCACCAATTCCTACGTCACCGAAACGTCGCCGCCGCGTATCCGCGCGCTCATGGTCGGCTTTCTGCAAATCGGCTTTCCGCTAGGCTGGTTCCTCGCCTCGATGCTCGTGGCGCCGCTGCTCGCGACCTTCGGATGGAGAGCGGTGTTCATGGTCAGCCTGGCCGTGCCGGTGATCGCCGCAATCATCTTCCGGTTTGTCCCTGAGACGCCCGGCTTTGCGCTGGTCAAAGCCAGCGCGGTCAACCGCCGGCCGATGAAAGCGCAGCTTGGCGATCTTTTTTCCCCGCGTTTCCGGACGTTGACGCTTCTGTGCATATTGGCGTTTTTCGCCAAGGGCGGTGCCTATGCCGGGCTGGCTTTCTACATGCCCGCCTTCCTGCACAATGTGCGCGGATATGATGCCTCAGTCGCCGCCCATGTTGTCGGCATCTCTTACGGGATCGGCATTTTCGGCTATCTAAGCGCGTCGGTGGTGGGCGAATTCTTCCTGTCGCGGCGGCTGACGATCGTGATCTGGTCCTGGCTTGGCGCAGCGTCGCTGATCGCGTTCGTCTGGTTGCCGAGCAAGCCGATTGAGGACGTCATTGCCTTTGGGATCATGGCGATTTTCTCCTTCGGCACGTCGGCGATCCTCACCACCTTCGTCCTGGAGCAGTTTCCCACGCGGATGCGCGCGACCGGTGCGGCCTGCGCGTCGGCGTCGGTCAGCCTCGGCTTTGCGGTGCTGCCGGTTGTCGTCGCGATGCTGGTCGGGGAAGTCGGTTGGCAATGGGCGATCAGCCTGTGCGTGACCCCGCTTCTGTTCATCAGCGGTCTGGCCGTGCTGTGGATGCCCGGCGTGTCCGAAGACCTGGAAATCAGGGATTTTTAGGAAGTCCTGCAGGGTCCTGTAGATTAGAGAGACGATGATGCTCACGCCCCATATATTCCTGCTGTTCGCGCATCTGCTGCTGTTCGTCTACTGGCTCGGGTCGGACATCGGCGTCTTTTATGGCATCCGCTATGTCCTCGATCCGTCACGCTCGCTCGAAGCGCGCCGCACCGCGATGGCGATCGTCCATTGGATCGACCTTCTGCCGCGACTCTGCCTGGTGCTGATGGTCCCCGTCGGGCTCAGCCTTGCCGCCAATCTCGGGCTTCTCGATCTGGGCGGGGCGAGCCTCGATATTCTCCTCGCGCTTGCCTGGATCCTCGGTCTCCTGTGGCTTTTGGCAGTTGTGCGGCTTTATGGCGGGGTGACGGGATGGCTGGTGAAGCTGGACTGGGTCGTGCGGTTGTCGGTGGCGAGCGGTTTCCTGCTGGCCGGCGCCGCGTCCTTCGTCGGCGTTGGGCCGGTTGCACAAGGCGCGAGCTGGCTGGCGTTGAAGATGATCTTCTTTGCCTGCGCAATCTTTTGCGGAATTGGGCTGCGGTTATTGGGCAAGCCGTTCGGGCGTGCGCTGACGGCGATTCTCGACGGGCGGGGCACCGACGAAACCGAAGCCCAACTGGGCGAGGCAATGCGCCAGTCGAAGCGGATAGTCCTGCTTTTATGGGCGTTCGTTCTGGCCGCTGCCTTTGTCGGCGTGGCCAAGATAGGATGAGTGCGGTTAAGCTGCAGGAGTAGGATGATGCTGCCCTTATTTTCTCTGGAAGGCCGCGTGGCGCTGGTGACCGGGGCCGGGAAGGGGATTGGCCGGGCCTGTGTGGAAAGCCTTGTCGCGGCGGGGGCGGAGGTGATCGCGGTCGCCCGCACCGCCGGCGACCTCGAACAGTTGCGGGACCGCTTCGGCGCTCGGGTCGAGCCATGGGTGATCGATGTTCGCGATGCGGACTTTCTGCGCAGAATCGAAGCGATGCCGGCGCTGCATATCCTCGTCAACAATGCGGGCACGAATGCGCCCATGCCGTTTGTCGATGTCGATCCGGAAACCCTCGCCAAGCTGGTGTCGCTCAATGTCACGGCGGCATTCCAGACCGCGCAGGCGGCGGTGCGGGTGATGCTGAAGGCGGCACAGCCGCACGGCGTGGTCATCAACATGTCGTCCCAGATGGGTCATGTCGGATCGCCGAACCGAACCGTATATTGCATGACCAAACATGCCATCGAGGGGCTGACAAAGGCGATGGCGGTCGAATTGGCGCCGCAGGGGATCCGGGTGAATGCGATCGCCCCGACCTTCATCGAAACGCCGATGACCCGGCCCATGTTCGAAAATCCCGCGTTCGCGGCCATGGTGCAAAATAATATCCCGCTCGGGCGCGTCGGCACGGTCGACGATGTGACCGGTGCGCTGCTGTACCTTGTCTCCGATGCAGCGCGCATGGTGACGGGGCACAGCCTGGTTGTCGATGGCGGCTGGACCGCGCAATAGCGTCCGTCAGCCCGGGTCCCGCAGCAGGCGATCGAGCGCGAGGATCGCGCGATCGCGCTTTGCCTGATACCGGGGCAGGTCGGACACCGGCATCGTCGCATCCATCGCGGCGTGCGTTTTGGCGACGGTTTCGGTCGAGGGTATATAGTCGGTCCTCAGCGTGGCGCGCACGCGGCCGATGGCTTCGCCCAGGCCGTCGAAATATCCCTGGAATCCCGTCGCGGCGTTGAGGTGGCCGACGGCAAGCGGTCCGAGGTGCGCCCAGCGCCTTGCCAGCCCGTGGGTCATCACCGCGTCGATATCCTGCGGGGTGCAATAGCCTTCGCCGATCAGGTGCATGGCCTCGCAGAGCAACGCCCATTGCAACCGGTTCAGAGCGAATCCCTCGATTTCCCGGGCCAGAATTATCGGCTTCTGGCCGACTTCGCGCATCAGCGCCGCGACGCGATCGACGGTTTCCGCGTCGGTTTCCTGCGTCGGGCAAAGTTCGACCAGCGGGATCAGATGGGGTGGGTTCACCGGATGGACGACCAGGCAGCGGCGACTGCCTGCAAGCCCGGTCATGTAGGCGGATCCCGGAATAGCCGATGTCGAACTGCCAAGCGTCGCGCGGGCCGGAGCGATGTCGTCCATCTCCGCGAACAGTGCCCTCTTGATCTCCAGCCGCTCGCTGACGCTCTCCTGGACATGGCAGGAGTCGGCAATCGCGTCGGCAAGGCTGTCCGCCAGCGTGATCCGCCCGGCAATCTCGGACGCCGAGGCAATCGCGCCAGCCTTTTCCAGTTCGTTCAGCGTGGCGCACAGCGCGGGTAACGTCTTGTCGAGTGCTGAGGAAACGCTGTCCCAGATCTGCACCCGGTACCCCGCGCGCGCAAACACGATGGCCCAGGAGCGACCGACGAGGCCGCTCCCCACACAGGCGATCGGGGGCGCCATGCCGTTTTTCAGGTCAGGTTGCATTGTCGTCGGAGGGCTGTGCGTCCGCCCATTTGCGTTCGAAAGCCCAGACCTCTTCGAAACCGATCATCCGGGAAAACTGCCCGAAATCGAATAGCGGCACGTCGGGGGAGGTCGCAATGCCTTCGGCCTTGAGCACGGCATATGCCTTGTCCATTGCCGCGGCGGCGGCCAGCGACGACAGGGCGGGGAAAATCGCACAGGCAAAGCCGATTTCCTTGAGTTCCGAAATCGACAGGATCGGAGTCTGGCCGCCGCTCGCCATATTGGCGATCACCGGTTTCGTGATCCGGCGGCAGGCCTCCTGCATCTGATCGCGCTCGGTCATCGCCTCGACGAAGACGATGTCGGCGCCCGCTTGCCCGTAAAGCTCGGCGCGGGCGAGAGCGGCTTCGAACCCTTCGGGTTGCAGCGCATCCGTCCGGGCGATGACCAGGAAATTGGGATCATTTCGGGCTTCGACCGCGACGCGGATCTTCGTTGCCATAACATCGGCAGGAACCACGCGCTTGAACGGCGTGTGACCGCATTTTTTGGGGAATTCCTGATCTTCGAGCTGGATCGCGGTGACACCGGCGGCTTCGTAGCCGCGCACCGTGTGGTCGACGTTGAGCAGGCCGCCATAACCCGTGTCGGCATCGGCGATCACAGGCGTGTCGCCCGCCTGGCGCGCCAGCAGGCTGACTCGGTCGAGCATCTGGGTATAGCTGACGATCCCGGCATCGGGCAGGCCATAGGCGGACGCCGTCAACCAGTAGCCGCTGGCGTACAGGGCGTCGAAGCCGTGCCGCGACGCCACGGTGGCCGCGATCATGTCCTGCGCGCCAGGCGCGTAGAAGAATTCACCCGACTCCAGCATCCGCTTCAGTTTCGCATGGGCCATTATCTCTTCTCCATTCATGCCGTTCGCGCCCGTCAGGATGGCCGAATCGGCGACATCCATGACGGCGTATGTTTATGCGGTCATTCCAAGCCGTGGACAGGAAATTATCCCGAGGAAGCAGGCGTTTTCGCCAAAAATTTCTTCGACATCAAGGCTTGATTGTATCGCGGTGGCGTGGTTATGAATGCGTAGTCATTTTGTATATGGAAAAGTTTGGAGCCGACAGCAATGCCCGTACGCTATCTCAAGCAGCGGTCTGTTCAGGGGGCCGTGGACCGTTCGCGGGAAGTCAGCGAAACAGTGTCGGGCATTCTCGACCATATCCGCAGCGAGGGGGATGACGCCCTTCGCGTCTACTCCGAGCGTTTCGATCGCTGGTCGCCGGAGAGCTTCCGCCTGTCGGAGGACGAGATCGCGGCCTGCGTCAAGCGGATGCCGGCCTCGGTTCTCAACGACATCCGGTTTGCCCAGGAACAGATCCGCAATTTCGCCGAGCGCCAGCTCGCGTCGCTGAACGACATCGAAGTGGAATCGCGGCCCGGTGTATTCCTCGGCCATCGCAACCTGCCGATGAACAGCGTCGGCTGCTATATCCCGGGCGGGAAATATCCGCTGGTCGCGTCGGCGCATATGGGCGTCGTCACCGCGCGTGTGGCCGGGGTGAAGCGCGTCATCGCATCGGCGCCTGCCTTTCAGGGGGAGGTGCACCCGGCGATCGTCGCGGCGCTATATCTCGCCGGTGCGGATGAAATCTACAGCCTTGGCGGCGTGCAGGCGATCGGTGCCATGGCGCTGGGCACCCAGAGCATTGCGCCGGTCGACATGATCGTCGGCCCGGGTAACGCCTTCGTGATGGAAGCGAAGCGGCAGGTATTCGGCCAGGTCGGCATCGACCTTCTCGCCGGGCCTACCGAAACGCTGATCATCGCGGACGACAGTTGTGACGCCGAGATGGCCGCCGCCGACCTGTTGGGCCAGGCGGAGCATGGGCCGGACTCGCCGGCCATTCTCCTTACCAATTCGCCGGCGCTGGCCGGCGGCATTCAGGCGGAGATCGATCGTCAGCTCGCCAGGCTGGAGACGCGCGACATCGCCGGCCGCGCCTGGGCGGATTATGGCGAGATCATCCTGTGCGACACGCTCGACGAAATGGTCGCCGAAGCCGATCGTATCGCGTCCGAGCACGTCCAGGTATTGACCGCCGAACCGCAATATTTTCTGGACCGCATGACCAACTATGGCGCGCTGTTCCTCGGTCACCGCACCAACGTCTCCTATGGCGACAAGGTGATCGGGACCAACCACACGCTGCCCACGCGCCGGGCCGCGCGCTATACCGGCGGCCTGTGGGTGGGCAAGTTCATCAAGACCTGCACCTATCAGCGCATCGAAACCGATGCGGCCTCTGTCGAGATCGGCGAATATTGTTCGCGCCTTTGCGCGCTCGAAGGGTTCGCCGGCCACAAGGAGCAGGCCGACCTTCGCATCAGGCGGTACGGCAAGGTCGCCACCGAGAACGCAGCTTCTGTTGAAGGGTGAGGGCATGAGACTGGGTATCGACGTCGGAGGAACCTTCACGGACCTCCTTTTGCATGATGACAAGCGGGGTCGGACGTTCCGTGCGAAAACCCCTTCGACCCCGGAAGATCAATCGATCGGCATCCTGAACGGGATCCGGTTGATCTGCGATATCGCGAAGATCAAGCCGCAGGAAATCGACGTTATTCTGCACGGCACGACCGTTGCGACCAACGCGATCCTCGAAGGCAAAGGCGCACGCGTCGGCCTGCTGGTGACCGAGGGCTTCGAATATACGCTGCACTTGGCCAAGTCCTGGACGCCGGGTCCGCTGTTCGGCTGGATCATCATGGACAAGCCGGCGCCGCTGGCCTCGCTGGATGATACCGGGGCAATCCGGGAGCGCCTGGATATGCGGGGCGAGGTCATCGAAGCGCTGGACGTCGAACAGGCGACGCAGACGATCCACGCCCTTTGCGGTTCCGGGATCGAGGCGCTCAGCATCTGCCTGATGCACAGCTATGCCAATCCGGCCCATGAGCAGGCGCTGAAGGCGATCGTCGAGGCGCATTATCCCGATCTGCCGGTCTCGCTGTCGTCGGACATCCTGCCCGAGTTTCGCGAATATGACCGCGCGATCACCACGGTGATGAACGATTATGTCCGGCCCATCATGCGCCGCTATCTGTCGCGGATCGAGAATCGCCTGAAGCAGGAGGGCATCAACAGCCACCTGCATATCGTGCGATCCGACGGTGGCCTGATGAGCGCGGAAGCGGCGTCGGAACGACCTGTACATACCGTACTGTCGGGCCCTGCCGGCGGGGTGACGAGCACGGTCGTGTTGGCGCAGGCGACCGGACGCGAACGCCTGCTGGCATTCGATATGGGTGGCACGTCGACCGACGTCGCGGTCATCATGGACGGCAAGGCGACGATTTCGCGTTCGACCGAGGTCGGCTATTTCCCCGCCAAGGTGCCGACGCTGGAAGTTCGCAGCGTTGGCGCGGGCGGTGGATCGATCGCCGATGTTTCGCCGCTGACAGGGTCGCTTCGCGTCGGCCCGCGCAGCGCCGGAGCGCAGCCAGGGCCGGTATGCTATAGCCGCGGCGGCACCGAGCCGACGGTCAGCGATGCCAATGCCGTGCTGGGCTATCTGCCGCCCAAGCTGGTCGGCGGCGACATGGCGCTGGATATCGACGCAGCGCGCACCGCGATCGGACGGGCGATCGCCGACCCGCTTGGTCTGTCGATCGACGATGCGGCCAAGGGTATGCTCGCCATCGCGAACGAAGTGATGCTGGGCGCGCTTCGTGTCATCACGGTTCAGCGCGGGCTCGATCCGCGCGACTTTGGCATTGTCGCCTTTGGCGGTGCCGGACCGCTGCACGCCAATGCCATGGCGGCGGTGCTGGGTTGCTATCCGGTTGTCGTGCCCACCAACCCGGGCGTTCTGTCGGCGCTGGGTTTCGTGCAGTCGGAGTTCAAGAACGAGTTCGTCCAGACCTTCATCCACAGGGCCGATCGGATCGACCCGGCCAATCTTCGCGACCGGTTCGGTGCGCTGACGGCCAAGGCGAAGGACTGGCTGGACAGCCAGGACATCGCCCAGGTCGACCGGCGGCTGCACTTCACGCTCGATCTGCGCTACGAACAGCAAGGCTTCGAGGTCGAGGTGCCGATCGCGCAGGATGCCGCCCTGTCCGGCGATCTGTCGGTTGCGCTGGCCGCTTTCCATGAGAAGCATGAACGCACCTATGGCGTTCGTTTCGAGGTTCCGGTCGAGCTTGTCGCGCTGCGATTGACGGCGACCGGCGTGACCGAACCGGTAGCGGTCGAGGAAAAGGCGCCTTCGGGAGGCACGATCGAGGACGCATTGATCGAATATCGTCCGGGCTATTTCGGCGACACGTGGGTCGACACGCCCAATTATGATCGCGAAAAGCTTGATCCGGGAATGCGCATTCAGGGTCCCGCGATCGTCCGCCAATATGACACGACGACGGTGCTTCTGCCCAACCACTGGGCGGAAATCGATGACCATCGCAATATCCTGATCTGGCCGACCGAGAAGAACTGAGGTGGACGTCATGGCAATCAAATCGCTCGATCCGATCACGCTCGACATCATCGAGAATGCACTGAAAAGTGCGCGCGCAGAGATGGATATGGTGGTCGGGCGCATTTCGCTTTCGCCGGTTATCCGCGAGCAGCACGACGAATATCCGATGATCTGCGACGCGCGCGGACGCATGGTCGTGGGGCAGTTCGGATCCTATATTCCCGGCGTTCTCGAACAATATGGCAGCACGCTTGCCGAAGGGGATATGTACGTCTGGAACGATCCCTATGCCTGCAAGGGGTCGGTCTCGCACAATAATGACTGGTGCGTGATGATGCCGATCTTCCATCAAGGCATTTTGGTCGGCTTCTCATCCATCTTCGGTCATATGGTCGATGTCGGCGGCAAGGTCCCGGGATCGATGCCGTTCGATGCGGCGACGATCTGGGAAGAAGGCCTGCGCATCCCGCCCGTGAAGCTGTACGACAAAGGCGTGCTGAACGAAGGCGTTCTGGCGATCATGCTGAACAACAGCCGGACGCCTGACATGAACCGTTCGGACCTGTCGGCGCTCGTCGCCGGTTGCCGCGCGGCGGCGACGCGCGTCCAGGAGCTATGCGATCGCTTTGGGCGCCCGACCTATATGCAGGCATGCGACGCGTTGCTCGACCGGACGCGGAGCGCCATGCAGGAATTGATCTTCAAGTTCATTCCCGAGGAGCCGGTGTCCTTTACCGACTATGTCGATGACGACGGTCGGGGCAACGGGCCGTTCCGGATGACTCTGTCGATTTATCGCCGCGACAATGTCGCCGTGTTCGATTGGACCGGTACCGACGATCAGGCCGACGGGCCGATCAACTTCCTGATCCACGAAGGACTCTGCAAATTGTTCTTCGGCGTCTACATGATCATGGCGTTCGATCCGGAGATCCTCTTCAACGAAGGGTTTTACGATCTGTTCGAAGTGGTCCTGCCGGAAGGCAGCCTGCTCAACCCGCGGTTTCCGGCAGCGTTGGGAAATCGCCTCAATACGCACACGCGCTTTTTCGACTGCCAGGCGGGCGCGCTCGGCCAGCGTGCGCCGCACCTGTCGATGGCGGCGGGCTATGGTACCAGCCCGCACTTCATTTTTACCGGACATGACGGCGACGGAAATTGGTTCCAGGTCATGGAGCTACTGTTCGGCGGCGTGCCGGGGCGGCCGCGCGGGGATGGCCTTGACGGTCATGCCTGGTGGCCGCTGTTCACTGCGACGCCGATCGAATATCTGGAGAATTACTTTCCCGTCCGGGTCGAAAGCTATCGCCCGATCCGCGACAGCGGTGGTCCCGGCCTGCATCGCGGCGGGTGCGGCATCGAGAAAGTCTATGTTCTGCTGGAAGACGGGAAGGTCTCAATCCACGACGACCGCGAGACGGTGCCGCCCTGGGGCATCAATGGCGGGCTTGCGGGCGGAACGTCCAGCAAATGGATCTTGCGAAAGGGCCAGAGCGAGGCGGAACGCATCCCCTCGAAAATCGACAATCTCGATGTTCGCAAGGGCGACCGCGTCCTGTTTCGCACCGCAGGATCGGGCGGCTGGGGAGACCCGCTGCAACGTCCGGTCGAGCGGGTTGCCGCCGATGTCCGCCACGGGCTGATGTCGGTCGAGCAGGCGCGCGATAGCTATGGAGTCGTCATCGATAACGGCAAGGTCGACGATGCGGCGACGACGGCGTTGCGGGCACAGGCGGCGGCAGAGCGCGGCGAACCCGAGCGCTTCAATTTCGGCAATCTGGACGCGGTAATTGCCCGGCGGGACGATCGCGTGGCCAAGAAGAATGTCGTTGCCTGACATGACCGCCCAGCCCGATCCGCAGGTCGTGAACATCCACGGGCCGATCATCTCGTCGAGCGATCTCGACCGGCATCTGGCGCTGTTTCAGGCGCTGGGGATGGAGGAAGTCGGCCGAATCTCGCGTTCGGCGGACGAGACGACGGCGCTATGGGGAACCACCGGGCAGGCTCTCCGCGAGATCACGTTGGAGACCCCCGGCTTCCCCTTTGGTGTCCGATTGCTGCGATTCGACCCGGGATCGGATGTGCAGATCCGCCAGCCGTCGCGCGGTTCCGACTGCGACGCGCTGAAGGTCATCGATTTCTATGCGCCCGACCTTGATGTCGCGCGCGACAGGATCGAGGCGGCGGGCTTCCGGTTCAAGTCGGAAGTTGCAGAATATGACACCGCGGAGGGCCGGTTTCGAGAAATGCATCTGTGGGGGCCGGACGGTGTCGTCTGCGCGCTCATCTCCGGCGATCCGGCTTTCTATGAATCCTTTGCCACCGTTCGCGATCGTATCGTCAGCGAGCCACAGAGCATATCGGGCCCTGTACAGGACCATGGCGCGACGCTTCAGTTCTTTGAAACGGTCTTTGGTCTGAAAGTCATCCATCGCTATGGCCTTGACGACGATAGTTTCCGGGACCTCGTCGGAACGGACAATGCTATCAAGCTCCGCGCCTGGAACGTCGGTATCACCACGACCGAGCCCTATTTCGGCATCATCGACTATGGCATGGTGGCCGGGAGTCAAACATCGCTGATCGATATTGCAGCCCCACCGGCCCGAGGGCTGCTGGGTGCCACACTGCGCGTCAGAGATGCGAAGGTGATTGCCGATCGGGCAGGCACCCAACCCGTCTCGACCTATGTGCCGGGGTTCGGTGATGTGCTGGTCGCGACATGTCCGGCGCCCAATGGCGGTTGGTACCAGGCGGTCCAGATATAGCGCATCTTTTTGCGCGCGCGCTTGCGTCGCAAGGAGAGTCCGGGCGATGCCGCCTCGTCGACCGCGACAATGAAACCACGCTGGGTGCGGATGTCACCGAGGCGCTAGAACTGGTTCCGCGCGCCTGGAGGGTGATCCAGACCGTGCGCGAGACATTCTCCTGCCGGAACTGTGATAAAGGGAATCGCCCGGCAATCGCCGCTTCGGAAGCCGCCGGATGGGATCGGCGGTCGCGGCGTGGGTAACTACCTGAAAAATACCCATATCGCGAAATCGGAAAATTGCTCAAATCCGCCGGTAGCGGAAGTACCAGACCTCATGCCCCTGCCGCCGGCCCTTGCGTTCGTAGCGCGTCTCCGGCCAGTCGTCCGGGCGGGTCAGGAAGTCGGTCGCGGACGCTGCCAGCCATTCGAAATCGCGGCGCGTGTTCATCACCATCATCGACCAGCGGCAATAGGTCACGTCGTCGGTGCCCAGCCGGAATTCACCGCCGGGCTTGAGCTTGGCGGCGATCATGTCGAGCGGGCCGGGGTTGACCATCCGGCGCTTGGCGTGGCGCGCCTTTCGCCACGGATCGGGGTGCAACAGATAGACGCGCTCCAGGCTGGCGTCGGGGACGCGCTCGAGCGCGGTCAGCGCGTCGCCCATGTGCAGCCGGACGTTCGACAGCGCATCGTCGCGGATATGGTTGAGCGCGCCGACGACGCCGTTCAGGAAGGGCTCGCATCCGATAAAACCATGATCGGGGCGCATCGCCGCCTGGCCGGCCAGATGCTCGCCGGCGCCGAAGCCGATTTCGAATTCGAGCGGACGGTCGTCGCCGAACAGCAGCTGCGAATCGAGCGGGCCGGATTCGGGGACACTCACCTGGGGGAGCAGGTCCTCGACCAGATTGGACTGGCCGGCGCGCAGCTTGTGCCCCTGGCGACGGCCATAGAGGCGGCGGATGGTGGTGGGATCGTTCACGACGCGGCTGTTAGCGCGCCTGTCGCGCGGCGCAAGCTAGATGGCGATTGCCAGCCCGGCGGCGGCGACCGGACGCGACGGCGCGGCGCGCGGCTGGCGTGCCGGTCGCCGGTAGGGTGGCGGGGCGGTGCGGGCGTCGGGGCGTGACGCCGATGTGGGTGGCTGGCTGGCGCCGTCGAGCTGGAAATGGCGCACCCCGATCGTGTCGAGCACGCGATAGTCCTGCGCCGACGCGACTCCGCGCGCCGCGACGATCACGTCCATCCCGCGCGCCAGCCGCAATATGCCCTCGGCGATCGGGCGGCGTGACGGGCTGGCGGCAATGTTTCGCACCAGCGCAGGTGCCAGCGTCACGAATGCCGGCGAGAAGCGCCCGAGCAGGCGGAGCGCGATCGGTCCGGCGGCGAATTCGTCGAGCGCGATCGCGATGCCGCGCCGGGTGGAGGCCTGGGCCAGCGCGGCGGCGCAGCCGGGGTCGCCGCGCTCGTCGACATCGATCGAGACGATGATCCGCTCGATCGGGAAGCGCCACGCCAGCGCGACGCGGAACAAATGGCTCAGAAGCGCCTCTGCCATCCCCGCCGGCGCGTCGACGCGGATTGCGAGGAACGCGTCGCCGTCGCGCAGGCCTGCCCGGACCGCGGTCTCGACCGACAGCGCGATCCGCGCAGCCTCCAGCGCGGGGCGCTGTTCGGGCGCGAGTGCCGCGGCGGTTGCGCAGAAGCTGCGTCCCGAGCGCGCGGTGGCGACGGCATGCCACGCAAAGGTCTGCTGCGATCCGCAGTCGATCACGGGTTGGAACGTCAGCGCGAGCAGCGGTTGCAGATCGAGAGATGCAGACATTCGAAATCCCCTTTCGAAATCCGAATAAGGGGTTAACCCCGTATCGGGACAGTCAGGGGGTTGCCGCGCTGGGTTCATCCCACTCGGGATTCTCCTGTATTCGCAACGGAACCATGCGCGCGGGGCCGAGTCGAAACCCGATCGGCCAGCGCCGGCAGGGGCAATTCGGGGCGCACCAGAATCCCCCGTTGCGGGCGCGCGATGAAATAGCCCTGGAGATAGCGCACGCCGATCGCGCACAGCTTTTCATATTCTGCGCGCGTCTCGACGCCCTCGGCGATGACGGTGATCCCGAGGCCCGTCGCGAGCTGGACGATATTCTCCACCGCCAGCCGCCGCGACCAGCTGCCGCACAGGCCGCGCACGAGCGCGGGATCGAGCTTGATCGCGTCGGGGGTGAAGCGCGACAAGAGCCGCACGCCGTCGGCACCCGCGCCGAAATCGTCGAACGCAGTGGCCATTCCCATCCGGCGATATGCCTCGGTCACCCGCGCCATCCGAGTGCCGTCCAGACGATCCTGGTCGCTGAACTCGAAGATCAGCCGGTCGGGCGGAAAGCCGGTCTCGCGTGCGGCGCGCAGCGTGCGCTGGCTGTCGGCGACGGGGTCGTCGACGGTGTCGGGCATGAAGTTGATCGATAGCCGCGCGCCGGTCGCGATGATCCCGGCGGCCACCGCCTGTTCGATCGCGGCGACGCGGCATTGCTGGTCGAAGGTATAGCGCGTCGCCGGGGTGACGCGGCCCAGCATTTCGGCGGCGCTTTCGCCCCGGCGTCCGCGCACCAGCGCCTCATAGGCGAAGGCCATGCCGGTGTGCGCGTCGAGGATCGGCTGAAACGCCATCGCGACGTCGAAATCCTGTTCGGCGCGCGCGGCGCCGCGGGGCTGGTGATCCACGCTATCCTCCTACCTCTTATCTCCTATAGCGCGGTCGCGGGCGCGACGCGGCTTTGGTAAGCGATTCCTTGCGCGCGGCTTCCGCACATGCCCCGGCTGGCGCAACTCCCACGCACCGTGCCAAAGTTCCAAGCTTGTTGGGGGGGCGGCTCTCCCCGCAGAGGGAATGATGCAATGCCCAGTCATTCGATCACGATGCCCGCGCTTGCCGATCTCCAGGCGCTGCTCGACGTGATCCCAACGGCGATCATGATCAAGGACGCGCGCCACCGGCTCGTCATGGTCAATGACAGCCTGTGCGCGATGCTCGGCGAGCCCCGTGCGGTATTGCTGGGGCGCGAGCCCGGGGACGTGCTGCCGCACCATCAGGTCGCGGCGTTCGAGCGTTCGAACAACCACGTGCTGGCAACCGGACTGGACGACGAAGTCGAGCAGGAGCTGACGGACATCGAGGGACGAACCAAGCGCATCATTACGCGCAACCGGCGGGTGACAATCGATGGCCAGCATTTCCTGGTCGCGGTCACCACCGACGTGACCGAAGCGCGCGAAGCCGAGGCGCGCAACCGCTATCTCGCTTTCCACGATGCGCTGACCGGGCTGCCCAATCGCACGCTGCTCAACGAGCGCATCGAGCAGGCGCTGCTGCGCGACCGTCGCGCGCCGGCCAGTTGCGCATTGCTGTATGTCGATCTCGACCGGTTCAAGGAAGTCAATGACAGCCACGGCCATGCGGCGGGCGACATGCTCATCCGCGCTTTCGGCCAGCGGCTGGCGGCGATCGCGCGCGCGTCGGATACCGTCGCGCGGATCGGGGGGGATGAATTCGCGATCCTGCTGACCGATCTCGGGGACGGGTTCGACATCGACCAGATCTGCGCGCGCATCCTCGATGCGGCGTCACAGCCGTTCGATGTCCAGGCGGCGCAGGTCTTCGTAAATGCCTCGATCGGGGTGGCCGCGCTACCCGACGGCGCCACCGATCGCGACGAACTCCACCGCATGGCCGATGTCGCGCTCTACCATGCCAAGGCGGCGGGCAGGGGATGCGCGCACCGGTTCAGCCCGGCGCTCGACCAGCAGGCGCGTCGTCGCGCGACGATCGAGCGTTGCCTGCGCACCGCGCTCGCCACCGGCGAGGGGCTCGAAGTCCATTATCAGCCGGTGGTCGACGGATCGGGCGCCTTTGTCCGATCGATGGAGGCGCTGGTTCGCTGGACGCAACCTGAACTCGGCGCGCTGGCCCCGGCCGAATTCGTGCCGATCGCCGAGGAAACCGGGCTGATCGTCCCGCTGGGCGAATGGGTGCTCGAGCGGGCGGCGCGGATGATGGCGCAATGGCCGGGCATTCCGATCGCCGTCAATGTCTCGCCGATCCAGATCCGTACCGCGGGGATCGTCGAGCGCGTGTTCGAGATCGTCGACTCCGTCGGGCTGCCGCGCGACCAGCTGCATATCGAGATTACCGAAACCGCGATCTTCGACGGCGGCGACGGCGCCGCCGAAAAGCTGCGGCGGCTGCGTGCGGCGGGCGTGAAGATCGTGCTCGACGATTTCGGCACCGGCTATTCCAGCCTGTCGCACTTGCAGCGGCTCGAAGTCGATCGCGTCAAGATCGACCAGTCGTTCGTCGGCGGGCTGGGCGCCGGGGGCGATTCGCGGCGGATCGTCGAGGCGGTGCTGTGCATCGGTCGTACGCTGGGGATCGCCGTGACGGCCGAGGGCGTCGAATCGGAGACCCAGCGCTGCATCCTGCGCGACAGCGGCTGTACCGAGTTCCAAGGCTATTTCTTCTCCGAACCGCTGCCGGAGGCGGCGATGCGCGCCTATTTGTCGCAGGCGCGGGTGAGCGCGCGCGCGGCCTGACGCATCATCCCTCGCGCGCCAGCGCCTTGAGCCGGTAGAGCGTATCCAGCGCCTCGCGCGGGCTGAGCGCGTCGAGATCGAGCCCGTCCAGCGCATCGCGCAGTGCGTCCACGGCCGCTGCCTCCTGTTCGGCGACGGCGGCGAACAGCGGCAGATCGTCGAGCCCCGCGGCGAGCCCGCCGGTCTTGGCGCGCCCCGCCTCCAGCTTGTCGAGCACTGCCTTGGCGCGCTTGAGCGTCGCGGGCGGCAGCCCCGCCAGCCGCGCGACGGCGATCCCGAAGCTGCGGTCGGCGGGCCCGTCGGCGACTTCGTGGAGCAGCACCAGATCGCCCTTCCACTCGCGCGCGCGGACATGGTGCAGCGTCAGCGCCTCGCAGCGTTCGGCGAGCCGGGTCAGCTCGTGATAATGCGTCGCGAACAGGCAGCGGCAGCGATTATCCTCATGGATCGCCTCGACCACCGCCCAGGCGATGGCGAGCCCGTCATAGGTGCTGGTGCCGCGCCCGACTTCGTCGAGGATCACGAAGCTGCGCGGCGTCGCCTGGGCCAGGATCGCCGCGGTCTCGACCATTTCGACCATGAAGGTCGATCGGCCCCGCGCGAGATTGTCCGACGCGCCGACGCGGCTGAACAGCCGGTCGACGAGCCCCAGCGTCGCGCGTGTCGCGGGGACGTAGCTGCCCGCCTGGGCGAGGACGGCGATCAGCGCGTTCTGGCGCAGGAAGGTCGATTTGCCGCCCATGTTCGGGCCGGTGACGAGCCACAGCCGCGAGGATTCGGACAGGGTGCAGTCGTTCGCGACGAAGCGCCCGCCCGATCGCGCCACCGCATCCTCGACCACCGGATGCCGCCCGCCTTCGATCTCGAAACAGCCATGGTCGACGAGCGTGGGGCGCGCCCAGCCGCCTTCGGCTGCGCGCTCGGCGAGCCCGGCGGCGACATCGATCCGCGCGAGCGCGTCGGCGGTCGCGGCGATCGGTTCGCGGCGATCGAGCGCGGTTACGGTCAGGTCTTCGAGATGCGCGGCCTCGGCCGCCAGCGCATGCGCCCCCGCCTGGGTGACGCGGAGCGCGACGTCGTGGAGTTCGGGCGCGTTGAACCGCACCACGCCGGCCAGCGTCTGGCGATGGGTGAAGCCGCTGTCCTGCGCCATCAGCGCATCGGCGGCGCGCGCGGGGACTTCGATATGATAGCCGAGCACGCCGTTATGGCGGATCTTGAGCGCGCCGATGCCAGTGCGCGCGCGATATTCGGCCTCCAGCGCGGCGATGGCGCGGCGTCCGCCCGCACCCGAATCGCGCAGGTCGTCGAGCGCGGCGTCATAGCCCTCGGCGATATAGCCGCCCTGTGCCGCGTCGACCGGCGGCTCGGGCACCAGCGCGCGCGTCAGCAGGTCGATCAGCGCGCCATGCCCGCGCAGCATCGGGGCGAGGTCGTCGAGCAGCGCGGGCTTGTCCGCGATTGCGCCCAGCCGCTCGCCCAGCCGCCATGCGCCGTCCAGCCCGTCGCGCAATTGCCCCAGGTCGCGCGGCGATCCGCGCCCGGCCGCCAGCCGCCCCAAGGCGCGACCGATATCGGGCAGCGCCCGCAGCGCGGCGCGCACGCTTTCGCGCAGCCCGCTATCGTCGTGGAAGCGCCGGACGAGGTCGAGCCGCGCCTCGATCGCGCGGCGGTCCATCAGCGGCGCGGCGATATCGGCACCGAGCAGCCGTGCGCCGGCGCCAGTGACGGTACGATCGACGCTGTCGAGCAGGCTGCCCTTGCGCGCGCCGGCGGTGCTGGTCGTCAGCTCCAGGCTCTCGCGCGTCGCCGCATCGATCGCCATCGCCGCGTCGGTCTGGCTGAGGCTGGGCGGCCGCAGGAAGGGCAGCGAACCCTTGGCGGTATGTTCCAGATAGGCAACCAGCCCGCCTGCGGCGGCGAGCGCCGCGCGCGAGAAGCTGCCGAATCCGTCGAGCGTTGCGACGCCGAACAGCCGCTTGAGCCGTTCTTCGCCGCCTGCGCTGTCGAAATCGGCGCGCGGGCGCAGGACGTTGGCGAGGTCGGCAAATCCCGTCGCGTCGCTCGCGATCGTCTCGGCGGGGGAGAGGCGCGCGATTTCGGCGCCGACGCGATCGGGATCGCTTTCGACGACGTCGAAGCGGCCCGTGGAGATATCGGCGCAGGCGATCGCGACCTGGCCGCCCGCCTCGCCGATCACCACGCACCAGTTTGCGCTGCGGCTGTCGAGCAAGGTCTCTTCGGTCAGCGTGCCCGCGGTCACGACTCGGACGATCGCGCGGTTGACCAGCGCCTTCGATCCCATCCGCTTGCGGGCGGCCTCGGGCGTCTCGGTCTGTTCGGCGATCGCCACGCGGTGCCCGGCCTTGATCAGCCGCGCGAGATAGCCCTCCATCGCATGCACCGGAACGCCGCACATCGGGATGCGCGTGCCTTCATGCTCGCCGCGCGCAGTGAGCGCTATGTCGAGGCAGGCGCTGGCGATTTTGGCGTCGTCGAAGAACAATTCGAAGAAGTCGCCCATGCGGTAGAACAGCAGGCAATCCTCGGCTTCGGCCTTGAGCGCGAGATATTGCGACATCATCGGGGTTGGAGCCGCGGCGGACATGGTGCAGGGCCTAGCGAAACGCGCGTCGCGATCAACACCCGGCGATGGGTTTTCTTGGGGACAAGTCGTCCCTAAAGCGATCGCGAGCATGGGAGGCGGAAATGTCTGAGGAATCGAACGTCCAGTTTTCGGAGCGCGAGGCGCTGCTGTACCATTCCGAGGGACGCCCCGGTAAGATCGAGATCGTCGCGTCGAAGCCGATGGCGACCCAGCGCGACCTTGCGCTGGCCTATTCGCCCGGTGTCGCGGTGCCGGTGCTGGCGATCGCCGCCGATCCTGCGCTCGCCTATGACTATACCGCCAAGGGCAATCTGGTCGCGGTAATCTCCAACGGCACGGCGATCCTGGGGCTGGGCAATCTCGGCGCGCTCGCCTCCAAGCCGGTGATGGAAGGCAAGGCGGTGCTGTTCAAGCGCTTCGCCGACGTCGACTCGATCGATCTCGAGCTCAAGACCGAGGATGTCGATCGCTTCATCGACGCCGTCGAACTGATGGAGCCGAGCTTCGGCGGCATCAACCTCGAGGACATCAAGTCCCCCGAATGCTTCGTGATCGAGCAGACGCTGCGCGAGCGGATGAACATTCCGGTCTTCCATGACGACCAGCACGGCACCGCGATCATCGCCGCCGCCGGGATCATCAACGCGCTGTTCCTGACCGGGCGCGACATCAAGACGACCAAGATCGTCGTGAACGGCGCGGGCGCGGCGGCGATCGCGTGCACCGAGCTGATCAAGGCGATGGGGCTGCCGCACGACAATCTGCTGATGTGCGACCGGACCGGCGTGATCTACCAGGGCCGCGACGACGTGAACCAGTGGCAGTCGGCGCACGCTGCGAAGACCGACCGTCGCACGCTGGGCGAGGCGCTGGAGGGCGCGGACGTGTTCCTGGGGCTGTCCGCCGCCAATGCGCTGCCCGCCGAGCTGCTGGTCAAGATGGCCGCCAAGCCGATCATCTTCGCAATGGCCAATCCCGACCCGGAGATCACACCGCCCGAGGCGAAGCGCGTGCGGCCCGACGTGATCATCGCCACCGGGCGTTCGGACTATCCGAACCAGGTCAACAACGTGCTGTGCTTCCCGTTCATCTTCCGCGGCGCGCTCGACGTGCGGGCCACGACGATCAACGACGCGATGAAGCTGGCCGCGGCGCGCGCGCTGGCCGAACTCGCGCGCCAGCAGGTGCCCGAGGAAGTCGCCACCGCTTATGGTACCCAGCACAGCTTCGGCCCGGACTATATCATCCCGACGCCGTTCGACCCGCGGCTGATGGAGATCATCCCCTCCGCCGTCGCACAGGCAGCGATGGACTCGGGCGTCGCGACCAAGCCGATCGTCGACATGGCGGCCTATCGCCAGACGCTGAAGGCGCGGATGAACCCGACGACCTCGGTGCTCAGCCTCGCCTATGAGGGCGCGCGCGCCAATCCGAAGCGGGTGATCTTCGCCGAGGGCGAGGAAGAGACCGTGCTGCGCGCGGCGATCGCGTTCAAGGATGGCGGCTATGGCATCCCGGTGCTGGTCGGCCGTGAATCGGTGCAGGACCGTCTCCGCGCGCTGGGCGCCAATCCCGACGATTTCGAGCTGCACAACAGCGTCAATTCGCCGCTGGTGCCGGAAATGGCCGATTTCCTGTACAACCGGCTCCAGCGCCGCGGCTATCTGCGCCGCGACGTCGATCGGATGGTCAATCGCGATCGCAACATCTTCGGCGCGCTGCTGCTCCAACTCGGTGTCGCCGACGCGATGATCACCGGCGTCACCCGCACCTATGCCGAGACGATGCGCCAGATCCTGCGGGTGATCGACTATGCGCCCGGGCGCACTGCATTCGGCATCCACGTGCTGGTCGGTCAGTCGCACACGGTGTTCATCGCCGACACCACCGTCAACGAGCGGCCCGGCACCGAAGAACTCGCCGCGATCGCCGAGGGCACCGCACAGGTCGCTCGGCGGATGGGGCATGAGCCGCGGGTCGCGTTCCTCAGCTATTCGAACTTCGGCAATCCCGAGGGGCAGTGGCTCGAGAATGTCCGCGGCGCGATCAAGCTGCTCGACGAGCGCAAGCCGGGGTTCGAATATGAAGGCGAAATGTCGCCCGACGTCGCGCTCAACCCGCGCCAGATGGCCAACTATCCCTTCTCGCGGCTGTCGGGCCCGGCGAACGTGCTGATCATGCCGGGGCTCCAGTCGGCGAACATCTCGGCCAAGCTGCTGCGCGAGCTAGGCGGCGATTCGACGATCGGGCCGATGCTGATCGGGATGGAAAAGCCCGTCCAGATCGCCCCGATGTCGGCCACCGCCAGCGAGCTGGTGACGCTGGCGATGCTCGCGGCGGGGGGCATCGCTCGGTAGGCTAGCTGCCTGCTCGCTCAGGAAGGGCCGCGATCGGGATGGTCGCGGCAATCCGCCGCTGATGCCGCTCGATGGCGATAAGCAAGAAGAAGAACATCAGGGCAATAAAGCCGCCGAATATTCGAAGCGCCAGCGACAAGTCTATACTTCCTCGGACGTTACTCTCCGCGATCTCAATGCGACGTGCCTCCGCGGTGGCCGCATTGCTAGAGCGACGGTTTTCGAGCAAAGTGAAGAACTTATCCTGCATCGCATGGAATATCTGGGAGTGTGATTGCGTACCTTTCGGAAACTCCATTGCCTTCGTGGTTTCGGAATAGGGCACCTCAACCGCGCGCCGTTCAGCGCACCCGATCGGCGAATAGAACCAACCATCGCAGCTGGTACTCAGCGAGTTCCAGCCGCGCCGATATTCAATGCGAGTCTTCCTTATCTGGCGCTGCACAGCTACTTTTTTCGCCGCTTTGTAGCGGCGCAGGCGTTGGATCGTACGGGGCTCGACCGCGGCCGCCGTCATCGCAGCCAGAAGCGACTCCAGATCGGCGCGGTCGCTGCTGAACGTGACGCTGCCGGCGGTGGCCGCATTCAGTCGAGCAGCGGATTGAACGAAGCTATCGTCGAACTCATCACGGCTGAGCACCTTGTCTTCCGGCTGCCGGAAAGGCTCGAACTTGGTGTGAAAGAGCCGAAAGTAGCGCTCTACGAAGTTTGAGTAGAATTTCTGCTGTTCGGAATCTGCAACCGGACCTTTCCCGGCCTCGGGCGAAACCGCTTCGGGTTGCTCGGCGTCGCTGATCTCGTTGGCTGCTACGCTGGCCACTGCCTCTCGAACCGAACTGGGAGACTGGGCGACACGGTATAAGCCAGAAACAGCAAGGTAGGCTGTATACAGAATCAGAATCGTAGCGATAACCAAAATGATCGCGCGCAAAAAGCGCAGATAGATCACCTCGGTATGGTCGATTATTTCGGAAACCCGAGTGGAAATAGATCGCGATTGCGGCTCCATATTCAAGTCAGCCCCCCAGCTTGTAGCGTAAAATGGTCCCGCATTTCGTTTGAAACGTCAAATAGAGTCTGCGGGCCGTGTGGGCATTTCTCAAACTTATATTCTATCCCTCTATGCGGGCGCCAGCGATGCGTTGACCAGCCCGCCGTCGACGGTCAGCGTCTCGCCGACGACATAGTCGCCGGCGCGGCTGGCGAGGTAGATGGCGGCGCCGGCCATGTCCTCGTCCACGCCGATCCGCCCGGCGGGGATGCTTTTTGCGACGCCGTCGGCATGGTCGCGCGCCACCTTGTTCATGTTGCTGGCAAAGGCGCCGGGGGCGAGCGAAGTGACGACGATGCGGTCGGCGATCAGCCGCGCGGCCATGCGCCGGGTCAGGTGGATCAGCGCCGCCTTCGACGCCTGATAGCTATAGGTTTCCCACGGGTTGACGCGCTGGCCGTCGATCGAGGTGATGTTGATCACCTTGGCCGGGCCGCCCGCCGCGGCGCCGGCCTTGAGCAGTTCGTGCAGCGCCTGGGTGAGGAAGAAGGGGGATTTGACGTTGAGGTCCATGACCTTGTCCCAGCCCTGTTCCGGGAAGGTCTCGAACGCCTCGCCCCAGGCGGCGCCGGCGTTGTTCACGAGGATGTCGAGCGCCGGCTCGCGCTTCGCCAGTTCCTCCGCCAGCGCGCGGCAGCCGGCGACCGTCGAGACGTCGGCGGGGAGCGCGATGCAATTGGGGCCGAGCGCCGCCGCGGTTTCCTCGCACGCATCCGCCTTGCGCGACGAGACATAGACCTTTGCCCCTTGGGCGACGAAGCCCGTGGCGATCATCCGCCCGATCCCGCGCGATCCGCCGGTGACCAGCGCGACGCGGCCATCGAGGCGGAAAAGTGTGTTCGTGTCCATTCGATTCTCCCTCTCCCCTTTAGGGGAGTTTTGCGGTCGGTCATGCCCCCGGCATGACCTGAACAGCGCGGGGCGCTGTTCACCTAAAACTGGCCGGGGAGAGGGGCAGTCCCTCCGTTTCCGGCCCTTCATTGTGTTGCGACTGCCCCTCTCCCAACCCTCTCCCCTGAAGGGGAGAGGGCTATTCTTTCACCCTCCCCGCTTCAGCGTCTCCCTGGCGATGATCAGTTGCTGGATCTGGCTGGTGCCTTCGTAGATGCGGAACAGCCGGACGTCGCGGTAGAGGCGTTCGATGCCGTAATCGGCGATGTACCCCGCGCCGCCGAAGATCTGGACCGCGCGATCGGCGACGCGGCCGACCATTTCGCTCGCGAAATACTTGGCCGCCGCCGCCTCCATCGTGGTGTTGCCGCCGGCATCCTTGGCGCCCGCCGTCTCCAGCACCAGCGCACGGGCGGCGAGCGCCTCGGTCTTCGAATCGGCCAGCATCGCCTGGATGAGCTGGTGCTCGGCGATCGGTTTGCCGAACTGGGTGCGGCCCGTGGCGTAGGCGACGCAATCGGCGATCAGCCGCTCGGCCACGCCGACGCAGACCGCCGCGATGTGCAGCCGCCCGCGATCGAGCACCTGCATCGCGATGCGGAACCCCTCGCCCTCGGCGCCCAGCCGGTTGGCGGCGGGGACGGGGACGTCGTCGAGGATCAGGTCGGCGACCCTGGCGCCGCGCTGGCCCATCTTCTTCTCGGGCGCGCCGACGCTCAGGCCGGGCAGGTCGCGGGGCACGAGGAAGGCGGAGACGCCGCGGCCGCCGGGTTCGTCGCCGGTGCGGGCCATCACGGTGAACAGGTCGGCCTTGTCGGCATTGGTGATGTAGCGCTTGGTTCCGCTCAGCCGGTAGACTTCGCCGTCGCGCACCGCGCGGGTCTTCACTGCGCCCGAATCCGACCCGACATCGGGCTCGGTCAGCGCGAAGCTGGTGACGATCTCGCCGCTCGCGATCCGGGGCAGCCACTGCGCCTTTTGCGCCGCAGTTCCCGCGATCACGAGCCCCTGCGACCCGATCCCGACATTGGTGCCGAAGGTCGAGCGGAACGCCGGGGTGGTGCGTCCCAGCTCGATCGCGACCCGGCATTCCTCGAGCATCGTCAGCCCCAGCCCGCCAAATTCCTGCGCGATGGAGAGCCCGAACAGCCCCAGCGCGCGCATCTCCGCCACCACCGCGTCGGGGATCGCATCGGCGGCCTCGACCTCGGCCTCGAGCGGGCGGAGCCGGTCGGCGACGAAGCGGCGGACGGTTTCGAGCAGCGCATCGAAAACTTCCGGGTCCAGGGCCATCGCAAGCGTTCCTCAGGTTCGAACGATGAGCCTACACTTCGAACGAAGGTCGCTGCAAGCCATACCCGATCTTCCAACCCAACGGAAATACCCGCCGGGACCGGACCCGGCGGGCATCCTTTCCTCCCCAGGAAAGTCGTCGATCAGCCCACGCGGCCCAGCCGGTGGTACAGGTTCGAATATTTGACCGATTCCGGCGAATCCCGGACCTGCTGCAGATGGGTGCCGACCGCTTCGCGGATCAGGCGGAAATCCTCGGTCGAGAAGACCGCGCGGCTGCGCTGCGGCTCGGACGGGCGGGGTTCGGTGGTCATGGCAGTGTCTCCTGATACGCGGATGGGTTATGCGGCTTCGCGGGTGAACTGGTCGGCTTCGGTCGATTGGGCATAGGCAGTGGTCGAGCTTTCGCCGCCGGCCACCGCCTGGGCGATGGCGTCGAAATAGCCGGTGCCGACTTCGCGCTGGTGGCGCGTCGCGGTATAGCCATTGGCCTCGGCGGCGAATTCGGCCTGTTGCAGCTCCGAATAGGCGGCCATGCCGCGATCCCGGTAGCCGCGGGCCAGTTCGAACATGCCGTAGTTGAGCTGGTGGAAGCCCGCGAGCGTCACGAACTGGAACTTATAGCCCATCGCGCCGATTTCGCGCTGGAAGCGAGCGATGTCGTCCTTGTCCAAATTCTTCTCCCAGTTGAAGCTGGGCGAGCAATTATAGGCGAGCATCTTGTCCGGATGCGCCTGTTTGATCGCCTCGGCGAAGCGGCGGGCGTCGTCGAGATTGGGCTTCGACGTTTCCCACCACAGCAGGTCGGCATGCGGCGCGAAGGCGAGCCCGCGCTGGATGCAATGGTCGACGCCGGTGCCCTCCTTGAGGCGGAAGAACCCCTCCGCGGTGCGCTCGCCGGTCAGGAACGGATGGTCGCGTTGGTCGACGTCCGAGGTGATGAGCTTCGCGCTCTCGGCGTCGGTGCGGGCGCAGATCACCGTGGGTACGCCGCACACATCCGCCGCCAGCCGCGCGGCATCGAGGTTGCGGATCTGCGCTTGCGTCGGGATCAGCACCTTGCCGCCGAGATGGCCGCACTTCTTCTCGCTGGCGAGCTGGTCCTCATAATGGACCCCGGCGGCGCCGGCGGCGATATAGGCCTTCATGATCTCGAAGCAGTTGAGCGGGCCGCCGAACCCGGCCTCCGCATCCGCCACGATCGGCGCGAACCAGTCGCGGGTGGCGCCGCCCTCCATATGCTCGATCTGGTCGGCGCGCTGGAGCGTGGCGTTGATCCGCTTGGCCAGTTCGGGCCCGGCATTGGCGGGGTAGAGCGACTGGTCGGGGTACATCTGGCCCGCGGTGTTGGCGTCGGCCGCAACCTGCCAGCCCGAGAGATAGATCGCCTTCAGCCCGGCGCGGACCATCTGCATCGCCTGGTTGCCCGACAGCGCGCCGAGCGCGTGGACATAGTCCTCGGTCCGCAGCAGCTCCCACAGCTTGAGCGCGCCGCGGCGGGCGAGGCTGTGCTCGACCGCGATCGAGCCGCGCAGCTTCGCCACGTCTTCGGGCGTGTAGGGGCGGACGATGCCGTCGAAACGCCCGGCGGGGGCGGGGACCAGATCCTCGAAGCGCTGCGGCATGTTGTGAATTCCTTGACGGGTGTGCGTTTCCTGTATGGGCTAAGTTGACGATCTTTAGGCGTGTGGATAGAAATTTGGGCCGGTTTCGGGGTTGTGCTGTGAAGTCCGTGCGGTGGTGGATTGTTGTGGTGTAAAGGTTTTACAAGGTGGCGAGTCGCGGGATGGTTGGAACATAGCAGGAACGATGGATGTAGGACAGGGGGCGGGATTTGCCATCGCTGTTTAGACTGCGTCCCCCTCACCCTTCCCACCGCCTACGGCGGCGGGCCCCTTCCCTCTCCCACAAGGGGAGAGGGAGCTTGGGCTACTGCGTCCCTCTCCCCTTGTGGGAGAGGGAGGGAGCGCCGAAGGCGCGGAAGGGTGAGGGGGACGAAGGGGAATGCGATAGCGCAGCCCCCACGCGGGGTGACGACGACAGAAGGGGAACACCACCATGGCCGAACGCAAGCTGCTCGCCGGGCACGCCATTCGCCGGCTTCGCCGCCAGCTCGGGCTGTCGCAGGTCGCCATGGCCGAGGCGCTCGACATGTCGCCGAGCTACCTCAACCTGATCGAGCGCAACCAGCGCCCGGTTTCCGCCGCGGTGCTGTTGCGGCTGGCTGAGGCCTATGATTTCGACCCGCGCAAGCTCAACGCCGCGGCGCCCGGGGGCGGGGCCGATGCGGTGCGGCGGCGGCTGAGCGATCCGTTGTTCGCCGACCTGGCGATCGACCGGCACCAGCTGGAGGAATGGCTGGCGGGCGCGCCCGACGGTGCCGAGGCGTTTGCGCGCGCCTATGACCGGATGGGCGGCGGCGCAGCGCCGGGTGCCGCGCCCGATGCCGAGGCCGCCGTCCGCCGCGAGATCGAACGGTGGCGCAACCATTTCCCCGATCTGGACGCGGTGGCCGAGGCGCTGGCCGATGAATTGCGGATGGGGGCGGGCGACCTGTACGGCGCGATGGCCGAGCGGCTGCGCGTCAAGCACCAGCTATCGGTGCGCATCCTGCCTGCCGAAGTGATGCCCGGGCTGACTCGGCGGCTCGACCTGCATGCGCGGCAATTGCAATTGTCGGAGATGCTCGATCCGTCCTCGCGCAGCTTCGCGCTGGCCGAGCAACTGGCGCAGGAGGCGCGCGGCGAGATCGATGCGCTGGTCCGTGGTGCGGCGCTCGACCGGCTGGGCGAGCGGATGTACCGGCGGCATCTGACCGGCTATTTCGCGGCGGCGCTGACGATGCCCTATGCCCGGTTCCTGCGCGCGTGCGAGGCGAGCGGCTATGACGTGGCGCTGCTCGAGCGCCGTTTCGGCGCGAGCTGGGAGCAGATCGCGCACCGGCTGACGACGCTGCACCGCGTCGGCGCGCGCGGGCTGCCCTTCTTCCTGTTGCGCGTGGACCGGGCGGGGCAGGTGTCGAAGCGGCTGGCGGGCGCGAGCGCGGCCCCGCTGGCGGAAGGGGCGGGGACGTGCCCGTTATGGAATGTGTACGAGGCGTTTGCCCGGCCCGACGAACTGCTGACGCAGCTCGTGGCGCTGGAGGATGGCAGCCGCTGGTTCACGATGACGCGCTGCGTCCGGCGTCACGGGATGCGCGTGGGCGGCGTGGCGGCGCGCTTTGCCGTGACATTGGGGCTGACGACGGGCGCGGCCGGGCCGCTGGCGGCGGCGGCGGGGGTTGCCCTGGAAGGCGCGGCGGTGCCCATCGGGCTGGGCTGCCGCGCCTGTACCCGCCCCGATTGCCCGCAGCGATCGGCGGCGCCGACCGGGCGGACGCGCGTGATGCCGGAGCGCGAGACGGGGGCGTCGCCGTTCGGGTTTGCTGCGGATTGAGGGGAGCGCACGGCGCCGCCCCGCGGGCGCGGTCAGCGCGCGTCGGAGTCCGTGTCCGCAGCATTGTCGGTCAGCGCGACGTTGATGTCGGTGGCCGCTGCGGCTTCGTCGAGCTGGCGCGTTTCGTCGGCGGTCGTGCCGGGGGCGGACTCGGGCGTGCCGCCGCAGCCGGCGAGCGCGAGCAGCGCGGCGAGCGGCAGCAGGCGCATCAGTCGGTGATCTCGGTCGCGTTGGCGTCGGCGCCTTCGGTGTCGGCGCTTCCGCTCTCCGGGGTGCCACTCGCAGTGGCTGCGGGCGGATAGGCCTCGGCCCCGGCCGCGTTGGCGGCGTCGACGTCGCGCACCGCCTCGCCCATCGTGTTGCTGTCGCCCGCAACCGTCTCATTCGCCTCGGCGGCTTCGTTCTTCGCCTTGCCGCCGCATGCGGACAGCGCGAGCAGGGCAGTCGCGGCGAGGGGGAGCAGGCGCGGGCGCATGGGGATTCCTTGAACAACGGCGTCGCCCTGCGCTAGCCGAGCGCAGCCGACGCATGCAACCCGCGTCGCGACTCAACAGCCGCATTGACCTGATATAAAGATATCTTTATATCTATATGCGACATGACCGCTTCGCTCACCATTTTCCGCGCCCTCGCCGATTCGACGCGGCTGCGCATCGTCGCGCTGCTCCGCTCGATGGAGCTCTCGGTGGGCGAGCTTGCGCAGGTGCTGGGGCAGAGCCAGCCGCGCGTCAGCCGCCATGTGAAGATCCTGTGCGATGCTGGCCTCGCCGAGCGGCGCAAGGAGGGAAGCTGGGTGTTCGTCGCGCTGGGCGCCGACGCCATTGTGAAGCCCGTGCTTGCCGCGCTGGACGCATGGGACGAGGGCGACCGCTGGGCGGCAGCCGACGAAGCGCGGCTGGCGGCGGTGCGCGCCGATCGCGCGGCGGCGGCGGCGGAGTGGTTCGAGGCGAATGCCGGGCAATGGGACGCGATCCGATCGCTGCACGTCGCCGAGGCGCAGGTCGAGGCGGCGATGGCGGCGGCGCTGGGCGGTGCTGGGCTGGCCAGTGCGGGGCTGGGGCGGCTGATCGATATCGGCACCGGCACCGGGCGGATGCTCGAGCTGTTCGCGCCCGATGCGCAGACCGCGCTGGGGATCGATCGCAGCTCCGAAATGCTGCGGCTGGCGCGTGCCAAGCTGTCCGAGCGCGGCTTGCTCAACACCGAATTGCGCCAGGCGGACCTTTATGCGCTGCCGCTCGCCGATGGCGGGGCCGACACCGCTATATTGCACCATGTCCTGCATTTCGCGCAGCAGCCGGGCGCGGCGATCGGCGAGGCGGCGCGGGTGCTGAGCCCGGGCGGTCGGCTGCTGATCGTCGATTTCGCGCCGCACCACCGCGAGGAATTGCGCACGCGCGATGCGCATACGCGGCTGGGCTTTTCGGACGAACAGATATTGGGCTGGTTCGACGCGAGCGGGATCGCGCCGAGCGAAGTCGACACGCTGGAGGGCGCGGAGCTCAGCGTGAAGCTATGGCTGGGCCGCAAGACCGGCCCGATTGCAGAGAGGGTTAAGGCGGCATGACATTCGTGGACCCGCTGGCGGCACCGCTGTTCGCGGACGTGGCCGGCGACATCGACATCTCGTTCGAATTCTTCCCGCCCAAGAGCGAGAAGATGGAGGCGGCTTTGTGGGAGTCGATCGAGACGCTGGGGCCGCTGGGGCCGCGCTTCGTCAGCGTGACCTATGGCGCGGGCGGCACGACGCGCGACCGGACGCACGCCACGGTGGCGCGGATCGCGCGCGAGACGGGCATCCCGGCGGCGGCGCATTTGACCTGTGTCGAGGCGACGCGCGACGAGGTCGACGCGGTGGCCGAGGCCTATTGGGCGGCGGGGGTGCGGCATATCGTGGCGCTGCGCGGCGATCCCCCGCGCGCGGGGGAGAAATACCAGACGCATCCGGGCGGCTATGAGAATGCCGCCGACCTCGTCGCGGGGCTGCGCCGGCTGCACCCGTTCGAGATTTCGGTGAGCGCCTATCCCGAATGCCACCCCGATTCGCCGAGCAAACAGGCCGATCTCGACAATCTGAAGCGCAAGATCGATGCCGGCGCCAACCGCGCGATCACGCAATTCTTCTTCGAGCCCGAGACCTTCCTGCGCTTTCGCGACGATGCGGCGGCGGCGGGGATCGACGCCGAGATCGTGCCGGGGATCATGCCGGTGACCAACTATGCCGCGATCCAGCGGATGGCGGCGATGTGCGGGACCGAGGTGCCGGCATGGCTGGGGCGGCTGTTCGACGGGCTCGAGGACCATCCCGCCGCGCGCCAGTTGGTCGCGGCGACGCTGACCGCGGAATTGTGCCGCAAGCTCTATGCGGGGGGCGTGCGGCAGTTCCACTTCTACACGCTCAACCGCGCCGAGCTGAGCTACGCGATCTGCCATTTGCTGGGGGTGCGGGCGAAGCCGGGGGCCGTGGCGGCGGCGGCATAGACAAATGCACCCCCTGCCCGCTTGCGGGAGGGGGCAGGGGGTGGGCCCACGCTCTCCTCCTGACGACACGCTTGTTGATGGCGGGGGCCCCCCCCCCAACCCCCTCCCGCAAGCGGGCAGGGGGAGAGGAAGAGAATGATGACACCACGCGAGACTTTCCTGGCCGAGGCGGCCAGGCGTATCCTGATCACCGACGGGGCGTTCGGGACCGAGATCCAGAACTGGAAGCTGTCCGAGGCGGATTATGCCGGCGCGCTCGGGCTGAGCCATGACCAGAAGGGCAATAACGACATCCTCGCGCTGACCAAGCCGGAGGTGCCGGCGAGCATCCACCGTGCCTATTTCGAGGCGGGGGCGGATATTGCCGAGACCAATACCTTCTCCGCCAACCGGATCAGCCAGGCCGATTATGGCGCCGAGCATCTGGTGCGCGAGATCAATATCGAGAGCGCGAAGCTGGCGCGCAGCATCGCCGACGAGTTCCAGGCGCGCGACGGTCGCCCGCGCTTCGTCGCGGGCGCGCTGGGGCCGACCAACAAGACGCTGTCGCTGAGCCCCGACGTCAACGACCCGGGCTATCGCGAGATCGATTTCGACCATCTGAAGGACGTGTACCGCGAACAGATCGACGCGCTGGTCGAGGGCGGGGTGGACTTCATCCTGATCGAGACGGTGTTCGACACGCTCAACGCCAAGGCGGGGATCATGGCGTCGATCGAGGCGGCGAACGCTCTGGGCCGCGATCTGCCGATCATGATGTCGATGACGCTGACCGATTTGTCGGGGCGCAACCTGTCGGGCCATACGGTCGAGGCGTTCTGGCACGCGGTGCGGCATGCCAAGCCGCTGACGATCGGGCTCAACTGCTCGTTCGGCGCCGAGCAGCTTCGCCCGCATGTGAAGGTGCTCTCCGCGCTCTGCGACACGCTGATCATGGTCTATCCCAATGCCGGCCTGCCCAACGAACTGGGCGCCTATGACGAGGCGCCGGCGACTACCGCCGCGCTGGTCAAGGAATGGGCCGATGCGGGGCAGGTCAATGTGCTCGGCGGCTGCTGCGGATCGACGCCCGCGCATATCGCCGAGATTGCGCGCGTGGTGCGGGGCTTGCCCGCGCGGGCGATCGCGGTGCCTGCGGTCCAGACCCGGCTGGCGGGGCTGGAGCCGTTTACGATGGCGGCCTGACCAAAAAGCCCGGCGAAGGCCGGGGTCTCGCAGTTACTGAGCGTGCGCTAGCGGCACGCGGTCCCGGCTTTCGCCGGGATGACGATTGGAAAAACCATGACCACCACTGCCTCCTCCACCAATTTCGTCAATATCGGCGAGCGCACCAACGTCACGGGCTCCGCGGCGTTCAAGAAGATGATCATGGCGGGGGACTATACCCGCGCGGTCGAGGTTGCGCGGCAGCAGGTCGAGAATGGCGCGCAGGTCGTCGACGTCAATATGGACGAGGGGCTGCTCGACGCGCATTACGCGATGACCACCTTCCTCAAGCTGATCGCCGCCGAGCCCGATATCGCCCGCGTGCCGGTGATGATCGACAGCTCGAAATGGTCGGTGATCGAGGCGGGGCTGAAATGCGTGTCGGGCAAGCCGATCGTCAATTCGATCAGCATGAAGGAAGGCGTCGACCAGTTCCTCGACCATGCCCGCAAATGCATGGCGTACGGCGCCGCGGTGGTGGTGATGGCGTTCGACGAGAAGGGCCAGGCCGACACCAAGGAGCGCAAGATCGAAATCTGCGAGCGCGCCTACCAGCTGCTGATGGAGATCGGCTTCCCGCCCGAGGACATCATCTTCGATCCCAATGTCTTCGCGGTCGCGACGGGGATCGAGGAGCATAACAACTACGGCGTCGACTTCATCGAGGCGACGCGCGAGATCAAGGCGCGCTGTCCGCATGTCCATATCTCGGGCGGGCTGTCGAACCTGAGCTTCAGCTTTCGCGGCAACGAGGCCGTGCGCAAGGCGATGCATTCGGTGTTCCTCTACCACGCGATCCCCGCGGGGATGGACATGGCGATCGTCAATGCCGGCCAGCTCGACATTTACGACCAGATCGAGCCCGAGCTGCGCACTGCTTGCGAGGATGTGATCCTCAATCGCGATCCCGAGGCGGGCGACCGGCTGGTAGCACTTGCCGAGAAGTTTCGCGGCACCGATGCCGTGGCCGAGAAGCAGGCCGCCGAGTGGCGCGGCTGGCCGGTCGCGCGGCGGCTGGAGCATGCGCTGGTCAAGGGCATCGACATGTATGTCGTCGAGGATACCGAGGAATGCCGCCTCGCCTTCCCGCGCCCGATCGAAGTGATCGAGGGGCCGCTGATGGACGGGATGAACGTCGTCGGCGACCTGTTCGGATCGGGCAAGATGTTCCTGCCGCAGGTGGTGAAGTCGGCGCGCGTGATGAAGAAGGCCGTCGCGCACCTCCTCCCCTATATCGAGGCGGCGAAGGAAGAGGGCGCCAAGGGCAAGGGCAAGATCATCATGGCGACCGTCAAGGGCGACGTCCATGACATCGGCAAGAACATCGTCGGCGTGGTCCTCCAGTGCAACGGCTTCGACGTGGTCGACCTGGGGGTGATGGTGCCCTGGTCCAAGATCATCGAGGCGGCGAACGAGAATGACGCCGACATGATCGGGCTGTCGGGGCTGATCACGCCGAGCCTCGACGAGATGGTGACCGTGGCCGAGGAAATGCAGCGTTCGGGCATGACGATGCCGCTGCTGATCGGCGGCGCGACCACGAGCCGGGTACATACCGCGCTGCGCATCGAGCCCGCCTATAAGGGGCCGGTGGTGCATGTCCTCGACGCCAGCCGCGCGGTGGGCGTGGCGACGACGCTCGTCTCCGACACGATCCGCGACGATTATGTGGCCAAGGTCGCCGAGGAATATGAGCAGGTCCGCCAGGCGCGCGCCGGGCGCGGACAGAGCGAGCTGGTGCCGCTCGACAAGGCGCGCGACAATGGCTTCGACGCGGACATGAGCCTGAAGCCGGGCAAGCCGCGGCTCCCCGGCGTGCATGACTTTCTCGACTGGGACCTGGCCGACCTGCGGCAATATATCGACTGGACGCCGTTCTTCCGCGCCTGGGAGCTGGCGGGCAATTATCCTGCGATCCTCGAGGACAAGGTGGTCGGCGAGAGCGCGACCTCGCTGTTCGCCGATGCGCAGGCGATGCTGGACCGGATCATCGCCGAGAAATGGCTGACCGCGCGCGGCGTGGTCGGGCTGTGGCCGTGCCGGCGGCAGGGCGACGACATCATCGTCCATGTCGAGGACGAGGTCCATTACACGCTCCCGATGCTCCGCCAGCAGATCGCCAAGCGCGAGGGGCGGGCAAACATGTGCCTCGCCGACTTTATCGACCATGACGGCGACTGGATCGGCGGGTTCGCGGTCGGCATCCACGGAATCGAGCCGCATCTCGCGAAGTTCAAGGCGGCGATCGACGATTATTCGGACATTTTGCTCAAGGCGCTGGCCGACCGGCTGGCCGAGGCCTTTGCCGAGCGGCTGCACCATTATGTGCGCACCGCCTTGTGGGGCTATGCCGAGGGCGAGCAGCTCACCAACGAGGCGCTGATCAAGGAGCAATATCGCGGCATCCGCCCGGCGCCGGGCTATCCGGCCTGCCCCGAGCACAGCCTGAAGCCGATCCTGTTCAAGATGCTCGACGCGCATCACCGCACCGGCATCTCGCTGACCGAGAGCTTCGCGATGCTGCCGACGGCGGCGGTGTCGGGGTTCTATTTCGGGCATCCGCAGGCCGAATATTTCGGCGTCGCGCGGATCGGGCAGGACCAGCTGGAGGAATATGCCGTTCGCCGCGGGATCAGCCTGGAGCTGGCGCAGCGCTACTTACGGCCCAATCTGGACTGAGGATTCTCCCTCGTTACCCTTCCTTCCCGTCACCCTCGTCTTAGCGGGACGAGGGTGACGGAGGAATTGAGGGGCGGGCGGTCCCGCGCCCTCAGTGGACGAAGCGCGCCACCACGTCGCGGTACGACCGCGACACCTTCACCTGCGCGCCTGAATCGAGCACCAGGAAGCATTCGCCATTGGTGTGCGGCTTGACCTGCTTGACCAGGTCGAGGTTGACGATCGTCGAGCGATGCACCCGCTGGAAGCGGCGCGGGTCGAGGCGCTTTTCGAGGTCCTTCATCGTTTCGCGCAAGATCAGCGTGTTGTCGCCGGTATAGATGCACATGTAATCGCCCGCCGCGTCGATCCGCTCGATCGTATCGACATCGACGCGGAAAATCTGGCCGCGATCCTTGATGTTGATGAGCTTTTCGAAGCGGTTGGCGGCCATTTCGTTGCCGCCATCGGTGCCCGCCATCTCCTCCGCGGTATCGGGGGCGACTTCGGCGAGGACTTCCTTGAGCTTCTCCACCTCCTCGACGCCGCGTTTCTCGGCAAGGCGCTGGCGGACCCGGTCGAGCGTGTCGGCCAGCCGGGCGGGTTCGACCGGCTTCATCAGATAGTCCATCGCCTGTGCCTCGAACGCGCGGATCGCGTGGTCGGAATAGGCGGTGACGAAGACGAAGAGCGGCGGTTCGACTTCCATCAGCCCCTGGACCACCGAGAAGCCGTCAAAGCCGGGCATCTGGATGTCGAGGAAGACGAGGTCGGGTTTGTGGGTCTTGATCGCGCGAATGGCTTCGCGGCCGTTGGAGCATTTGTCGATGATTTCGACATCCTCGTGCTCCTGGAGCCGGAGTTCCAGTCCCTGGATCGCCAGGGGTTCGTCGTCGACGAGGATGGTACGGATTGTCATGCGGCCTCTCGGTTCGGTTCCTCGAGTTGGAACGGGATTTCTATCTCAACGCTGAACCCCTGCCCCGGGTCCGCGCGCGTCTCAAAACGATGGTCAGGCCCGAAAGCCTGCGCCAATCGCTCCTTGATATTGGCGAGCCCCACGCCGGTTGAAAGGGTCGGCCTCGGGCGCGCTTCGATCAATCCCGGACCGGTGTCGGATACGCTGATCTGCACCCGTTCTCCGGCGAGCCGAGCGGTGACGGTGATGTCGGCCCCCTCTTCCTGCGGCGTTACCGCATATTTAATCGCGTTTTCGACCAAGGGCTGGAGCAGCAGCGACGGCAACCGTGCCTTGGCGCAGCGCGGGTCGATGGCGAAATGCGGACGCAGCCGCGCGTCGAAGCGCATCTTCTCGATCTCCAGATAGAGCTGGAGCGTCTCGACCTCCTGCGCGAGCGTGACATGCGCGGTCGGCTCGTTCGCCAGCGTGTAGCGCAGGAACGAGGACAGGCGGCTGAGCATCACGTTCGCGCGCTCGGTCTGTTTGAGCAGCACCAGCGTCGAGATCGAATTGAGCGTGTTGAACAGGAAATGCGGGTTGAGCTGGTAGCGCAGCATCGCGAGCTGCGCGCTCGACGCCTGATTCTCCAGAACCTGCATCTGATCGATCTGCTGCTCGACGATCAGGTAGAAGTTGATCCCGAAATACAGCGCCGACCAGCCCGCGAGGACGGTGAAGGTGAGGAAGGTATAGCCCAGCACGCGGGTGAGGGTGATCCCCGGCTCGGCCGCGGTGAACGAGAAGGTGAACGCCTCCAGCGTCGCATAGATCAGCGTGGCGATCCCCAGCGTGCCGAGCGTCAGCAGGACCGCCGGGATACGCGGGAAGCGCCGGTAATAGCCATAGAGCGATGACATCAGCAGCGTCAGGCAATAGCCGACGATCGCCTCGATGATCGACTTGATCACCCCTTCGACCGACAGCCCGTTCGAAATGCTCGAGACGGTGCGCAGCAGCAGATAGCCGCTCCACCCCCCCGCCTGGAGCATCCAGAAGGCGCGACTCTTGTCCTCGAAAAAGGGGCGCGCGAGCCGCCCCGGCCTTGTCATCGTCCGCGGCATCAAGCGCCGCGCGGGGTCCACTGCCTTTGCCACGCGGCTCCTCTACCACCGGCGGCGGGGCGGGGCAAAGAGGGGCGGTGTTCGCCGCACAAACGAAAACCGCCGCCCCATCGCTGGGGCGGCGGCTTCGTAGGGGCTTGGTGCGAAGGCTTAGAAGCCGACGACCAGCGTGCCCATGAACGTGCGCGGATAGCCGATCTGGCTGTTCAGCGCGCTGCCATAGCTGACGATGTCAACGCCCTGGCCAACGCGGCAATTGCCGTTCGAGCTGCCGCAATAGGTCGGGCCCTGGTTCAGCGAACCGTTGCCGCTGTTGACGCTGCCAACCCACAGCGTGTTCCAGACGTTGAGCACGTTGAGCTGGAAATAGGTCTGGTCGTTGAGACCGGCCCAGCCGAGCGGCACGCGTGCATCGATATTGATCTGGGTATAGGCCGGGGTCTTGTTCCCGTACACCGTATACTGGTTGTACACGGTGCTCGCCCCGGTGCCCGTGGCGATGATCGCACGGACCGGCTCGTTGGTGTCGTACAGATAGCGCGGGCCGGTGCGCTTGGCGTTGAAGCCGACGCTGAAGTAATCGAGATCGACCGTCGCGCCGCCGCCGAAGGTGTATTCCGGCGCATTGGCTTCGCGCTTGCCGGCGGTCGGGGCATAGATAATCGAGCCGACGGGGCCGAGCGGGCCGGCCACCGTGGTGCGACCGATTTCGACGTCGTTCTGGATCTCCGAGTGGAGATACGAACCAAAGGCATAGACGCTCAGCTGGCGAACCGGCGAATAGGCGATCGTGCCGTCGACGCCGTACTTCTTGACCGCGCCCAGGTTGCGATAGACCGACTTGTCCAGATCGGGGTCATAGGACTGCGCAAGGCGGTTCTGATAGTCGGTGTACCAGCCCGAGAGCTGCAGCTGGAGCGTCGACGAACGATAGCGGATGCCCAGGTCGAAATTGTCCGAGGTTTCCGGCTTGGGGTTCGCCGAGGCGGTGCCCTTCACGAAGTAGAAGGAGTTGTACAGGTTATCCGTACCCGGAACCTGCAGACCCTTCGAATAATTGCCGAACACATCGACCTGCTGCGTCAGCGACCAGGTGTAGCCGACGTTCGGCAGGATCTTCTTGTAGTTGAAGATGCGCTGCTGCGGTCCCTGGGTCGGGAAGGTGCAGACCGTGCCGACGCAGGTCGCGCCGTTTGCGGCCGCGACGCTCGCCACGACCGTCTGGGTCGGGTTCGCGGCGAGCCAGGCGGCCTGTGCGGTCGTGTCGCTGCCGAAGCATTCGACGAAGCCCGCCGCGCTCGACGTGGCGCAATAGTTGGTCAGGTTGCGACGGAAGAACGGAGCGCGGATGCCGCCGTTGACGCGGAAGGTGTCGTCGAAGAACGAACCGCGATATTCGGCAGCGACCTGGTGCAGGATCGCGAACGACAGGCGATCGCGCTTCTGGAGGACGCGACCGTTTACGTCGGCGACCGGGTCATTGACCGGGAAGACGTCGTAGGGCTTGCCGTTGAGCTGGAGATAGCCGGTCTCGCCCGTCTGACGGTGACGCGCACGGTCATAGGTGTAGGCGAGGCGGATGCTCTGGTCGGGGGTGATGTCGTAGCGCAGCGACGAGATCACGCCGATGCGCTGCGTCTGGGTCTGGCTCGGTGCGAGCAGCCGGACGGTGTCGAGCAGATCGCCGTCGCCGTTGAGGTCACGACCGAAATAGGGGGTGCCGCCGATATAGCCCGACTGGCAGCTCACCGTCGCGCTGTTGGCGGTGGTGTTGCAGTTCGCATTGCCGCCCGAGGGATTGACGTCGCGGCGCGCTTCCTGCGCGACGACGGTGCCGCCGCCGTTTGCCTTCACATACTGGTAGCTCGGATCGACCGAGAGGACGAGGCCGTCCATCAGCGTGAAGCGCGATGCGCCGCGGATGTTGCCGGTGTTCGACGGATTGTAGCGCTCGTCGAAGATCGAGCCGCAGCTATTTGCAGCCTGCGCGCCGGCGCCGGTGACCTGGTTGGTCTGGCATGCCGGGACGGTGTAGGATGCTTCGTCGCGGGTCAGCGGGAAGCGGTTCGACGAGTTCGGGCCGACCGTGCCGCCGCCGGCGGTGCCGGGAACGGTCCAGCGCAGCGGCACCGAGCCCTGGAAGTTGTTGCGGTTCTCATTGTAGTGGCCGGCAAGCGAGATGAAGTCGCCGTTGCTGCCCAGCGTCTGATAGATGCGGGCGTTATACTGCTGCTTCTCGATCTGCGATTCTTTGTTGAACGGCGAATGGTTGCGCGTCGTGCTGCCCGCGAACCAGGCGCGGGTGCCGAACGGGCCGAACTCGCCGGTGTTGACCAGGCCGAACACGCGGAAGAAGCCGAAGTCGCCGGCCGAGCCGACCAGCTTGACGCCGAAATCCTCGGTCGGGACGATCGAGCGATAATTGACCGTCGAACCGGTGGCCGACGCGGTCGGGCTGTCGACGTCGGTCGAGCCGAAGTTGACGTTGACCTGCTCGATCAGCTCGGGGTCGAGCTGCTGGTTGCCGTAGATCGCATAGCCGCCCGAGTCGTTCAGCGGAACGCCGTCGAAGGTCTGGCTGATGCGCGTCGAGTCGAAGCCGCGGATGTTGAGCGAGCCGCCCGACGAACCATAGGGATCGTTGCTCTGATAGCTGACGCCCGGAAGCTGGTTGATGATTTCGTTGACCGACTGGCCGGGCGACTGGCGGTTGATGAACTCCGACGTCAGCACGCCGCGCGACTTGGACGTGTCGGGAACGACGATGCCGTTGACGCCGTTATCGGCACGGGCGCCCGTGACGACGATCTCGGCGCCTTCTTCGAAATCCACCGAACCCGTCGACTGCGCATAGGCGCTCGCCGGGAGGATCAGCGCGGCAAAAGCCACGCCTGCATAAAGCTTGTTGCGCATTTGGTAGTCCCCTTGCGTGTGCATCCCTGATGCACGTAATCACAGCGGTGCGGTTCACCGTCTCCGCCGCCCTTGCGTGTCATTTATGTCGGAGCCATGACAGTCAATCGGGCGCTGCGATGAGCCCCCTGTTCATCTGCGATTCAGTTTTGTGCGTTGCAAAAAAGCATCACTGCGCCGCGGCGACAATCTCCGCCCAATCGGCCTCGGTAATCACCGGAATCCCCAGCTCTGCGGCCTTTTTCAGCTTCGATCCGGCGCCGGGGCCGGCGATTACCAGGTCGGTTTTCGCCGATACCGATCCGGCGACGCGCGCGCCGAGCAATTCGGCCTGCGCCTTGGCTTCGTCGCGGCTGAGCGACTCGAGGCTGCCGGTAAATACCAGCGTCTTGCCCGACACTTCCGAGTCGCGGGTCTCATGCACCAGGTCGGCGGGGGCCACCTGGCCGAGCAGATCGGCGACGGCATCGGCGTTGTGCGGCTCGGCGAAGAAGTCGACCAGCGCGAACGCGACTTCGGGGCCGACCTGTGCGGTCTCGACGACGGCGGCCAGTTCCTTCGCCAGCCGGGTGCGGAACTTCTCGTCGGTCTCGCCGATCGCGGCCGCCGCCGCCGCGCGGACCGCCAGTGCGCGATCGATCATCGCCCGGAACGCATCCCAGCTGCGATAGCGCCGCGCAAGATCGCGCGCGGTGATCTCGCCGACATGGCGGATGCCGAGCGCGAACAGGAAGCGATCGAGCGGCGGGGCGCGGCGCGCATCGATCGCCGCGATCAGGTTGGTCGCCGAAAGCTCCGCCCAGCGTTCGCGGCCCAGCAACTGTTCGCGCGTCAGGCGGAAAATGTCCGCGGGCGTGCGCACCAGCCCGTCGCGGAAAAAGCTCTCGATATGCACCAGCCCGAGCCCATCGATGTCGAGCGCGTGGCGCGACACGAAATGGCGCAGCCGCTCGACGCGCTGCGCGGGGCAGATCAGCCCGCCGGTGCAGCGGAAATCGACTTCGTCGGGCGCGCGATCCGCCATCGATCCGCATTCGGGGCAGTGGGTGGGAAAGGCCCAGGGCGCGCGTGCGGCGTCGCGGGTCAGATTCTCGACGATCTGCGGGATCACGTCGCCCGCGCGCTGGAGCACCACACGGTCGCCCGGGCGCACCCCAAGCCGTTCGATCTCGTCGGCATTGTGCAGCGTCGCGTTGCGCACCACGACGCCGCCGACGGTCACCGGCTCGAGCTTTGCGACCGGAGTCAGCTTGCCGGTGCGCCCGACCTGGATCTCGATGTCGTTGAGCGTCGTCTGCGCGCGCTCGGCGGGGAATTTATGCGCCAGGCCCCAGCGCGGGGCGCGCCCGACAAAGCCCAGCCGCGCCTGCCAGTCGATCCGGTCGACCTTATAGACCACGCCGTCGATATCATAGGGCAGGTCGGCGCGCTGCACCTCGATCCGGCGATACTGCGCCAGCGCGGGCTCGACCTGGACGCAATCGACCAGCAGCGGCGAGACCGGAAAGCCCCAGCCCGCAATCGCCTGCATCACTCCGAACTGCGTTTCGGCGGGCAGCGCCGCCGCCTCGCCCCAGCCATAAGCGAGGAAGCGTAAGGGGCGCGACCGCGTTACCTCCGGGTCCTTCTGGCGCAGCGATCCGGCCGCGGCGTTGCGCGGATTGGCGAACTGGCGCGCGGTTGCCGGGTCGACTGCCTCGGCCAGCAGCCGCGCGTTGAGCGCGACGAAATCGGCCTTCGCCATATAGACTTCGCCGCGCACCTCGAACAGATCGGGGGCGTCGTCGGGCAGCGTCTGGGGGATGTCGGCGATGGTGCGGACGTTCGCGGTGACATTCTCCCCCACCTGACCATCGCCGCGCGTGGCGGCGAGCACCAGCACGCGGTTCTCATAGCGCAGCGAGCAGGACAGCCCGTCGATCTTGGGCTCGGCGGTCAGCGCGACGCGCTCTTCCTCGCTCAGCGACAGGAAGCGGCGGACGCGGATCACGAATTCCAGCACCTCGGCATCCGAAAATGCATTGTCGAGGCTGAGCATCGGGCGGGCATGCGCGACCTTGGCAAGATGCCCGGCGGGCGCCGCGCCCACCTGTCGTGCGGGCGAGTCGGCGCGGACCAGATCGGGGAAGGCCGCCTCGATCGCGGCGTTGCGGCGGACCAGCGCGTCGAACTCGGCGTCGCTGATCTCGGGCGCGTCGTCTGTGTGGTAGCGCGCATTATGGTGCGCGATCTCGGTGGCGAGCCGCGCCAGCTCGGCGGCGGCTTCTTCCTGGGTCCGGGGCAGATCGGCTGTCATCGCGCCGGGTTAGGGGAGGGGGTGGGGGCGGATCAAGCTTGATTGCACGGCCCTGCACGCCGACATGCGGCACATGGCAAGGATCAAGACGGGGATTCGCTGGGGACTGGCGGTCCTGCTCTGGTCGATCGTGGGGCTGTGCCTGACGGTGACGGTGGCGCCGCATTTCCTGGATCGCATCTATTATCGCGGTCCGGTGAGCGGGCATTTCGACGGCGCGCATTTCTTCAATCCCGATGGCGACGACGATCGGCTGGTGACGCACGGCCCGAGAAGCCGCACCCGGATGATCGCGGCGCAGGTCTTTGGCGATGCCACGCGCCCCAACTGGCCGGAGCGCGTGGCCGTCAGCCCCAGCCGGCCCCCGGCGCGGGTGGAGGGCGCGCGGATGCTCGTGACCTGGATCGGCCATGCCAGCGTTCTGATCCAGACGAGCGGGATCAACATCCTGACCGATCCGGTATGGGGCGAGCGTGCCGGACCCTTTGGCATCGGCCCGCGACGGGTTGCCGAGCCCGGCGTGCGCTTCGACGATTTGCCGCCGATCGATTTGGTGGTCGTCAGCCACAACCATTACGACCATATGGAACTGGCGACGCTCAAGCGGCTGTGGGACCGCGACCGTCCCCGGATCGTCACATCGCTCGGCAATGACAGCGTGATCGCGCAGGCGGGCGTGCCGAGCGTCGCGCTGGATTGGGGACAGCGGCTTCGCCTGCGCCCCGGCATCGACGTGGCGGTGACGCGCAACCATCATTGGGGCAGCCGCTGGTTCGCCGACCGGAACCGGGCGCTGTGGTCCAGTTTCGTAGTGCGCCTGCCCGGCGGCAACATCTTCTTCGCCGGCGACACGGGGCTTGGCGACGGCAAATGGCCCGCCGAGGCGGCGGCGCTGGGGCCGATCCGGTTCGCGGCACTCCCGATCGGCGCCTTCCGCTTCGAGGAAGGGCAGATGGCGATCGGCAGCCATATCGGGCCGCGCGACGCGATCCGGGTGTGGGACGGGCTGGGGCGCCCCTTCGCCTTGCCGATCCACTGGGGCACCTTCCGCCTGTCGCGCGAAGGCTATGCCACGCCGCCGCGCATGCTGCGCGGGATGCTGGCCTGCGCGGGAAGTGATCCGTCCCGCTTTCGCGCGGTGCCGGTCGGGCAGCAAGTGGAGGTCCCGTTGGCGGGGCAGCCGCCGGTTGCGAACATGGGGGCGATCGATGCGTGCGTGCAGGCGGGCAGGTTCGACGCGCTGCGCTGACGGCGTGCGGCGACGCGTGCCGGTGCCCGCTTGAGGCGCGCGCGCGACCGGGATATGGTCGCGGCACGGGAGGGGAGCCCTGGAACCGATGGACCTACGCGCCGCGCGGCTGCCGCGCCGCTATGACACTACGCTCGACCGCGCCGGACTGGCTCTGGCCGTGGGTAGCGTGTTGCTGGGCCTGATCGCCACCGGCCTGATCGCGCTGGGTGGCCGGACCGAGCCCGCGACGCTGGTGACCGGCGCGCTGCTCGGCAGCATCTTCGGTGGCATCGCGATTACCGCGGTGGCGGGGCCGCTATGGCTGGTGATGCACGTTGCCGGACTGCGCCGCCCCGGCCACGCCGCGCTGGTCGGCGCAGTCACTGCGCTCGCGATTTTCGTCGGTGCGCAGACCTATGGCTTCGGCCTGTTCGAAATGCCGGCGATGGACGAGCGCGCCTGGATCTTCCGGTGGCTCAGCGCACTCGCGACGAGCGGGGTTCTGGCGCTTATCGCCGCGTCGATCGGGTTGGTGATGTGGCGGATCGCGTATCGCCGCCAGCTCTGATCACCCCGCAGCGGCGCATTCGCCCAGCCGCTTGCCCGTCGCCTGGACCTTGAACGCCAGATAGCCCGGCTGTCCCTTCAGCCCGTTCTGCTGCGAGAGCAGGATGTCGAACCCGGTCGGCGAACTGGTGCCCGCCGCCCGGATGTGCGTCGCGGGCGCGCCTTCCTTCTTGCAGGTGATGTCGGCGTCGATCCTGCCGCCTGCGAGTTCATAGCGCGCGAAGCGGCACGTCCCCGCCGCCTTTTCCAGCTGCTCGAGGTCGAGCGGCTTCAACTCCTTCTCGGTCCGGCATGCCGTGGTGTCGCGTGCCTGTTTCCGGATCGCCTCGTCCTGCGCGGCGCGGACGTCGGGCGAAACATCGCCGAGTTCGGCGGACTGGATCGCGATCTGGAGCCGCCACAGGCCGGGCTTGAGCGCGGTCTTTTCGCGCGCCGCCTTCATCAGCCGCGTCACTTGTGCGCTGTCGACATCGGTCGCGTGGATCTCGCCTGTCTCCGCCGCCTGCTTCTCCGCAGCCGACTGGCATCCGCCCAGCGGCAGGGCCGCCGCGGCAACCAGCAGAATTCGACGCATCTATCCCATCCTCAAAGCTTTTCGCCGGGTCGCTCACACCCCATATTGCCTGCGATGGCAATTCAGATTCGCACCAACCTGGCCGAGCCCGACACCGGCGACACCTTTGTCCCGCACCGCCCGCAGCGGCCGCAAAAGGTCGAGGGCGGGCGACCGTTCAAGCTGGTCAGCGACTATGAACCCTCGGGCGACCAGCGTTTCGCGATCCCCGAACTGGTCCAGCAGGCGCTTGCCGGCGAGCGCGACCAGGTGCTGCTCGGCGTCACCGGCTCGGGCAAGACCTATACCGTCGCCAAGGTGATCGAGGAATTGCAGCGCCCCGCGCTGATCCTCGCGCCGAACAAGATCCTGGCGGCGCAGCTGTACGGCGAGTTCAAGAGCTTCTTTCCCGAGAACGCAGTCGAATATTTCGTCAGCTATTACGACTATTACCAGCCCGAGGCCTATGTGCCGCGGTCCGACACGTACATCGAGAAGGAAAGCTCGGTAAACGAAGCGATCGACCGGATGCGGCACAGCGCCACTCGGTCCTTGCTCGAGCGCGACGACGTGATCATCGTCGCGTCGGTATCGTGCCTGTACGGCATCGGCTCGGTCGAGACCTATTCGGCGATGATCTTCGACCTGAAGAAAGGCCAGGTCGCCGACCAGCGCGAAATCATCCGCAAGCTGGTCGCGCTCCAGTATAAGCGCAACGACGCCGCCTTCACCCGCGGCGCATTCCGCGTACGCGGCGACAGCCTGGAGATTTTCCCGTCGCATTATGAGGATACCGCCTGGCGGATCAGCTTCTTCGGCGACGATATCGAGGAGATTACCGAGTTCGACCCGCTGACCGGCAGCAAGGTCGCGAGCCTCGATTACATCCGCGTCTATGCGAACAGCCATTATGTGACGCCCGGCCCGACGCTGAAACAGGCGATGGAGGGCATCCGCCACGAGCTGACCGAGCGGCTCAAGGAGCTGGAGGCGGAGGGCAAGCTGCTCGAGCATCAGCGGCTGGAGCAGCGGACCAATTTCGACCTGGAGATGATCGCGGCGACGGGGAGTTGTGCCGGGATCGAGAATTACAGCCGCTTCCTCACCGGGCGGCTGCCCGGCGAACCGCCGCCCACCTTGTTCGAATATCTGCCCGAGAATGCGCTGCTGTTCGTCGACGAGAGCCACCAGACGATCGGCCAGATCAACGGCATGTCGCGCGGCGACCACAAGCGCAAGATCACGCTGGCCGAATATGGCTTCCGCCTGCCCTCGGCGATCGACAACCGCCCGTTGCGCTTCAACGAATGGGACGCGATGCGCCCCCAGACCACCTATGTCTCCGCGACGCCGGGCGGATGGGAAATGGAGCAGACCGGCGGGGTGTTCGTCGAGCAGGTGATCCGCCCCACCGGGCTGATCGACCCGCCGGTGGAGATCAAGCCGGTCGAGGAACAGGTGCAGGACCTGATCCAGGAATGCATGAAGACGACCGCGATGGGCTATCGCACGCTCGTCACCACGCTGACCAAGCGGATGGCCGAGGATCTGACCGAATATATGCACGAGGCGGGGGTGAAGTGCCGCTACATGCATTCGGATACCGAGACGCTGGAGCGGATCGAGCTGATCCGCGACCTGCGGCTGGGCGTGTATGACGTGCTGATCGGGATCAACCTGTTGCGCGAGGGGCTCGACATCCCCGAATGCGGGCTGGTGGCGATCCTCGACGCCGACAAGGAAGGGTTCCTGCGGTCGGAGACGTCGCTGATCCAGACGATCGGCCGCGCGGCGCGCAACGTCGAGGGGCGGGTGATCCTCTATGCCGATCGCGTGACCGGCAGCATGGAACGCGCGCTGGCAGAGACGAGCCGCCGCCGCGAGAAGCAGGAAGCGTATAACGCCGAGCACGGCATCACGCCGACGACCATCAAGCGCAATATCGGCGACATCATCGCGCATGTCGCGTCGAAGGACGGCGTGACGATCGAGATCGACGAGAACCGCCCGCACATGGTCGGCCATAATCTGCGCGCCTATATCGAATCGCTCGAGAAGAAGATGCGCGACGCCGCCGCGAACCTGGAGTTCGAGGAAGCCGGTCGCCTGCGCGACGAAATCCGCGCGCTGGAGGCGGAGGAGCTTGGGCTGCCGGCGGGCGAGCACAAGGCGCCGGTGATGGGGCGGAGCAATGAGGGCAAGCCGGGGACGCGCAAGGGGCGGTACGGGAAGCAGAGCAAGACGCGGATGGGCGGCCCGCGACGAAGCTGACGACGCCTGCCGTCGCAGAATTTAACCGCTGTGCGGTTATATCACCGGAAGTTCACGTAGAGACATGAACGATATGCCATGCTTGCAAGGGGCGCTTGCGTACCGGAGTAGCTATGGCGTCGATCACGGAATTCTGCGCGGAGCACCGCGAACTGGAGCGCCAGGCGCGGATGTTGCTCGACGTCGTTGCGCTCGAAATCCCCGATCCGGCGTCGGTCGCGGCATTGCGTTGGGGCTTTGCGCAGACGCTGCGCGATCATTGCGCGGGCGAGGATTATGCGATCTACGATGTCCTGCTCGCCTCCGGCGATGTCGCCGCGACGCGAACCGCCTGGGCGCAGCGCCAGGAGCATGGCGCGCTGAGCGCCGCATTCGCGACCTATATCGCGCAATGGTCGGTCGGGCGGATGGCAAGCGAGTGGCCGCTGTTTTGCGCAGAGACCCGCGCGATGCTCGCCCGGATGCTCGATCGGATCGAGAGCGAGGAAACGATCCTGTTTGCCGAGGCCGAACGCGTCTTCGCGCGTCGCAAAGCGGCCTGACCCGCCGCGCCCACATTCTCCCGCTGCATGGTTGAGCGGGGGGAGCGGTTCGCCCATAAGGCCGCGATGCGCCGCATCCTCTCCGTCACCGTCCTGCTCGCCCTTGCCGGCTGCGCCGCTGTTCCCGAGGCGACGCCGCCCGCGCAGCCGGTGCCGGTCCCGGTGCCAGCGCCGCCGCCACCGCCGCCCGCCCCCGTGCTTCCCGCCGATTGGCGCGACTGGCCGCTGACGCCGGGCGATTGGGCGTATCGCCGCGACGCGCGCGGGAGCATCGCGCTGTTCGGCATCGCGGGGCAGGACGCAGCGCTGACCCTGCGCTGCGACCGGCAGCGCGGCCGTATCTATGTGTCGCGGCTTGCGGCGGTGCCGGTGGCGACCAGCTTCACGCTTCGAACCAGCAGCATGATGCGGACATGGGCGATGACACCGGCGGGCGCCGCGTATCTCGCGATCGAACTGCCGGTGCGCGATCCCGCTCTGGACGCGATGGGCTATAGCCGAGGGCGTTTCGTGGTGGAGGGTGGGGGACAGCCGCCGCTGGTGGTGCCGGCCTGGCCCGAAATCCTGCGCGTTGCCGAGGATTGCCGCGGCTGATTCCCGCGCGTCGCGACCACCGTGCGGCGCAGCACAGACCTATGAGACTCGCACCATCTTTTGCGTAAAACAAGACTTGTTCTGCGACTCGCGTTGATTCAATAAGATGCTGTGCCGATGGGCACGTGCTCTTCAACTAGCGAAAGGAGGTGATCCGATGTCTCATGGTTCAGCAATGGGGTCGGTTCAGTTCGTTCGGGAGACGCGCCGCTAAGCGAGACGCGCGGACGGAAGCCCTCCGTCCGAGAGGCAAGCGGGAGGTATTCTCCTCCAGCCAACGCTTGCCGGCGTCCTGCCAAGCGGCCCGCATGGTTTCCCGTGCTGGAGCTTCCGGCCGCTGACCATGTCGGAGGTCGTCGGTCCCCTGGTGGGGACCGGCGGCCTCTTTCAGTTCTGGCGCCGATCGGGCGTCAGCCCTGTGCGATGGGCATGGGCGATGGCAGCCGTCCGACTTGCGGCGCCGCGATGAAATCCCCCTGCATCAGCGGCACGCCCAGCGACCGCAGCCGATCATATTCGCTGCGGGTCTCAACTCCCTCGGCGATCAGGCGAATGTTGTTGCGCTGGGTGATCTGCACCACCTTCTCCACCACCAGCCGCCGCGACCAGCTGCTGCACAGCCGATGCACCAGTTCCGGGGCGAGCTTGATCGTGTCGGGGGTGAAGTGCGAGAGCAGCGCGAGGCCGTTGTCGGCGGCGCCGAAATCGTCGAACGCCGCGATGAAGCCGCGGTTCTGATACGCCTTGACCAGCGCCGTCATCTTGACGCTTTCCAGGTCGTCGCGCTCGCTGAATTCGAACACCAGCCGGCGATTGGGAAACCCCAGCCGCCGCGTGATGCGCAGCATCCGTTCGGCATCGGCCTCCGGATCGCCGATATAGGCCGGCATCACCTTCACCGCGAGGCGCACGTCGCGGTCGAGGATGCCGGCGGCGATTGCCTGTTCGATCGCGGCGATCCGGCACCGCAGGTCGAACGTGGGCAGGATCTCCTCGGGCAGCGCGGCGGCGTAATCGGCGACGCATTGGCCATCCGCGCTGTTGAACACCGCCTCGAACGCCGTGATCCGGTTGGTATTGGTGTTGACCACCGGCTGAAACGCCATGGTCAGGGGGCGCGTGGACCAGATGGCCTTTGGCGCCGCCTCGACGACATTCTGCTCTGCGATCACCTATCCTGCTCCTGCTCCACCTCCCTGTTCCCATCATAGGCGGGTTGCGGCGCGAGCGGGCATTTTTGGTTACTTGGCGTCGATGGTGATATCCTTGCCGTTCCGCGAGGTGGAGGAAATCGGGCTGCCCTTCTGCACCGCGGCCACCACCTGATCCGGGCGGGGCAGGCCGTCAAAGCCGGGGTACACCAGCGTCCGATCCAGATCGTTGAGATAGATGGCGACAGGCGGCTGCTTGTCGTCGAGCGATATGCCGGGCGCGACGCTGATCGTCCGACCAGCATCGGCCAATGCCAGCACATAGCTGTCGGTGCCGCCGCTGCGATAGGTTGCGTAGATCGGGCCAGCCGCACCTTCGCGACACCATGATGTCGGTTCGGCGGCTGGGGCATCGGCGGCGGGGGGCTCCTTCGCCTTGCTGCTGACCATACCGGCAAGCACGCTGCCGATCAGTGCATCGGTCATATCCAGCTTCTTCGCCTTGGCACGCTTGGCAAAGGCGAGCGGGGGAAGGGCACAGGGCTGAATCGGGACCGCCGCAGGACTCTCCGCGACGCCATCGGGCCAGCCGATCGCGGCGATCACGGCGTCGAGCCGGGTCTCCAGCGCATCCGGGGCAAGCGTTGCCGCGCTGATCCGGATCGCGATCAGTCATTCCCCCAACGGGATCATCGCCACCCCGGTGCTCCGGTACGGCGGCTTGCTGGGCACATAGACGCGGCGCAGCGCGCTTGCCGAACCGCCGGGGCTGCGCGCGAAGGCGCGGGGGGCGCTGGTCGGCGCAGGATCGCCGAAGGTGCCGCGCTGCTGGATCTGGGTTTCCGCCCGGTCGAACCACATCGGCGCGCTCTGCAGCGCGGGGCGGAAGATATAGAGGGTGAGGCTGATGTCGTCCGGGTCGCCATATTGCGCGGCGACGTCCAACTCCGCGTTGCTCGAATCGGTAAGGCGCGTGCGCGGCAGGCCGGTCAACGCTGCCCGCAATATCACCCCGGTCTCGGCATGTTTCCAGCCCGCGGTGGCGGGCACCTCCAGCACGCGCTGCGCCGTCGCGGGCATGGCCCAGAGGCTCGCAAGCGCGAGCAGTCCCGCCATGAATTTCGATGCTCGCATGCGCTGTTCCTCCCCCGCTTTCGAGCGAAGGCTAGGCGGGAAGCGTGCCGAGGCCAAGCGTGCAAACGAAAAGGGCCGGAGGATCGCTCCCCCGGCCCTGTTTCGCGTCCGATGGCGGCGATCAGGCCAGCGCGGCCTTGAGGTCGTCGACCAGATCGGTCTTTTCCCAGGGGAAGAAATCGCCCTCGGGGTCGCGGCCGAAATGGCCATAAGCGGCGGTGCGCTCATAGATCGGCTTGTTGAGGCCGAGATGCGTGCGGATGCCGCGCGGGGTCATGCCGCCGAGCTTCTCGATCGCGCCAATCGCCTGCTCGATCACGTCGTCGCCGACGGTGCCGGTGCCGTGGGTGTCGACATAGAGCGACAGCGGCTTGGCGACGCCGATCGCATAGGCGAGCTGGATCGTGCAGCGCTTGGCGAGGCCCGCCGCGACGATGTTCTTCGCCAGATAGCGGGTGATGTACGCCGCCGAGCGATCGACCTTGGTCGGGTCCTTGCCGCTGAACGCGCCGCCGCCATGGGGGCTGGCGCCGCCATAGGTGTCGACGATGATCTTGCGTCCGGTCAGGCCCGCGTCGCCATCGGGTCCGCCGATTTCGAAGCTGCCGGTCGGGTTGATGTGGTAGACGGTCTCGTCGCTGAGCAGCTCGGCCGGAAGAATGTCGGCAACGACCTTCTTCACATAGGCGTGGAGCTCGGCTTCCTTCTCGCCCTGGTCATAGCCCTTGCCATGCTGAGTCGAGACGACGATCGCGGTTGCAGCGGCGGGGATGCCGTTTTCGTAGCGCAGCGTGACCTGGCTCTTGGCATCGGGTTCCAGGAAGGGCGCGGCACCCGAATGGCGGTCGGCGGCCATGCGGTGCAGGATGCGGTGGCTGTAATAGAGCGTCGCCGGCATCAGATCGGGGGTTTCGTCGCATGCGAAGCCGAACATGATGCCCTGGTCGCCGGCGCCTTCGTCCTTGTTGCCGCCTGCGTCCACGCCCTGCGCGATGTGCGCCGACTGCGGGTGCAGGTTGTTGTGGAACTTGAGCGTCTCCCAGTGGAAGCCGTCCTGCTCATAGCCGATGCGCTTGACCGTCGCGCGGACCGTCGCCTCGACTTCCTCGGGCACGCCGGGCGCCCAGTTGCCGGCTTCGTCCATGATGCCCTTGCCGCGGATTTCACCCGCGAGCACGACCAGCTGGGTGGTGGTCAGCGTTTCGCACGCGATGCGCGCTTCGGGGTCCTTGGAGAGGAACAGATCGACGATCGCGTCGGAAATCTGGTCCGAGACCTTGTCGGGATGGCCTTCGGAGACCGATTCGGACGTGAAGAGATAATTGGAACGCATGGTTTTCCTCTAGCCATTGGGGAGGAAAGCTGGCCGTTGCCATGCCATATAAAGCTTTCCTTATATTGTGCTCTAGCGACCCCAGCGCCGAAACGCAAACGCCATTGCCAGCAGCAGCATCGCGACGGCTCCGGCCAGGACATTGCCGAACCGCGCGAACAGCGTGGGCGGCAGCGGGCGGGGCAGCGCAAGTTCGATCGCGCCTTCCTGCCCCAGCGGGATCGTCTCTAGCAGGCGGCCATGCGCGTCGATCACCGCGGAAATCCCCGTAGGCGTGGCGCGCAGGATCGGCAGGCCTTCCTCGATCGCGCGCAGCCGCGCCTGCGCGAGATGCTCAGGGGGGCCCCAGCGTCCGAACCAGGCGTCGTTCGAGGGATTGAACAGGAAGGCGGGGCGATGCGCGCGGTCGACCACCTGTCCGGAGAAGATGATCTCGTAGCAGACCTGGATGCCCGCGGTGCCGAACTCCTGGACCGGAAGCCCGCGCGGGCCGGGGCCGGGGAGGAAATCGACATCCCCCATCACCAGCCGCGCCAGCCCCAGCGGCGCGAGCAGCGTCCGCATCGGCAGATATTCACCGTAAGGCACCAGATGCGCCTTGTCATAGCGCGCGCCGAGCATCCCGGCGGGATTGAGCGTCCACACCGAATTGCCGGCGCCGCTCACCTGCCCCTGTGCATCGAAGAACAACGCCGTTCCGCCGATCAGCGCAGTGTCGCGCGGCCCCAGAACGGCGGCGATCCGGGCGCGGACCCAGCGGGGATCGGCGCCGCGATAGAATCGCGGATCGGGATAGCCGTCTTCGATGTAATAATTCACCATCCCCTCCGGCCACACGATCAGCCGGGGCGCCGCACCGGGCTTACCGCTCCATTCGAGCAGCTTGGCGAGGACGCGCTCGTCATAATCGGGCCTGCCGACATTCTCCTGCCCGATATTGGGCTGGACGACGCGGACGCGGGGGGCCGTTGCTTCGGGCGCGGCGGGGGTCTGCGGGAAATCCAGCGTCGCCAGCCCGGCGATCGCCAGCACGGGCGCGCCGATCAGCAGCGGCAGATACTGGCGCCGCGCCGCGAGGAAGAGCAGCCCGGCGGCCAGCAGTGCGACTCCCGACAGCGCATAGGTGCCGATCCACGCTGCGATCCCGCCTATGAAGGTCGGCACCCAGATCACACCGAGCGGGTTCCACGGATATCCGGTGAACAACGTGCCGCGCAGCCATTCGCTGACGATCCACGCCGCCGCTGCGGCGAGCACGAAGCCGAAATCGGGCTCCACCCATCCCGAGCGATGCCGCACGCTGCGCGCGAACCGCCACGCCAGCCCCATCGCCAATGCTGGATAGATCGCCAGATACAGCGCCACCAGAATGACCGCGAAATATCCGAGCACCGGCGGCATCTTGTCCTGATAATCGAAGGCGTGCTGGATCCAGTTGTTGCCGACAGTGAAATGCCCCACCCCGAACACCCAGCCGCGCAGCAGTGCCGAGCGGAGCGTGGGTGCCTCATGGGTGATCCACAGCAGCGCGGCGAAGCACAGCAGGGCGACCAGCCACCAGTCGAGCGGGGCGAATCCCGTCGCCGACAGGAGACCGGCGGCGAGCGCGACGAGCATGGGACGGTGCGACATGGGGCCTGCCCCTAACAAACTCTCCCCATGCTGGGGAGGATTTGTTAGGGCCCGGGCATGACGCTGCGCCCCTTCCACCTCGCCTTTCCGGTCCATGACCTCGCCGCCGCGCGCGGCTTTTATGGCGGGGTGCTGGGCTGTGCCGAGGGGCGCTCGTCGGAGCGCTGGATCGATTTCGATTTTTTCGGGCACCAGATCGTCGCCCATCTCGATGCGGGCGCCAGGGCGGTGGCGGTTTCCAACCCGGTCGACGGGCATGACGTGCCGGTGCCGCATTTCGGCGTGGTGCTGACCATGGCCGACTGGGAAGCGCTGGCTGCGCGAGTCGAGGCGGCAGGCGTGCCGTTCGGGATCGCGCCGCATGTCCGGTTCAAGGGGCAGGTCGGCGAGCAGGCGACGATGTTCTTTTGCGATCCCAGTGGCAACGCACTGGAGTTCAAGGCGTTTGGAGACGATGCAATGTTGTTCGCCCGATAATGGCTGATCCGATCACCCTCGACATCCCGCACAAGCTGGGGCGCGACGCGGTACGCGCCCGGCTGGCCGGCGGAGTCGGCAAGCTCGCCGACCTGTTCCCCGGCGGCGGGCATGTCGAGCAGGCCTGGGACGGCGACGTCCTCCATTTCAGCGTCAGCGCGATGGGGCAGAAGGTGGCGAGCCGGCTCGAAGTGTATGACGACCGCGTCCATGCGGTCGTGGATCTGCCGCCGATGCTCGCGCTGTTCGCGGCGAAGATCCGCGAGAAACTGGCCGAGAAGGGGCCTAAGTTGCTGGAGTAGGGGTGGTTACGGTCCCTCTCCCAGCGGGAGAGGGAAGGAGCCGCCAACGGCGGCGGGAGGGTGAGGGCGATGCGCTCTACCCTGTCACCCTCACCCTTCCGCCGATTGCATCGGCTCCCTCCCTCTCCGAGCGGGAGAGGGAAAGAGGCTACTTCGCCGCGCTTACCCGCCAGATGCGGTTGCCGACATCGTCGGCGACCAGCAGCGCGCCCGTCGCGTCGGTGATGACCCCAACCGGGCGCCCGCGCGTCGTCTTGCCGTCCGTGGCGAGGAAGCCGGTGAGCAGGTCGACCGGCTTCGCGCCCTTGGCGGGGAAGCCATTGTCGCCAAAGGGAATATAGACGACCTTATATCCCGACAGCGGCTTGCGATTCCACGATCCGTGGAGCCCGACAAACGCGCCATTGGCGAAAGTGCCACCCAGCTTCGCGTCGGTCGCGAAGGTCAGGCCCAGTGGTGCGGTGTGGGCGCCCAGTGCGAAATCGGGGCGCTTGGTATATTCGCGCAGGTCGGGGCGTTCGGGGGTGACGCGCTTGTCGACATAGCCGCCCCAATAATTCCACGGCCACCCGTAAAAGGCGCCGAAATCGACCTGGGTCAGGTAATCGGGGGGCATGTCCGACCCCAGCATGTCGCGCTCGTTGACGACGGTCCAGAGCTGGCCCGAATGCGGCTCGAACGCCATGCCGTTGGGATTGCGCAGCCCCCAGGCATAGACGCGGGCGGATTTGCTGTCGGGGAAGACCTGGAGGATCAGCGCACGGCCTCGCGCGCTGGGGGTGCCGTCGACATAGAGCTGCCCCTCGGCCTCCAGCCCGTTTTCGGCGATGTTCGACGCCGATCCGACGCTGACATACAGACTCTTGCCGTCGGGCGCGGCGACGACGTTGCGCGCCCAGTGATTGCCGCCGCCCATCAGGTCGATGATCTTCTCGGGCTTGGCGGTGATCTGCGTCTGGCCGGGCGTGAACGGATAGCGCACCAGCGCATCGGTGTTGGCGACATAGAGCCAATTCCCGACCAGCGCCATGCCGGTGGGCGAGTTGAGCCCGGTCAGCAGCGCCGAGCGCTGGTCCGCCACGCCGTCGCCATTGGTGTCGCGCAGCAGCGTGATGCGGTTGGGCGAAGGCACGTCGGCGCCCGCCTGGCCGAGCAGCAGCCCCATGATCCAGCCGGTGATCCCGCCGCCCTCACGCGGCGGCGAATTGGTCTCGGCGACCAGCACGTCGCCATTGGGCAGCCGGTACAGCCAGCGCGGATGATCGAGCTTGTCGGCAAAGGCCGCGACCTGGAGCCCCGCGGCGGGCGTCGGCTTGGCGCCCTCGGCCCAGCCGACCGGCTTGGCGATGCCGATGGTCGGTATGTCCTGCGGCCGCGCGGTGCCAAGCTGGGGGATGCGCCCTGTGACCGCCTGTTCGCTAAGCTGCGCCTCGTCCGGCTGGCCGTACCAGAAGAACAGCCCCGCCGCCGCGACGGCGAGGATGCCCAGCACGATCAGGATACGCTTGAGCATCGTCTATTCCTCGGATTCGGTGCGCGGCGCGGGCGGGTGGAGGCGCAGGCGCGTGACCTTGCGCGAATCGCCCTCGACCACTTCCAACGTCCAGCCGCTGGGATGGTGCAGGCATTCGCCCGGGGCGGGGACATGCCCCGCGAGCACGAAGGCGAGCCCGCCCAGAGTATCGATGTCTTCCTCGACCTCGGCGAGGCGAGGATCGATGATCTCGGCCACGTCCTCCAGCTCGGCACGGGCATCTGCTTCCCAGCCGCCGCCCTCGATCGGCACCAGCAGCGCGGTCGGCGCGTCGTCATGCTCGTCCTCGATCTCGCCGACGATCTCCTCGATCAGATCCTCGATCGTGATCAGTCCTTCCGTCCCCGAATATTCGTCGAGCACGATGGCGAGATGCGTCCGTGACCCGCGCATCTGCGCCAGCAGGTCGAGCGCGCCCATCGATTGGGGAACATAGAGCGGCTGGCGGATCAGGTCGGCGATGCTCGGCGGGTGCGGGGCACCGGCGGCGAGGATCGCGAACACGTCCTTGATATGGACCATGCCGATGATCGTATCGAGTTCCTCGCGATACACCGGCAGGCGGCTATGCCCGGCCTCGGCGAACAGCGCGACGAGATCGGCGAAGCTGGTCGCTTCGTCCACCGCGACGATGTCCGCGCGGGGCACCCCGACATCGCCTGCGTCGCGCTCGCCGAAATGGAGGAGGTTGCGCAGCATCTGGCGCTCGATCGGGGCGAGGTCGCCCGCCGGCGCCTTGCCGCCATCCTCCTCATGCTCGTCGATCGCGTCTTCGAGCCGGTGGCGCAGCGTGTCGCCATGGTCGTCGCCGAACAGGAGCGTGCGGATTCCCCGCCATATGCCGCCGCTGTCGTTACTAGAGTCGCCACCTGTGGCGGTGCTACTGGGGCCGTCGGCCATGGTCGTGTTCAGTCCTCGCGCACGGGGTACGGATCATGCAGGCCAAGCTGGTCGAGCGCGGCGCGCTCCATGTCTTCCATCGCCTCGGCCTCGGCGTCCCCCATATGGTCATAGCCTAGCAGATGCAGCATGCCGTGGACAATCAGGTGCGTGGCATGATCCTGCACAGAAACCTCACGCTCCACCGCCTCGCCCGCACAGACGCCGTGCGCAAGAACGATGTCGCCGAGCAATACTTCGCCGTCGTCGCTGTTCTGCGTCACGCTTTCCAGCAGATCGGGCTGGATCATCGGGAAGGACAGGACGTTGGTCGGCTTGTCCTTGTCGCGATATTGCCGGTTGAGTGCCTGGACCTCGTCATCCGAGGTCAGCCGTACCGCGACTTCGATCGCGGTCGGCCAGCCGAGCCATTCGGCATAGGGGGTCTGGCGGATCGCGGTTTCGACGGCACGCGCGGCGAGCGCGTCCCAATCGAGTTCGGGCCAATCGGCTTCGCGAAGCGCGGCGACGTCAAGCATCAGGCAAGGTCCGTGTGAGAGAAGTCGTCGCCCTTGTAGAGCAGGCGGGCGCCATGGGTCTTGGCGCAGGCATAGGCGAAGCAATCCCCCATGTTGAGACGGGCAGGATGGCCGGAGCGCTTGCCGTAGCGGAACCAAGACTCAAGGGCCAACCTGCATTCCCCCATACCGATGGGAACGAGATCGAAGCGATTGGACTCTGCGAAATCGGAGACTATCATTTCGGCGTGTTGGGTCGAGGTACGAAGCCGCCGGGCCAGGGCAACGGCGCTTTCCCAATGGCAAATCGGAGACCAGAGGCGCCTGGGATACTCGTCCAGGACATCAGCCAATTTTTGCCAATCCTCTTCTAAACCCAAAATTGCGACGATCGCTGACGCATCAACGAACCAGGTCACAGGTCGTCCGAGAGCGAATCAAAAAAAGCCTTGTCAGCTGGCGGCCCAAGCGTTGGCGGCAGCGGATGCCGTTCCCAGAAATCAATCATGCGTTCGCGCAAGGGGCGGCGATCCTCGACGGGCGGCGGCGCGGCGCGACGCTCCAGTTCGTGGCGCAGCGCCAGCTTGACCGCAGCAGTCTTGGTGAGCCCACGCTCTGCTGCGAGCCGCTCCGCGAGCGCGTTGGCTTCCTGATCCTTGATATACAGCGATGCCATGCCGCGTCTCCGATGGGATATCCCGAACATAGGCCGGGATATCCCGTGCTTCAAGAACCCGGCCCCTCATAGGCGTTGACGATCCGCCCGACGATCGGGTGGCGGACGACGTCGTGGACGCCGAAGCGGACGATCGAGATCCCCTCGATCCCGTCGAGCTTGTACACCGCGTCGTTGAGGCCGGAGGCGGGGGGGCCGCCGGGGAGGTCGGTCTGGTTCGGGTCGCCGCAGATCACCATCCGGCTGTTCTGGCCGAAGCGGGTGAGGAACATCTTCATCTGCGCGGGGGTGGTGTTCTGCGCCTCGTCGAGGATCACGAAAGCATCCGCCAGCGTGCGCCCGCGCATGAAGGCGATCGGCGCGATCTCGATCTCGCCGCTGGCGATCCGGCGCTCGACCTGTTCGGCGGGCAGGCAATCATAGAGCGCGTCGTAGATCGGGCGGAGATAGGGGTCGACCTTTTCCTTCATGTCGCCGGGCAGGAAGCCCAGCCGCTCGCCCGCCTCGACCGCCGGGCGCGACAGGATCAGCCGCTGGACGCTGCCGGTAATGAGCTGCGCCACCGCCTGCGCCACCGCCAGATAGGTCTTGCCCGTCCCTGCCGGCCCGAGCGCGAAGATCATGTCGTTCGACATGAGTTCGCGCATGTAGTGCGTCTGCGTCACCGAACGCGGCACGATCGTCTTCTTGCGGGTGCGGATCATCAGCCCGCCGCCATTGCCGCCATTGCCGGCCGGGCTGCCGCCCGGCGCCTCGGCGCGCAGGATGCCGGTGAGCGTTGGTTCGCTCGACATCGCGATCACCGCTTCGATCAGCCCGGTATCGATATCCTCGCCGCGGATGACGCGGGTATGGAGCTCCTGGAGCACTTCGCGGGCATGCGCCACCGCCTCTGCCGACCCCTCGATCACCACACGCTGGCCGCGCGCGTGGATGTAGACGCCCAGCCGTTCCTCCAGCGCGAGGAGGTTGCTGTCATACTCGCCGAAGAGTTGCGGCAGGAGCTGGGGCTTGTCGAAATTGACCTCGGTGCGCGACCGCTCACCAGACTGGGCTTGGACAGGCTTGCGGCTCATGCGGTCCTTTCGGGGCGGGGCAAAGTTTACGAAGTTGACGCATATACGATACGGAAGTTCGGCGAGACGATAACGGCGTAACCGGGAGCAGGGCGAGGGGTTCCGTGGCGCATGTCGTGCGCCGCAGGATGGCAGACAAGGCGCATGTAGGACAGCGGAAATTCGGTGAGGAAGCGTTGCCTAGGCGGCGACGCGGGCCCGCTGCACCCCGCTCAGCGAATTGGGGTCGGCGCGGACGATTTCGACGTCGATCAGGTCGCCGATCTTCGCATCGGTCAGCAGATGGACCGATTGCAGCCAGGGCGACTTGCCGAGCATCTGGCCGGGGAGCTTGCCCGTCCGTTCGATCAACACCGGGCAGGTCCGCCCCGCCGTCGCGGCGTTGAAGGCGGCCTGATGCCGGTTGAGCGATGCCTGGAGCCGCTGGAGGCGCTCGTCCATCACCTCCGCCGCGATCTGATCGGCCATGTCGGCGGCGGGGGTGCCGGGGCGGGGGCTGTATTTGAAGCTGAAGCACTGGGCATAGCCGACCGCGTCGACGAGGCTGAGCGTCGCTTCGAACTCGGCATCGGTTTCGCCTGGGAAGCCGACGATGAAGTCGCCCGACAGCGCGATGTCGGGCCGCGCGGCGCGGACGCGGTCGAGGATGCGCAGGTACGAGTCGCGGCTGTGGCTGCGGTTCATCGCCTTGAGCACCCGGTCGCTGCCCGACTGGACCGGCAAATGCAGGAACGGCATCAGCTTTTCGACCTCGGCATGCGCGCGGATCAGCCCTTCGCGCATGTCGTTGGGGTGGCTGGTGGTATAGCGGATGCGCGCCAGCCCCTCGATCCGGTCGAGCGCGGCGATCAGCCCGTGGAGCCCGGTGCCCTCGGCATCGTCCCATGCATTGACGTTCTGCCCCAGCAGCGTGATCTCACGCGCGCCGGCATCGACCAGCGCCTTTGCCTCGTCGACGATCGCCGCGAAGGGGCGGCTGACTTCGGCGCCGCGGGTATAGGGGACGACGCAATAGGTGCAGAATTTGTCGCACCCTTCCTGCACGGTCAGGAAGGCCGAGGGGCCGACCTTGCGTCGCCGGGGGAGCGCGCCGAACTTGCTGGCGATCGGCATGTCGGTGTCTAGCGCGGCCTTGCCCGCCGCGGCATCGGCGACGAGCTGGGGGAGGTTGTGATACGCTTGCGGGCCGACGACGACGTCGACCTTGGCGCGGCGGACGATCTCCTCGCCCTCGGCCTGCGCGACGCAGCCGGCGACGGCGATCATCGGGTCCTTGCCATGTTTGCGCAGCCGGCCGATGTCCGAATAGACTTTCTCGGTCGCCTTTTCGCGAATGTGGCAGGTGTTGAGCACCACGAGATCGGCACTGCCCGCGTCGGCGGCGGCGGTCAGGCCCTGCGCGGCCATCAACTCGGCCATGCGCTCGCCGTCATAGACGTTCATCTGGCAGCCGAACGACTTGACGTGATAGGTTTTGGGGGATGGTTTCATTGGGCGGCGCTATAGCCAAAACCTCTGTCATGCTGAACTTGTTTCAGCATCCAAGGCGCGGCAAATTTGCGGCCATGCGAGAGCGGACTCCATGCGTCTACATTTTGGCGAGTCGGCCTCGGGGGACGCTGTATATCGGAGTCACGTCTGACCTTCCTGGCCGACTATATCAGCATCGCAATGGGGTAACCGCCGGATTCGTCGCGCGCTACAACGTCCAAAGGCTTGTCTATTTCGAGACCTGCGAAGCGATGGACGGCGCAATTGCACGAGAGAAACAGTTGAAGCGCTGGCATCGCGAGTGGAAGCTCAACTTGATCGAGCGCGCCAATCCCGAATGGAATGATCTGGCCTCGGGGCTGGGCATTGCCGAGCCACTGTCTCCTGGAGATTAGATTTGGTGGGGCTGGTACGCATCGACCGACGGGCATCCGGTGTGCGGGTTGGATGCTGAAACAAGTTCAGCATGACGGGAAGGGAGGGGGGCGTGACGCCTCAGCCCGCGGGGCTGCCCTTGTACCCGATCGCTTCCTCAGCGTAGCGGAAGGGGCGTAAGGGGTGGCCGAGCGTGGCGATCAGCGCCGCCTCTATGCGGCGGCGGCTTTCGGCGGCGATTGCCTTGCGGCCCGGGAAGTCCGCCGGGAAGAAGGGCTCGAGGAAATGGACGCGCAGGGCAAAGCTGCCGCGGCGCGCGAGGATGCGGCGGGCGTTGCTGACGCCGCGTTCCTGGCCGATCCAGGCAATATCCTCGCCCGCATCGCCATAATCGAGCAGCACCGGCTGGACCATCACGCCGGGCGGCGGGGGCTCCAGCACGCGGAGCATCGGCGTCTTGAACGGGAGCAGCGATTTGCCGTCGGTGGTGGTTCCTTCGGGGAACACCGTGATCGCCCAGTTGTCGATGAGCGCGTCGCGGAGCTGGTTGATCTGTTCGGCGACGCCGAGCCGGTTCTCGCGCTTGACATAGACGGTGCGGTTGAGCCCCGCGAGCCAGCCCACGATCGGCGCGGTGCCGATCTCCGCCTTGGCGACGAAGGCGGTGCCGCTGGCGCCGCCCAGCGCCGGAATATCGATCCAGCTCAGATGGTTGGAGACATAGAATACATCGCGCTTCAGCGGCGTGCCGACGCAGCGGACGCGCGCACCCGCGATCCGCGCGGCAGTGCCGAGGAAATGGCGCGGCCAGGGCGAGGGCAGGCGGAACAGCCGGAACAGATAATGGAGCGGCACGAACAGCGCGACTGCGCCGCCAAGCATCGCCACGCGCAACCATAGCCGCGCCTGTTCGATGCCGGTCAGCGGTGGCGGGTTGCCCTCGGCGGCGTCAGCCCTTGCGGTCGAGTGCGACGCCATAGAGCTCCATCCGGTGATCGACGAGGCGGAAGCCCAGCCGCTCGGCGATCTGCTTCTGGAGCAGTTCGAGCTCGGGATCGACGAATTCGATGACCTTGCCCGTCTCGACATCGATCAGGTGATCGTGATGCGCCTCGGGTGCGGGTTCATAGCGCGCGCGGCCATCGCCGAAATCGTGGCGGTCGAGAATCCCGGCCTCTTCGAACAGCCGCACGGTGCGATACACCGTCGCGATCGAAATGCCCGGATCGATCGCCGAGGCGCGTTCATAGACTTTTTCGACGTCGGGATGGTCTTCGGCGTCGGACAGCACACGGGCAATCACCTTGCGCTGCTCGGTGATGCGGAGCCCCTTGTCGTGGCAGAGCTGTTCTAGATCAATCTTGCGCGGCATTTGCCCGATGTAACGGCAATGATGCGGTGGGGGAAGGGCAGCCCGACGCAAAACGCCGGCCCCGGGCATATCCCCCGGGACCGGCGTTGCAAATCGGCGCGGTGCGCTGGTTCAGACGCGCTTGCGGCGCTTCGTGCCCAGACCGATCTTCTTGGCGAGCGTGCGGCGCTGCTCTGCATAATTGGGGGCGACCATCGGATAGTCGGCGGGCAGGCTCCACTTGGCGCGGTACTGCTCCGGGGTCATCTGATAGTGCGTCATCAGGTGGCGCTTGAGCATCTTCAGCTTCTTGCCGTCCTCGAGGCAGACGATGAAGTCGGGCTTGACCGATGCACGGATCGAGACCGCAGGCTCCTGCTTCACTTCAGGCTCGACGGGGATGCCGCCAAGGCCGGTCAGCGCGGAGTGCACGTTCTGGATGAGCACCGGAAGATCAGAAACCGCGACGCTGTTATTGCTGACATGTGCTGCAACAATATCGGCGGTGAGCGTGATCAACGTTTCATGCGTGTCCGAAGAAGCTTCCATGATATTCCTTTCGACCCATTGAGGGCGACTATAGGTTGCCGCCTGCGCCGCGCTATCGGACCATTCGGCCACGAGCGCAAGTGATTAGACAGCAGTTGCAGCAAAAATCAGGCGAGCGTCCGCGAGAATGTCTGCGCGTCGAACACCTGCCCGGTCTTTCCTCTATAGTAGGCGCGGCGTTCGCCGACCTTCTCGAAACCTTCGCGACGGTATAGCCGGACGGCATCGTTGCCCGCGCGGACCTCTAGATGCAGCTTTTCGACGTCGCGGGCGCGCGCTTCGGCGATCACCGCGCGGAGAAGTGCCCCGGCAACGCCGCGCCGCCGCGCCGCCGGACGCGTGGCGAGCAGGAGGAGCTCGGCCTCGTCGCCGGTCGAACGCGACAGCGCGAAGCCGGAATCGACGCCGTCGACGCTGGCGACGACCAGCCACACGCCGGGCAGCGACAGCATCCCCAGGCACTGGGCGTTGGTCCATGCCTCGCCATAGCGGGGATCGAACGCCGCCTGCATGATCGCCGCGACCGAGGGCACGTCCTGGACGCCGCCTTCGCGCAATTCGGTGAGGTTGACCGCGGTGCTCATGCCAGCCCCCGTTCGGCCAGCGTGCGCGCGTCGGGTGCGCGGCCATAGATCGGGCGCGGCGGCAGCGTGGCGAAGGCGGGCGGGAGCAGGCGGGCATCGCCAGCGTCGGGAAGCGCCTCGCGCAGATCGGCGGCGGGATCGAGCGCGGCGAGGCGGCGGATGCCGCTGCCGATCGCAGGGCGCCCATCGAGCGCCGCGAGCGCATCGGCGGGGAGCAGCGACCGCAACGGGCCGTCGGCAAGCAGGCCATCAGGCCGGGAGGAAGCGAACCCCTGCATGAAGACTTCACCGTGCCCGCCTTCGAGCACGACGGCAAGTCGGGCCAGCGCCGGATCGGCGTCGAACGCCGCCGCGGCGAGCAGCGCGAGCGAGGAATAGCCCGCGACCTGTGCCTGCCAACCAATCGAAAGCCCGATCGCCGCCGCCAGCCCGACGCGGACTCCGGTGAAGCTGCCGGGGCCGACATCGACGAGGATGCGCGGCGCGCGGCCCTGGCCCGGCAGGCTCGCGATCATCGGCACCAGCCGCTCGGCATGGCCGCGCCCGACGACGTCGTGCGCGCGGGCGGTCACGACACCGCCAACGAGCAGCGCGACCGAGCACGCCGCCGTCGCGGTTTCGATGACGAGCGTCGGACGCGTCTCAGACGACGCGGTTGAACCGTTCGAATTCGGGCCGGGGGAGCCGGCCAAAGACTGTGGAGGGATCACCATGGCCCAGCGTAGAGATGAAGTTGGATTTCACGCGGGGCTGGTCGCTGAAGAACGCCGCGTCAACCTTTGCATTGTCGAATCCCGACATCGGACCCGTATCCAGGCCCAAAGCGCGCGCCGCGATGATGAAATAGGCGCCCTGGAGCGACGAATTGCGAAACGCATGGACTTCGCGCGATGCCGGATCGGCGAACCAGTTCTTCGCATCGGGCGCATGCGGGAACAGCCAGGGAAGCTGTTCGTGGAAATCGAGGTCGGTGGCGATGATCACGCTGGCGGGTGCCTTGCGGATCTTTTCGGCGTTGGAGCCGCTCGACAAGTCGGCCAGCTTGTCCTTGGCCTCCTGGCTGGTGATCCACACGAACCGCGCCGTCTGCTGGTTGACCGAGGTCGGCCCCATTTTGAGCAGGTCGTAGATGGCGTGGATATCGGCTTCGGTCACCGGCTGGTCGGTATAGCCGTTGAAGCTGCGTGCGGTACGAAATATCGTATCCAGCCCTGCATCGTCCAGGGGTTGCGCCATGTATTCGGTCCTTGTCTGGAGGGGAGCGCGGTTAGATCGCGCGGACTTCGGTGACTTCGGGGACGTAGTGTTTGAGCAATTGCTCGATCCCGTTCTTCAACGTCGCGGTGGACGAGGGGCAGCCCGAACAGGCGCCCTGCATCTGGAGATAGACCTTGCCCGCGTCGAAGCCGCGATAGACGATGTCGCCGCCGTCATTGGCGACCGCGGGGCGGATGCGGGTTTCGATCAGCTCGCGGATCTGCGCCACGATATCGGCATCGGCGGGATCGTCGCCAAATTCGCTGCCCTCTGGCGGAACCGCGATTTCCGCGGCGCTGCCGGCGCGGAACAGCGGCATGTTGGCGGAGAAATGGTCGAGCAGGATGCCGAGCACATCGGGCTTGAGCATCGGCCATTCGACGCCGGGCGCCGCGGTGACCGAGATGAAGTCGCGCCCGAAGAACACGCCGGTCACGTCGCCAAGTCCGAACAGCGCATCGGCGAGCGGCGAGGCTTCGGCATCCTCGGGGCTGGCGAAGTCGCGGGTGCCGGCTTCCATCACGGTACGACCGGGCAGGAACTTCAGCGTCGCGGGGTTCGGAGTGGGTTCGGTCTCGATCAACATGCCCGCGATGTGGGCGCTTGGCGGCTGCGGATCAAGCGCCCGTGCGGAAACGCTGGGTTGCCGCTCAGTCCTCGCCCGTGTCGGTCGTGCGCGTGGCCTCGCCGACATTGCGGTCGTGCCCGCTCTTGTCGCTGAAGAACGCCGCGGCGAACAGCCCGCAGCCGAGCAGCGTCGAGACGAACACGCCGCCGACCGTGGCGATCACCATCGACGGATAGAGCGGCCCGTAGAGCGAGAGATACCAGAGCGCGCCCGCGACCATCGCGACGCCGCACAGCGCGATGACGATCATCATCCTGCGGAACTCGCGCCATGCCTGGCTGCGTTCGGCGCCGTTGCTGCTGTCCATCGCGCCTATTTCGGGTGCGGCGGGCGGGGTTTCAACTGCGAACCTTTGCCGATTGCGCGGGCGCCTGTCGCTCCAGTGCCGTCAGCGCGGCATTCCAGCGGGGCAGCATGCCGAGCAGCGTGTCGGCCAGCCAGCGCCCCGGCTGGCGCAGCGGGCGGCGGAACTGGAGGAGCAGGACGACGCGCGTGCCCGTGCTGTCGTTCCACAGTTCATGGTCATAGGTGTCGTCGAACACCAGAGTCTCGCCCTCGGCCCAGCGCACCACCCGGTCGCCCACGCGCATCCGCACGTCGCCGTCGCGCGGCACCACCAGCCCGAGATGGCAGGTGATCAGCCCCTTGGTCACGCCGCGATGCGGGGGGAGGTGCGTGCCGGGGGCGAGGACCGAGAAGAATGCGCTGTTCAGCCCCGGAATCCGCGCGACCACCCCGGCAGTCACCGGGCAGCGATCGAGATTCTCGGCGATGCGATAGCCATGGCCCCATAGGAAGAAGGCGCGCCATATGCCGATCGCGCGGGGATCGGGCGGGACCCGCGCGAGCGACGGCGCGCGGCGCGGTTCGCGTGCGGCGGCGACCGCCTCGTCGCGAATCGCTGGCCAATGGTCGCGCAGCAATTGTGTCCAGCCGAAGTCGCGCATGTCGAGCACCGGGGCGTTGGACACCAGCGACGATGCGGCAACGATGCGATCCAGCGCGCCGCGCAGGGGCGTGCCATGGCGCAGGAACCAGGGCCGGTCGCGACCGGGGGCCAGCGCCGCGGGAGTGAATGCGCCCGCCGGATCGGGTGCCGTCACCGCCGAGTCGAAGTGCCGGAAAGCGGCGCCTTTGCGCGAGTCGAGCGTCACCGTCATCCTTGTCGTCCCCCTGCGCGGCGGGCAGGCATTTTTGCCGCAACCCATCGCGAATGCAGGATTAATTCTCGAGTCGGGGCCAAAACATGGCGATTGCGGGGCTGTTCGGGGTTTCCGGATTGCTGAAGCCTTTCGGCCACAGTGGGTCCGTACACCTGCGCGAAAGGTACGCGCTGGCATGCCGGGCGGATCGCCATTAGATGAGTGTCCATGCTTCGTACCTTGCGGTTCCCGCTCTTCGCCTCGCTCGCGCTCGTCACCCTCTCGCCGGCACTGCCGGTCCAGGCGCAGACCGCTGCTCCCGCCCCGACTCCGGCGCCCTCCGGCCCGCGCCCGGTGCAGACCGCCGACGATCCCTGGCTCTACAAGGGCAGCGACCTCGTCCATGACGATGCGTGGACGTTCGGGCGGCTGCCCAACGGGGTGCGCTATGCGGTGCGCAGGAACGGCGTGCCGCCGGGGCAGGTGTCGGTGCGCGTGCGGATCGATGCGGGTTCGCTGATGGAGAAGGACAGCGAGCGCGGCTTCGCGCATCTGCTCGAGCATCTCAGCTTCCGCGGATCGGTCCACGTGCCCGACGGCGAGTCGAAGCGCATCTGGCAGCGGCTGGGCGTCACCTTCGGCAGCGACAGCAACGCCAGCACGACCTTTACCCAGACCGTCTACAAGCTCGACTTGCCGATGGCGACGCCGACGGGGCTGGACGAGAGCTTCAAGATCCTCGCGGGGATGATGAGCGGCCCGGCGATCACCCAGCAGGCGCTGACCGCCGAGCGCCCGGTGGTGCTCGCCGAACAGCGCGAGCAGCCGGGGCCGCAGGTGCGGATGCAGCAGGCGCTGTTCGACCTGATGTTCGCGGGCCAGCCGCTGGCCGAGCGCGAGCCGATCGGCACGACCGAGACGCTGCTCGCCGCGACGCCCGAGAGCGTGCAGGCCTTCCACGATCGCTGGTATCGCCCCGAGCGTGCCGTCGTGATCGTGATCGGCGACGCCGAGCCCGCGCAGATGGAGGCGCTGGTCGCCAAATATTTCTCCGACTGGAAGGGCACCGGCCCCGCGCCCGAGACTCCGAAGTTCGGTGAGCCCTCGGCCGATCACCCGGTTGCCGCGAGCCTGGTCGAATCGGCGATGCAGCCGATGGCGATGATGGCGATCGTGCGCCCCTGGACGGTCTTTGCCGACACGGTGATCTTCAACCAGAAGCGGATGGTCGACATGGTCGCGATCCGCATCATCAACCGCCGGCTCGAATCGCGGGCGCGATCGGGCGGATCGTTCCTCGCGGCGGGCGCCGATCTGAGCGACATCGCGCGATCGGCGAATGTGACCACGGTGCAGGTGCTGCCGACCGGCGAGGATTGGGAAACCGCGCTGCGCGACGTGCGCGGGGTGATCGCCGACGCGCAGGCCGCGCCGCCGACTCAGGCCGAGATCGACCGCGAACTCGCCGAAATCCGCGCGCAGATGGAACAGCGGATCAATACCGCTGCGGTCGAATCGGGCGCGAGCCTGTCCGACGAGCTGATCCAGGCCGTCGACATCAACGAGACGGTGACGACGCCCGAGGCCAGCTACGACATCTTCAAGGGCGCGATCGCGGCCAAGATGTTCACCCCCGAAACGGTGCAGGAAGCATCGAAGCGCGTGTTCCAGGGCACCGCGACGCGCGCTTTGGTCAACACCCACACCCCCGATCCCCAGCTGGTGACCAGGGTCACGGCGGCGCTCCAGACCGATGTCGTCGCGAGCGGCAAGCGCAAGGCGCTGGGCAATGTCAGCTTCGACCAGCTCCCCAGGCTGGGCAAGCCGGCGACGGTGGTGAGCCGTGCGCCCGCGGTGGCGGATACCGGCATCGAGAAGGTCGTCTATTCGAACGGCGTGACGCTGTTGATGCGTTCCGATTCGTCCGAAGTCGGCAAGGTCTATGTCAATGTCCGCTTCGGGCGCGGGCTCAACGCGCTTCCCGCCAAGCCGTCGCCCGCCTGGGCGGCGGACATGGCGCTGGCGGCGAGCGGCGTCGGCCCGTTCGGGCAGGAGGAGCTGGACGCGCTGACCGGCAATCGCCAGATCGGCTTCAACTTCGGCACCGACGACAATGCGTTCACGCTGAACGGCCAGACCAACAAGGCCGATCTGAACGACCAGCTCCGGCTGTTCGCGACCAAGCTGGCGGCGCCGGCATGGGACCCGAACCCGGTGCTGCGCGCGCGAGCGGGCATCCTGTCGGGCTATGCCGGGTTGTCGGCATCGCCCGACGCGGTGCTGTCGCGCGACCTGGAAAAGCTGCTCCATTCGGGCGATCCGCGTTTCGGCATCCCCGATCGCAAGACGATCGAATCGATCACCCCGGCGGCGTTCCGCAAGCTGTGGGAGCCGCTGCTGGCGACCGGGCCGATCGAAGTCGAAGTGTTCGGCGACATGGATGCCGAGGCGACCGTGAAGGCCGTGGGCGAGACGTTCGGCGCGCTCAAGCCGCGCAAGGCTCCGCCCACGCTGACGCCCGAAGCGCCGTTCCCCGCGCATCGCGATACGCCGGTGGTGCGCACCCACACCGGCAAGCCCGACCAGGCGGCGGCAGTGATCGCCTGGCCCACCGGCGGCGGCACCGCGGGCATCGCCGAGAGTCGCAAGCTCGAAGTGCTGGCGGCGGTGTTCCGCGACCGGATGATCGACCAGCTGCGCAGCCAGGCGGGGGTGAGCTATTCGCCCAACGTCGCCAGCCAGTGGCCGACGGGGATGCAGAGCGGCGGCAAGATGATCGCGCTGGGGCTGGTCCCGCCCGACAAGACGGCGTTCTTCTTCGAACTGTCGCGCGCGATTGCCGCCGATCTGGTCGCCAAGCCGATCGACCTCGACGAACTCAACCGCGCGCTGACTCCGCTCAAGCAACAGATCCTCCGCCAGTCGAGCGGCAACATGTTCTGGATGCGGCTGGTCGAAGGCGGCAGCCAGGACCCCGCGATCCTGGCGGCGGTGGATACGCTGGCGATCGACTATACCCGCGTGACGCCGCTGGAGCTGCAGGCGCTGGCGGCGAAATATCTGCGGCCCGACAAGGACTGGACGCTGGCGGTGGTGCCGGAGAAGGACGCGAAATAGGCCTCTTTCCCTCTCCCGTCGGGAGAGGGTTGCGCAGACTTGGTCTTCGCTGAAAGCGAAGGCTTAGTCGGAGCTGGGTGAGGGGATCACCCACTCGAGAGCGCATCCCCTCATCCAAGCTCCGCTAGGCAGCGCGCTGCCAAGCTGCGCTATCCTTCTCCCTCTGGAGAAGGCTAAGAAACAGGGAGGCTTCTTAATCCCCCTCCCGCAAGCGAGTTGCAGGTCGATCAGGCCCCCGGCCTGATCTGAACGACGCGGGGCGTCGTTCACCTGCAACTGGAGCGTTATGGCACCGGCGTTTAAGGCCGGTCTCCCAAGGAACCCCGGATGATCCTGCGCAGCGACGAAATCCTGGACGTGGACGTGCCCGGCGGCGGGGCGATGCGGATGCATCTGTTCCGGCCCGCGATCGAGGGGCGGTTTCCCGGCGTGCTGCTGTTTTCCGAAATCTATCAGGTCACTGCGCCCATCCGGCGGCTGGCGGCGATGATCGCGGGCAATGGCTATATCGTCGCGGTGCCCGAGGTCTATCATGAGTACGAGCCCGCGGGCACGGTTCTGGCCTATGATCCCGCGGGCACCGATCGCGGCAACGCGCTGAAGGTTACCAAGCCGGTCGCGGCTTATGATGCCGATGCGGCGGCGGGGCTGACCGCGCTGGCCGAACATCCGGCGTGTAACGGGCGGCTGGGGACGTTCGGAGTCTGCCTGGGCGGGCATCTGGCCTACCGCGCCGCGCTCGACCCGCGCGTGGCGGCGGCGGCGTGCTTCTACCCGACCGACATCCATTCGAGCACGCTGGGCGAGGGCCGCTGCGACGACAGCATGGCGCGGATGGCCGAGCTGAACGCGGAGATGCTGTTCGTCTGGGGCCGGCAGGACCCGCACATCCCCTTTGCCGGACGCGAAGCGATCCGCGCGCGGCTGGAGGAGACCGGCGTGTCCTATGCCTGGCACGAGATGAACGCCCAGCACGCCTTTCTGCGCGACGAGGGGCCGCGCTATGACCCCGCGCTGTTCCTGGAGGCGATGGCGCTTACGCTGGGGTTTTACCGGCGGGTGTTGGGGTGAGGGGGTTCGATGGCAGCGGCATCGCGGCGCGAAAGGCGGGTTCTGACGAGCGCCGGGTTTCCTTAGTCATGGGGCGGTGCTGGTGAGGCTCGAATCGCCCCACAAGCGGTCTTTCCAATCCTCACCCGCCAGGGGGAGGTGGCAGGCGCAGCCTGACGGTGGGGGCGGAAGCATATCGCCCCGTGTGTGCGTCCTCCCCCTCCGGCGCCTTCGGCGCCACCTCCCCCTGGCGGGTGAGGATTTTCGTAACGACAACTCCCGCCCGATTCTGTTCTCTAATAGGGCAAGGTCTGGCTGCTCGGTCCTGAGCGGATTGGGTGCCTTTGGGTGCCTGCGTTCTCTGCGTGCTCGATATCGGCACTTGATGGGGTCAGCTGGGTGCAACGTGGCTTGGTTGAAAGCGCAGTCGGTCGACGGGTCGGCCGCATGCTACAGAATCGGCGCCATCATTTGCTCCCTCCCTCGGGCGTTGCTCCCGCTCGGGAGCTCGGTGCGGCCTCCTGTCTCTTGGTCGGCGGAGATTAGGCCGGTCGGAAGTCGGTGCCGTGTCGGAGCATGGAGTGCATGATGATGGCGAGGCGTCGGGCGAGCGCGATCCGCGCCTTGCGCATGGTCGAGCGCCTGGCGATGGCGAGCGCCCAGTCCTTCAGCTTCAGATCGCCCTTGTAGCGGGTGAGCATGACGTTGGCCGACTCATAGAGCAGGGTTCGAACGCGTCGGTCGCCAACTTTGGAGATCCCGCCGACATAGTCGATCTCGCCCGACTGGTAGCGCCGCGGCACCAGTCCGAGATAGGCACCGAGATCACGCGAGCGGCGGAAGCGGCCCGGATCGTCGATGGCGGCGGTGAACGCCAGCGCGGTCAGTTGCCCAACGCCAGGGATGGTCATCAGCCGGCGGCACGCATCGGACGCGCGAACCAGCTTCTTCATGTCGGCGTCGATGGCCGCGATCGCGCCGAGTACGGCATGGCGTGCCGCCACGAGCCCTCGCATGGCGCCTGACAGGCCCGCAATGCCTTCGCTCATGGCGATCACCTGGTCTACGAACGCGGGGCTGAGGCCACGCGGCAACCGGACGCCGAACACGACCGCGAGGCCACGGATCTGGTTCTCGAGCGTGACGCGCTGGCCGACCAGCTTCTTGCGCGCGATGATCAGCGCGCGCACCGCATGTGCCGGTAGCGACTTCACGTGCACGGGCTTAAAGAAGCCCGTCCTCGCCAACTGAGCCAGCCCACGCGCATCATTGCGGTCAGTCTTGTGTGTCGCCAGCGTCTTCAGCGCCTGATATGCCTGCCGGCTCTCGACGCAGACAACCGGCACGCCCAGTTCGGCCAAGCCATGGTAGAGCATCGGTGCCATGCGGCCCGTCTCGAACACCACACGCGTACACGCCGGGGCCTTGGCCAGGGCCGCCGAGATCGCCTCCGCTGATGACGACGCCGTCACCTCGTGTATCACCGTGCCGTCACGATCAAGGACGCAGATGTGCGTCTTCTCCAGCGACACGTCCAAGCCAGCATAGTAATCCATGGTCGTTCTCCTCTTCTACATCGGAGCCGATCCTATCGGTCTCCATCGAAGAGCAGCCAGACCATTACCCAATGTTGAAAAACTCCGTAAGCGGCCGACCCACAGCGATGTTAGGCAACATGAGTTCGTGAACGCTGCCGAAAGAGGCGTTAAACTGCAAATGGCAGCCATCTATAGCATCGATATTTCAGCACCAAGTCCTGTGATCGGCCGACGAGGAGTTTTTCAACACTATCGCCCGATTGCCGCCAGTCTGGAATGGTGCGAACCTTCCTCGTTACCGGCAACGGTTGCCAATTTCGGAGCGCAGGCTTGTGAGTACACCAGTTCCAATTCTGAACGACGAAGAGCAGGAGCATCCTGTTCCGTCAGTATGGAGAAGTAAGCTTCGGGACATCGCGGAGGCGCTCAAAGATGGCAACTTCAACCTACTTGGCCTCGCCGATGTCGATCAGCTGGACGATACCACGGCGGCTGGAATTGTTCAAAATATCAATGACTATGGCTGCACACTGACCTCGCTCCCAGACGCTAGTTGGGAAACCTCGGTCTGCCAGTGGCAACTCGAATATTGGGAAGTGCTGGTAGACTTATTCACCGTCGAGGAGGGATGTAGTGACCTGGTTTTGCATGTTCACGTTTTCGAGCGAGTTGGCGGTTTCGATTTCAAAGTGCACTTCGTTTATGTGCCATAGCGCGGGCCAACGTCGCATTTGGCAATGACCGCTTTCCACCACTTCCCGCCGCCGCCTCCCTCAATACAGCGCGTCGAGCCTTGCCCCATAGGCCTCCCGCAATACATGCCGCCGGATCTTCAGGCTTGGCGTCAGCTGCTCGTTCTCGATCGTGAACGGGCCGTCCGCCAGGATGAACTTGCGCACGCGCTCCGTCACCGACAGGTCGCGGTTCACCCGTTCCACCGCGGCGGCGACCGAGGCCTTATAGTCGGGGTCCATCGCCAGCGAGCGGAAGTCGCAGCGGGTGCCGGAGCGGGCGCACCATTCCTGCGTCCAGTCGGTGTCGGGGACGATGACGGCGGTCATATAGGGTTTCTTGTCGCCCGCGATCATTGCCTGCGCGATCTCCGGCTGGAGCGTCAGCATGCCCTCGACCTTTTGCGGGGCGACATTGTCGCCCTTGTCGTTGACGATGATATCCTTCTTGCGATCGGTGATCTTGATGCGGCCCTTGTCGTCGATCAGCCCGATGTCGCCGGTGTGGAGCCAGCCGTCCTTGAGGACGCGCGCGGTCTCCTCGTCGTTGCGCCAATAGCCGTGCATCACCAGCTCGCCGCGCACCAGTATCTCGCCGTCCGCGGCGATGCGGACCTCGACATCGGGGAGGGGCGGGCCGACCGTGTCCATCTTGAGCCCCGCCTTGGGCCGGTTGCACGAGATGACGGGCGCCGCCTCGGTCTGGCCATAGCCTTGCAGGAAGGTGATGCCGAGCGACTGGAAGAAGATGCCGACTTCGGGGTTGAGCGGCGCGCCGCCTGAGACCATCGCCTTGATCCGCCCGCCGAAGCGCTTCGCGAGCTTGGGCCGCAGCGTCGCGCCGAGGAACAGGTCCATCGGCTTGTCGAGCAGCGTCGCCTTGCCCGCCGCGCGGCGGCTGCCCAGGTCGACGGCCTTTTCGAGCAGGTACTGGGGGAAGCGCCCTTGTTTCTCGACCTGCTTGGTGATGCGGGTGCGCAGGACCTCGAACAGGCGGGGGACGACGACCATGAGCGTCGGGCGGACCTCCTCGATATTCGAGGCGAGCTTTTCGAGCCCTTCGGAATAATAGATCTGCCCGCCCAGCGCGACCGGGAAATATTGGCCGCCGGTATGTTCATAGGCGTGGCTGAGCGGGAGGAAGGACAGGAATATTTCATCCTCCCAGCCGAAATCCTCCGAGATGATCGTGCAGCAGCCCGCGACATTGTGGAGGATCGCGCCGTGATGCTGCATCACGCCGCGCGGGCTTCCGCCGGTGCCGCTGGTGTAGATGATGCACGCCAGCTCGTCGCGCCCGAAGGTCGCGAGTGCGGCCATCGTCGCGGGCGGCGTATCGTGGCGGGCGATCAGCGCGCGCCAGTCATGGAACTCCAGGCTGCCCTGTTGCGCGACGTTGACGTCGTCGATCCCTATGACGATGCGCGCCGAGGAGGCGCGGATCGCGGCGGGGAGCAGCGTGCGCGCGAGCCTGGCGTTGGACACCACGATCGCGCAGGCGCCCGAATTCTCGATGATATGCTGGTGATCGCGTTCGGTGTTGGTGGTGTAGGTGGGGACGGTCACGCAGCCCGCCGCCATGATCGCAAGGTCGGTGATGCAGAATTCGGGGCGGTTCTCGCACACCAGCATCACGCGGTCGCCGGGCCGCAGCCCGAGCGCCTGGAGCGCAGTGGCGAGGCTGGCGACCTGGCGCGCGGCCTCGGCCCAGCTCGTGGGGTGCCATGTGCCCGCAGCCTTGCGCCACAGGAACGGCGCGTCGCCCTTTTCCGCGGCGCGGGTGAAGAACATCTGTACCAGATTGTCGAAACGTTCGAGCGTTCGGCTCATTGCGGTCCCTCTCTCGCCGTACACGCCCCCTTGTGGGCGGGAGCGTTGCACGATTGCAACATCCTAGAGCGCGTCCACCGCGATGTCGACGTGGACGGCGTGGCGGACTTTGCGCTATCCCTCGAACGCCGTTGCGCACGACACGGGTTCAGACACATAGCGAGAGAGATAAGCGCAGGGGCATTCTCGCTTCCGGGAGCATCGATGCAGTTGATCCGCAAAGCCGCGGTGGCGTTCGCCGCGTTCGCATTGGCCGCCTGCACCGCGACGCAGGCCCCGGTCGCCGAGGCGCCCCCGAGCGCGCGGGTGCCGCAGATCTTCGTCGCGGCGGCCAATCCGCTGGCGGCGGAAGCGGGGATGGCGGTGTTGCGGCGCGGGGGGAGCGCGGTCGATGCGGCGGTGGCGGTGCAGGCGATGCTCTCGCTGGTCGAGCCGCAAAGCTCGGGCGTCGGGGGCGGCGCGTTCATGACCTATTATGAGGCGAGCACGCGCAAGGTGTCGGTCTATGACGGGCGCGAGACTGCGCCGGCGGGAGCGTCCGAAGGGATGTTCCTGGGCGCCGACGGCAAGGCGCTGTCGTTCTTCGACGCCGTGGTGAGCGGGCGTGCGACGGGGGTGCCGGGCGCGGTCAAGATGCTCGATCTGGCGCATCGCGAGCATGGTGCGCTGGCGTGGCGCACGCTGTTCGGCGATGCCGAGCGCGTCGCCGAACAGGGCTTTGCGATCTCGCCGCGGCTGGGGCGGTTCCTGACCGGGCGATTCCCACAGAACAGCGCGCCCGACGCGGTCGCCTATTTCACCAATGCCGATGGCAGCCGGATGAAGACCGGCGACGTGCTGCGCAACCCGGCCTATGCCGCGTTCCTCAAGCGGCTGGCGAGCGAGGGCGTGGCGGCGCTGTACGCCGGGCCGACTGCGCAGCGGATCGTGGCGCGGACCAACGCGGCGCCGCTGGGCGGGACGATGACGATGGCCGATCTGGCGGCCTATCGCCCGGTCAAGCGCGAGGCGCTGTGCGGGAGCTATCGCACCTATCTGGTCTGCACCCCGCCGCCGCCGTCCAGCGGCGTGGGGCTGTTGCAGCTGATGGCGCTGCTGGAGCGCACCGACATCGCCGCGCGCGGGCCGACCGATCCGCAGGCATGGTTCCTCTTCGCCGAGGCCAGCCGGGTGATGTATGCGGACCGCGATCGCTATGTCGGCGATCCGGCCTTCGCCAAGGTGCCAGTCGCGGGGATGCTCGCCCCGGCCTATATCGGCGAGCGTGCGAAGCTGATCGGTGCGGTTGCCGGGCCGGCGCCCGTGGCGGGCACGCCCGAGGGCGCAGTGGTCGCGGGGCGCGACCGGACGCTGGAGCCGATGGGCACGTCGCACTTCATCGTCGGCGACGCGAAGGGCAATGTCGTGTCGATGACCACCACCGTTGAGTCGATCTTCGGGTCGGGGCGGATGGTCGATGGGTTCTTCCTCAACAACCAGATGACCGATTTCTCGCTCCAGCCGCGCGACGCGCAGGGGCGGCTGTCGGTCAACGCCCCCGCGCCGGGCAAGCGTCCGCGCTCGTCGATGACGCCGCTGATCCTGCTGGACGGCGAGCGGCGCTTTGCCGGGGCGCTGGGGTCGGCGGGGGGCAATGCGATCCTGCCCTATGTTGCCAAGTCGCTGGTCGGTGCAGTCGATTGGGGGCTGCCGATGCAGGACGCGCTGGCGCTGCCCAACCTCGTCGCGCGCGGGGAGAGCTTCAACGGCGAGGTGACCAAGTTTTCGCCCGCTATTCTCGCCGGGCTGGCTGAGCGCGGGGTGACGCTGCGGCCCGGACAGGGCGAGGATTCGGGGCTTCAGGGGGTGATCGTGCGCGATGGCCGGATCGACGGGGGGTATGACCCGCGGCGCGAGGGGCGCGCGCTGGTGGAGGCGGCGCCGGTGGGGCGGTAGGGGGGTTCTTCTTCTTGGTTCCCCTCCCGCAAGCGGGAGGGGCTAGGGGAGGGCTGCACGTGTGCAGCGCTTCTGCTACTTCAGGCCCTCCCCCGACCCCTCCCGCAAGCGGGAGGGGAGCGCCAGATCAAAGGGCAGTCCCCTCACGCAAACGCCGGGGAGCCCTTGAGCTGCTGGTATGCCTCGATCACCTTTTGCAGCGCGCTTTCGTGGCTGCGGTCGCCGCCGTTGCGGTCGGGGTGGTAGCGGCGGACGAGTTCGGAATAGCGCTTGCGCAACGCGGTGCGATCGGCGTCGGTGCCGAGCTGGAGCGTGCGCAGCGCCTCGCGGTCGCGGCCTGACAGCGGCTTGCCGTCGCTGCGTGCTGCCTCGTCCTGCATCCGGGTGCGGAAGCGCGCGCCGATCGCGTCGAGCGGATCGGAGAAATCGGCCCAGCGCGGCGGGCGATCGGCGCCGCCGGTGGCGTTGAACGCCCGCGTCTCGCGCTCCCACCCGGCATAGGGGCGCTGGGCATCGTGGATCTCCTCGGGGCTCATCCCCTGGAAGAAATTATACCCCGAATTGAATTCGCGGACATGATCGAGGCACAGCCAGCGGAATTGCGGCGGGCCGTCGGCGGTGTGGCCGGACCCTTCCAGCGGGGGCGCGCGGAACTCGCCCGGCTCGGCGCAGCCGGGATGCGCGCAGACCCGTCCCTGCGCTTCGACGCGACCGTGGAAGCGGGCGGTGGGACGATCTTTGCGGGGATTGCTGGCAGGCACGCGACTCTCTCGGACAAACCGCATATATAGTCGGCATGACCGCCTCCGCCACCGCCCCGCTCGCCGAAGTCATCGCAGCCCGCCTCAAGGAGGCGCTCCACCCGACGCGGCTCCATGTCAGCAACGATTCGGCGCAGCATGGCGGCCATATGGGCGACGACGGCAGCGGTGAATCGCATTTCAGCGTGAGCGTGGAGAGCCCCGCCTTTGCCGGGCTGTCGCGACTCGCGCGGCAGCGGCTGGTCAATGCGGCGCTGGCCGATCTGCTCGCGACGCGCATCCACGCGCTGGCGATCCAGGCGCGCGCGCCGGGCGAATGACCGCCCCGCGTGCTGCGCGCCCCGCGGCGCGCATCCTGTTGCTCGACGCGGGCGACCGGGTGCTGCTGTTCCGCTTCGACCCCGCCGACCGGCCGCCCTTCTGGTGCACGCCGGGCGGGGCCGTCGATCCGGGCGAAAGCTATGCGCAGGCAGCGCGGCGCGAATTGCGCGAAGAGACCGGAATCGATGCCGAGCCCGGCGCCGAGGTCGCGCAGCGCTTCGTCCAGTTCACGACGATCGAGGGCGTGCCGGTGGATGCCGACGAACGCTATTTCCTGGTCCGCACCGATGCCGGGGCGATCGATACCGGCGGGCATACTGCGCTGGAGCAGCGCGTGATGCGGAGCTGGCGCTGGTTCACCCGCGCCGAGATCGCCGCGCATGACGAGCCGATCTTTCCCGAGGACCTGATCGAGATGATCGACGTGGCGCAAGGCTCTGTTTGAAAATTCGCGAAAGAGCGAATTTCAGGGCGGCACCAGCCCGCTCCCCCGCCCGGCCACCCCTAGAAATACTGTCGTCGGGTGGCCGGGCGGGGGAGCGGGCTGGTGCCGCGAAATGCGCCACGGCGCATTTCCAAACGGCCCCGCCCCGGAAACGCTGCGTTCCGCCGATTAAACCCTTGTCTGACTGGGCGCATGGCCCGCCAGCCGCTAGTTCGGGGCTATCCATAGGAGACGCCCGATGCGCGAAGACCTGATCATCCACACTATCGAACCGACCAGCCACGATCTGGGCGGGTTCAAGGTCCATCGCACCTTGCCCTCGCGCCCGCGGACGATGGTGGGGCCGTTCATCTTTTTCGACCAGATGGGGCCGGCGCATCTGGATGTCGGCACCGGGATCGACGTGCGCCCGCATCCGCATATCAACCTGGCGACGGTCACCTATCTCTATGCCGGGGCGATCGACCATCGCGATTCGCTGGGCACCTTTGCGACGATCGAGCCGGGCGCGGTGAACCTGATGACCGCGGGGCATGGCATCGTCCATTCGGAGCGCTCGCCCAGCGCCGAGCGCGAAAAGGGCCCCGAGCTGTCGGGCATCCAGACCTGGCTGGCGCTGCCCGAGGCGGACGAGGAGCGCGATCCCGCGTTCGAGCATGTCGCCGCCGCCGAGCTGCCGGTGATCGAGGCGGGCGGCGCGACCGCGCGCATCATCATGGGCGAGCTATGGGGGGCGTCGGCGCCGACCACGACCTATGCCCAGACCATCTATGCCGACATCGCGCTGGAGCCCGGCAGCAGCATCCCGATCGATGCCGCCGCCGACGAGCGCGCGCTCTATGTCTCGATGGGCGAGGCGAGCCTGGACGGGATGCCGCTGTTGCCGATGACGCTCTATGTCCTGCGCCCCGGCACCCACGCGGCGCTGCGTTCGGAGCGCGGCGCGCGGGTGATGCTGTGCGGCGGCGAGGCGTTCACGACGCCGCGGCATGTGTGGTGGAATTTCGTCTCGTCGCGCCGCGACCGGATCAACCAGGCCAAGGAGGATTGGCAGGCGGGCAGCTTTCCCAAGGTGCCCGGCGACGCGCTGGAGTTCATCCCGATCCCGGCGGTGCCGAAGACCGTAAGCTATCCATGAGGTTACGCGACCGGCTTGCAGCCGCCCGCTGCAAGGCGCATGATTCCTGAACGACGCGGGTCCGCCCGACCAGGGCTGGGCGGCTCCGCGATCGAACCGGGAGAGTTTGCTTATGGTCGCTCTGGAACGGGTCGCGCTGTCGACCGGAGTCGAGCTGGATGTTGCGGTCGCGGGCGACCCGGCCAATCCGCCGATCTTCCTGCTGCACGGATTTCCCGAATCGCACCACACCTGGCGGCACCAGATCCCGGTGCTGGCCAAGACCCATTTCGTGATCGCGCCCGACCAGCGCGGCTATGCGCGCTCGTCGAAGCCCGAGGGGGTTGAGAATTACAGCCCCGACAAGCCGGTCGCCGACCTGATGGCGCTGGCCGACCATTTCGGGATCGAGAGCTTCACGCTGGTCGGCCATGACTGGGGCGGGGCGATTGCGTGGATGGCGGGGCTCCAGCATCCCAAGCGGGTCACCCAGCTCGTCATCCTGAACGCGCCGCATCCGCAGATCTTCCAGCGCAAGCTGTTCGACGATCCGGAGCAGCGCAAGGCGAGCCAATATGTCCGCTATTTCCGCGAGACCGATTTCGACAAGGGGGTGACCGGGGCGGCGCTGGAGCGATTCTTCTCGTCGCTGTTCGTCCAGCATCTCGCCGCGACCGTCTCGGACGAGGACAAGGCGCAATATCTGGTCGACTGGGGGCAGCCGGGCGCGATGACCGCGATGCTCAACTGGTATCGCGCGACCAGCATGATCGTGCCGGGGATGGACGAGGATGTCGAGCGCCCGGCCTGGATCGACGGCCCGTTCCCGCTCCAGCCGCAGCCGACGCTGGTGATATGGGGCCTGCGCGACACCGGGCTGCTGCCCTGCCTGCTCGACGGGCTGGACCAGCTGATCCCGGACTATACGCTGGTCCGGATCGAGGATGGCGGGCATTTCATCCCGTGGGAAAAGCACGAGCAGGTCACTGCCGCGCTGGTCCATTGGCTCGGGCGGCGCACCGCTGTGTGAAAAGGGCTCAGTAGCTGCGCATCACATAGGGGCGGGTTTCATAGGGCGGCGCGAGTCCCTCGACCCAGGCGCCATGCGCGTGGGTGAGTGCGACAAGCTGCATTGGCACCTCGCCCGGCCAGCCGCGGACGCGCACCTCGTGGCGGTGCAGGTCGCGATTGGGCTCCATCATCACCCAGCCGAGCGGGCGTTCGGGGGTCGCGCGGGCGCCCGCCGCCTGCATCGCGTCGGCGATCCGGTGCTGCGTCGGCTCGGGCAGATATTGCCAGACGACCGAGTGCATCAGAACGCGCGTCACCCCCGCGGCCTGGGGCTCGGCGAGCCGCGCCTCGATCCAGTCGGCGGCGTCGCCCTGTTCGAGCGCCACGCCGTGCGCGCGGAACATGGCGATCGTTGCCCATAGCCGCGCCTGGCGATCGGGCGCGTCGACCCAGCAATAGGCCTGGAGTCGCTCGGCATTATGGGGGTCGGACAGGTCGAGCGGCTGGATGTCGACGCCGCGTGTCGAGACGATCTCGACCGGGACGGCGGGGGGCGGCGGGCCGCGCCAGTCGGGGGCGATCGTGAGCGGAGAGTCGGCGGGGCCGGCGGGGATGCCGCCGAGATTGAAACTATATCTGTTAATCAACAGGTTGAGGCCGGCGCTCGACCCGATCTCCAACACTTCGATGCGCGGGCCGTAGCGCGCAGCCAAGTGGAGGATGCCGGTCATCAACCCCGCCGATCGCCCTGCCTCGTTGGTCTGGGGCGGGCCGTCGAGCCAGGGAAGCAGCGCCGCGTCGTGCGCGACCAGCACCGCGCGCAGGATCGCGGCGACCGAGTCGGGATCGGTCTCCTGCCCGGTGAACACCGGCGCCAGCGCCGCCACCCCGCGCCGGTGGAGCGCGTGCAGCCCGCCGACCAGCCGCAGCGCGAGCGCATCGGCCTCCGGCGCGCCGGGCCAGTCGAGCACGCGGCGCCCGGTTGCGCTGTCGCGGTCCAGCGCGACCGCCAGCGCCGTGCAGACTCGCGCGGTGACGGGCGCCGCCATCGCGGCGCAATAGCCCGCCTGGATGCGGAAAGCGTCGCGGTTACTCTGTTCATTCGCCATGGGGGGTTGTTGCGCCCGCCGCCGCCCCCAAGTAAAGGCCCGCCTTCCCATGCAAGAACCGCTCATCCTTGCCGTGCCCAAGGGCCGGATCCTCGACGAGGCGTTGCCGCTGCTCGCGCGCGTCGGCATCGTCCCCGAAGCCGCGTTTTCGGACCCCGCGTCGCGCGCGCTGCGCTTTCACACCAACAGCCCGGCGATCGACCTGATCCGGGTGCGCGCGTTCGACGTCGCGACCTTTGTCGCGCATGGCGCCGCGCAGTTGGGCATTGTCGGGTCGGACGTGCTGGCGGAATTCGACTATTCGGAGCTGTACGCGCCGGTCGACCTGGGGATCGGGCATTGCCGAATCTCGGTGGCGGAGCCCGCCGACCTCGCCGAGCGCGACGATCCGCGCGGGTGGAGCCATGTCCGCATCGCGACCAAATATCCGCACATCACCCGCGCGCATTTCGAGGCGCGCGGGGTGCAGGCCGAATGCGTCAAGCTGAACGGCGCGATGGAACTGGCGCCGGTGCTGGGGCTGGCGCCGCGGATCGTGGACCTGGTGTCGTCGGGCAAGACGCTGAAAGAGAACGGGCTGGTCGAAGTCGAAGTGATCGCGCAGGTCACGTCGCGGCTGATCGTCAACCGCGCGGCGTTCAAGACGCGCGCGGGGCAGGTCGTGCCGCTGGTGGATGGGTTTCGGAGGGCTGTGGCGTGAGCTTGTCTTCGAACGTCGCAACCTGCGCTCCCCTTCCGCTTGCGGGAGGGGTCGGGGGGGGGCCTGGAATTAGCGGGAGTACTTACATCTCTACGTCAGTCCCTCCCCTAACCCCTCCCGCAAGCGGGAGGGGAATGTGATCCGCCTCGATGCCACCGCGCCCGGCTTCCCCGACGCCTTCACCGCGCTCGTCAACGCCCGCCGCGAGGCGGATGACGATGTCGCGCGCAACGTCACGCACATCATCCGCCGCGTCCGCGACGAGGGCGATGCGGCGCTGGCCGACCTGACCCGGCTGTTCGACAAGCATGAGCTGGACACGACCGGCTGGGCGATCGACCGCGCCGAGTGCCTGGCGGCATGGGAAGGGCTGCCCGACGATCTGCGCGCCGCGCTGGAGCTGGCGGCCGAGCGGATCGCGGTCTATCACGCCAAGCAGCGGCCCGAGGATCGCGACGAGATCGACGCGCAGGGCGTTCGGCTGGGCGCGCGGTGGAGCGCGGTGGATGCGGCGGGCATCTATGTCCCCGGCGGGCGCGCGGCCTATCCCAGTTCGGTGCTGATGAACGCGATTCCGGCCAAGGCGGCGGGGGTGCGGCGGCTGGTGATGGTGACGCCGACGCCCAATGGCGAGGTCAATCCGCTGGTGCTGGCCGCTGCGCATATCGCGGGCGTCGACGAATTGTGGCGCGTCGGCGGGGCGCAGGCGATCGCCGCGCTGGCCTATGGCACGCAGCGTATCGCGCCCGTCGATGTCGTCACCGGCCCCGGCAATGCCTGGGTCGCCGAGGCCAAGCGCCAGCTCTACGGCGTGGTCGGGATCGACATGGTCGCGGGACCGTCCGAGATCGTCGTCGTCGCCGATGGCCGCAACGACCCCGAATGGATCGCCGCCGACCTGCTCAGCCAGGCCGAGCATGACCCGACCAGCCAGTCGATCCTGTTCACCGACGATGCTGCCTTCGCCGACGCCGTCGCCGCCGCGGTCGAGGCGCAGATCCCGCAGCTGGCCACCGCCGCCACCGCGCGGACGAGCTGGGACGCCAATGGCGCGATCGTGCTGGTGCCGAGCCTGAGCGACGCGATCCCGCTGGTCGACCGGCTCGCGCCCGAGCATCTCGAGCTGGCGTGCGACGATGCCGAGGCGCTGTTCGCGCAGGTCCGCCACGCCGGATCGGTGTTCCTCGGCCGCCACACGCCCGAAGCGGTGGGCGATTATGTCGCCGGGCCGAACCACGTCCTGCCCACCGGCCGCCGCGCGCGTTTTGCGTCGGGGCTGTCGGTGCTCGATTTCATGAAGCGCACCAGCTTCCTCGCGCTCGACCCCGCCGGCCTCGCCGCGATCGGCCCCGCCGCCGTCGCCCTGGCGAATGCCGAGGGGCTGCCCGCGCACGCCAAATCGGTGGCGCTGCGGCTGGGCAAAGGGTGATGCGCACGCCAGACCTGCACGATGACGGCTGGTGCCTCGAAAGCGGGCTGGAACGCCATCTGCTCCACCCCGAGAGCTTCCCGATTGCCGACGAGGCGGTGCGTACCACGCTCCGACCGGGCGACTTCGCAAAGCTGATCTTCGTGGTGCAGGTGGAGGACGACGAGCCCGCCGTCGAGCGCATGTGGGTGGTCGTGCGCGAGAATGCCGAGGGCGGTTATTTCGGGCTGCTCGATAACGAGCCGTCCATCGACGAGAACGACGAATTCTGGCTGGGCACCGAAATCCCCTTTGGTGCCGAGCATGTCATTGAAATCCGGAAAGGCGATGCGGCTTCTGTCGACTATGCCGCCCGGCCCCCCTTAAGGAGTTGGCCCCGTGCCTAGCCCGACTGCAAAATCCCGTTCCCAGGCCCGCGCCGCCGCGCGGCTTGCCGCTGTGCAGGCGCTGTACCAGCAGGAGATGGAGGGGACGAAACTCGTCTCGCTGCTCCATGAATTCCATCAGCACCGGCTGGGCGCGACGATCGACGATGTCGAATATGCCGAGGCCGATCTGGCGTTCTTCGACGACATCGTGAAGGGCGTCGATGCGCGCCGGGGCGAGATCGACGGCCTGATTTCGTCCAAGCTCGCCGCCGACTGGACGCTCGACCGGCTCGACAAGCCGATGCGCCAGATCCTGCGTGCGGGCACCTATGAGCTGCTCGCGCGGCCCGATGTGCCGGTGGGCGCTGTGATCAGCGAGTATCTCGACGTTACCGACGCATTCTATGACCGCCGCGAAAAGGGGTTCGCCAACGGACTGCTCGACGCGATTGCCAAGGATGTGCGGCGCTGACCGAAGCCGATTTCATCGCGGCGCTCCGCACCCTGCCGCTGCACAGCGGGGCAGAGGGGCTGCTCGACGACGCGGCGATCCTGGAGGTGGGCGGCGAGTCGCTGATCCTCACGCATGATGTGATCGCCGAGGGCGTGCATTACCGCGCGGGGACCGATCCGGCGGATATCGCGTGGAAGCTGGTCGCGGTGAACCTGTCCGATCTGGCCGCCAAGGGCGCCGAGCCGATCGGGGTGCTGATCGGGGCGACACTCGACGCGGGGAGCGCGCGGTTCGTCGAGGGGCTGGGCGAAGTGCTCGATACCTATGGCGTCAAGCTGCTGGGCGGGGACACGATTGCCACCGGCGCCCCGGCGACGTTCGGCTGCACCGCGATCGGGCGGGCGACCAGCGTGCCGGTGCCCCGGCGCAGCGGCGCGCGGCCGGGCGATGCGCTGTACGTCACGGGCGTGATCGGCGCGGCGATGCTGGGGTTTCACGGGACGCTGGAGGGGGCCTATCTGCGCCCCAAGCCGCGGCTGGCCGAGGGCCGCGCGCTGGCGCCTTTGGTCCATGCGATGATGGACATATCCGACGGGCTGTTCCTCGACGCGCGCCGGATGGCGGTGGCGAGCGGCTGTACCGCGGCGATCACGCTGGGCGACGTGCCGTTCGCGCCGCGCATCCTGGCCGAGGGCTATCTGGCCGCGGCAAGCTGGGGCGACGATTACGAGCTGCTGTTCGCGGCGCCGGCGGATCTGGCGCTGCCGGTCGAGGCGAAGCGGATCGGGACGATGCTCCCCGCCGGTCCCGAACCGTTATTGATCGACGGCAATTCCCCCCCGGAACGGCTCGGCTACGAGCATAGCTGAGCGCGGCCGGGCGCCGCTTGCGCTCGCTCCTTGCTGGCCTATACCTCAAGACAGAGCATGATCCGGCAACAGACCGGACAGGTGCCGGAAAGTTCTAGGGGAAGGACCGAAGCAGATGACGATTGTCTATCTCGCCATAGTCTGCGGCCTGATTGCCGTGGCTTATGGTTTTCTGACCAGTCAGCAGGTGCTTAGCGCGCCCGCCGGTAATGAAAAGATGCGCGATATCGCCGCCGCGATACAGGAAGGCGCCAAGGCCTATCTGGGCCGCCAATATCAGACCATTGCGATTGTCGGCGCGGTCATGGCGGTGCTGATCTGGGTGTTCATCGACCAGATGGGGGCGCCGCTGTCGCTCATATCGTTCCTGATCGGATCGGTGCTGTCGGGTGCCGCCGGGTTCGTCGGCATGAACATTTCGGTGCGCGCCAATGTCCGCACTGCGGAGGCCGCGCGGACGAGCCTGCAAGGCGGGCTGACGCTGGCGTTCCGTTCGGGCGCGATCACGGGGATGCTCGTGGCGGGGCTGGGGCTGCTGTCGATCGCGGTGCTGTTCTGGTATCTGGTCGCGCAGGCGGACTATGCGCCCAATGGCCGCCCGGTGATCGCGGCGCTGACCGCGCTGGCGTTTGGTGCGTCGCTGATCTCGATCTTCGCGCGGCTGGGCGGCGGCATCTTCACCAAGGCCGCCGATGTCGGCGCCGATCTGGTGGGCAAGGTCGAAGCCGGCATCCCCGAGGACGATCCCCGCAACCCCGCCGTGATCGCGGATAATGTCGGCGACAATGTCGGCGATTGCGCTGGGATGGCCGCCGATCTGTTCGAAACCTATGTCGTCACGCTGGGGCTGACGATGGTGTCGATCGCGCTGCTGGTGAAGGGGCTTCCCGACGCGCTGCTGCTCAAGCTGATGGCGCTGCCGCTGATCGTCGGGGGCGTGTGCATCCTGACCTCGATCGCGGGCACGTATATGGTGCGGCTGGGCAAGGGCCAGTCGATCATGGGGGCGCTGTACAAGGGGCTGTGGACGACGGTGCTGCTGTCGATTCCGGCGATTTACTTCGTCACCCAATATGCGCTGGGCGACATGAATGCGCCGCTTTCGGGGCTGGGCGTCGATCCGGGCGCGTTCCTCGACGCATCGTCGAGCGCGATTACCGCCGAGGCGGCGATCGGGCTGGCGACCGGGCCGGAGTTCACGGGCAACAGCCTGTTCTTCTGCATGATGATCGGGCTGGTCGTCACTGGGCTACTGGTGTGGATCACCGAATATTATACCGGCACCAATTACCGCCCGGTCAAGTCGATCGCCAAGGCATCCGAGACCGGGCACGGCACCAACGTCATCCAGGGCCTTGCGATCAGCCTGGAATCGACCGCGCTGCCGACGCTGGTGATCGTCGTCGCGGTGATCGCGTCGTTCCAGATTGCCGGGATCATCGGCGTGGCGTTCGCGGCAACCTCGCTGCTGGCGCTGGCGGGGATGGTCGTGGCGCTCGACGCCTATGGCCCGGTGACCGACAATGCCGGGGGCATCGCCGAGATGGCGGGGCTGCCCGACGATGTGCGGCACCGCACCGACGCGCTCGACGCGGTGGGCAACACGACCAAGGCAGTGACCAAGGGCTATGCGATCGGCTCCGCCGCACTGGCGGCGCTTGTGCTGTTCGGCGCCTATACGACCGACCTCAAGGAGTTCTTCCCCGACGTCCGCGTCGATTTCAGCCTGAGCAATCCGTACGTCATCGTCGGGCTGCTGCTGGGGGCGCTGCTGCCCTATCTGTTCGGCGCGTTCGGGATGACTGCGGTGGGCCGCGCGGCGGGCGCGGTGGTCGAGGATGTGCGCGCGCAGTTCCGTGACAATCCGGGCATCATGGCGGGCACCAGCCGCCCAGATTACGCCCGGACGGTGGACATCGTGACCAAGGCGGCGATCAAGGAGATGATCATCCCCTCGCTGCTGCCGGTGCTCAGTCCGATCGCAGTGTATTTCATCATCACCGCGGTCGCGGGCCAGGCCGAGGGGTTCGCGGCGCTGGGCGCGATGCTGCTCGGCGTGATCGTGTCGGGGCTGTTCGTCGCGATCTCGATGACCAGCGGCGGCGGCGCGTGGGACAATGCCAAGAAATATATCGAGGACGGCAACCATGGCGGCAAGGGCAGCGAGGCGCACAAGGCGGCGGTGACCGGCGATACGGTCGGCGATCCGTACAAGGATACGGCAGGCCCGGCGGTGAACCCGATGATCAAGATCACCAACATCGTCGCCCTGCTGCTGCTCGCGGCGCTGGCGGCGGGGCAGGGCGTGGGGTGATCTTCGGCTGAACGGTTGATGGCCCGCCCGGAGGTGCTCCGGGCGGGCTTTTTTTACCCGAACAGCGTCGCCCCCGCATCCTCTTCCTCCCTCGCCTCGAAGTTTGACACCGTCACCCCGACCAGCCGGATGCCCTTTGCGGTCGGGAGGACCGAGCGGATCAGCAGCAGCGCGGTGTCGCGGAGGGTTTCCCAGCGGTCGACCGGGGCGGGGTGGCTGCGGCTGCGGGTGATTTGCTGGAAGTCGGCGTACTTCACCTTCACCGTGACGGTGCGCCCGAACGCCTGCGCCTTTTCGCACCAGGCCCATACGTCGCCGGCCATCTCCAGCACGCCTGCCTCGATCGGCTCGGCATCGCTATGGTCGTGGCGGAAGGTCGTCTCCGAGCCCGAGGATTTGCGGACGCGGTCGGGCTCGACCGGGCGGTCGTCCTCGCCGCGGGCGATGGCGTGATACCAGCCCGCCGAACTGCCGAAATGCTCGCGCAGGAAGGCGAACGGCTTGGCGCGCAGGTCGGCGCCGGTGCGGATGCCGAGCTGCTCCATCTTGCGCGCGGTTACCGGGCCGACGCCGTGGAAGCGCGATACCGGCAGCGTCTCGACCCAGGCGGGGCCCATCTCCGGCGTCACCGCGAACTGGCCATTGGGCTTGCGGTGGTCCGAGGCGAGCTTTGCGAGGAATTTATTGTACGAAATCCCCGCCGAGGCGGTCAGCCCGGTCTCCTCGAGGATGCGCGCGCGGATCTGCTTCGCGGTCGCCCAGGCGGTGGGGAGGCCGCGCAGGTTTTCGGTGACGTCGAGATAGGCTTCGTCGAGCGACAGCGGCTGGATGCGCTGGGTATATTCGGCGAAGATCGCGTGGATCTGCCGCGACACCGCGCGGTACACGTCGAAGCGCGGGGGGACGAACACGAGTTCGGGGCAGCGGCGCAGCGCGGTGACCGAGGGGAGGGCGGACTTCACCCCGAACGTCCGCGCCTCATAGCTGGCCGCCGCGACCACGCCGCGCGCGGCGCCGTGCCCGACCGCCACCGGCCTGCCGCGCAGCGTGGGGTCGTCGCGCTGCTCCACCGACGCGAAGAACGCGTCCATGTCGACATGGATGATCTTTCGGACCGGATACGCGCCCATGGCGCCGCTATAGCGTCAAGCGAACGAAGAGGGAACAGTTTCCGTCGGCTCGGCGCCCGGCCGGACGAGCGCCGCCAGCGCATTGGCGATGCCCGCCTGCCCGAACGGCTTGGCCAGCCGCGGCAGATGCAACGTGTCTTCGGTCGACCCGGTATAGCCGGTGATCAGCAGCACGGCGATGTCGGGATAGTCGGCGCGCAGCCGCTGCGCGAGTTCGGCGCCGTCCATCCGCGGCATCTTATAGTCGGTGATCACCACGTCGACGTCGAGCCCGGAGGCGAGCAGCGCCAGCGCCTCGGCACCCGAGCCCGCCTCGGTGACGTGATGGCCGAGGTCGCGAATCATCTCGGCGGTGCCGATGCGGACGATCTGCTCGTCATCGACCAGCAGGATCGACAGCGCGTGTCCCGGGGCGATCAGCCGCGGTTCGGCGGTGTCGGTCACCCCGTCGGCGGCAGTATCGGCGACGCGCAGATACAGCTCGGCGCGCGTCCCCGCGCCCAGCTCGCTCGACAGGACAAACGCGCCGCCAAGCTGCGCGGCGAGCCCGTGCACCATCGAGAGCCCCAGCCCGGTGCCGCGACCGACTTCCTTGGTCGAGTAAAAGGGCTCGACCGCGCGGGCGAGCGTCTCGGCATCCATGCCGGTGCCCGCGTCGATGACCGAGAGCCGCACATAGTCCCCCGGACACGGCGCGACATCGGGCACCTGTTCCGGCGCGACGGGATCGACTGCGATCGTCATCATGCCGCCCTCGGGCATCGCGTCGCGCGCGTTGACGCACAGGTTCAGGATCGCCAGCTCGAGCTGGTTGGGGTCGCCGAGCGCGGGGGGGAGCGAAGGCGGGGCGTCCAGCCGCACCTCGACCGTCGGCCCGACCGACGAGGCGATGAGATCGCGCATCCCCTCCAGCAGCAGCGCGAGGTCGAGCGCGCGCGTCTCCAGCGTCTGGCGCCGCGCAAAGCCGAGCAGCCGCTGCACCAGCGTCTTGGCGCGATCCGCGGCGAGCAGCGCGTTCGCGATCAGCCGCCCCGATCGCGGATCGATGCTCGCATATTTGTTCTGGAGCAGGTCCAGCGCGCCGGTGATCGGGGTCAGCAGATTGTTGAAGTCATGCGCCACGCCGCCGGTGAGCTGGCCCAGCGTCTCCAGCTTCTGCGCCTCGTGCAACTGCGCGACCGCCAGCGCATGTTCGGCGGTGCGCTCCTCGACGCGGCGCTCGAGCCCGGCGGCGAGCTGGTGCAAATCCTCCAGCCGGGCGCGCGCCTCATATTGCCGCCGGCGCCCGCGCAGTGCCGAGCGCGCGATGCTGACCAGGGTCGTCGGGTGGAAGGGGCGCTCCAGGAAGGTGACGTTGCCGAGCAGGTCGAGATAGCGCCCCGCCGCCGGATTGCGTTCCAGCCCGCCGCCGCGGCGGGTGAGCAGGATGAAGGGGAAGTCGGACCATTCGGGCTGGTCCTTGATCCAGCGTTGCAGCGTCGCCAGCCCCGGCCCGGTCAGCGCCTCCTCGGTCGCGAGCGCGAAACCGGCGCCCTGATCGACATGCTTCGTCAGCGCCTCCAGGTCGGCGGCGATCGTGCAATGCAGCCGCGCCTCCTGCAGCATCGCGCAGGCGACCGCCGCGTCGCGCCCCTGGGGCGCCAGGACGACAGCACGTTCGGAAAGATGCGGGATCAATCTTCGGTCGCTTCCAACAGGCTCTGGCTTTCGGTCATCAGCGTCGGCACGCCGCGCAGCACGCCCTGAAAACCCATCACCGGATCGCCGACCACGACGCCGTCCTTGCCGATGCGATATTCGCGGATCGTGTCCTCATGCGCGCCGGTGCGCTTCTTGATGACCGAAATCGCGCGGCGGACGCGGCCCAGCGCCTCGAAATAGCGCAGCAGGACCACCGTATCGGCCAGATAGGTGACGTCGACCGGCGACTTCATGTCGCCGACCAGCCCGTGCTGCGCGACCGTCAGGAAAGTCGAGACGCCCTGGCGATTCAGATATTGCAGCAGCTCGTGCATGTGGAGCACGAGTGCGTTTTCCTCGGGCATTGCCGCCTGATAGCCATTGAGGCTGTCGATCACGACGGTCCGCGCGCCATTGGCCTCGACGCAGTGGCGCACGCGCGTCGACAGCTCGCCGGGGCTGAGTTCGGCGGCATCGACCTGCTCGATCTGGAGCAGCCCGGTATCGACCATCGCCTGGAGATCGAGCCCGATGCCCAGTGCGCGCTGGAACAACAGCCCCAGTTCCTCGTCGAACACGAACATCGCCGCGGCCTCGCCGCGTTCGACTGCGGCGGCGATGAAGCTGAGCGTGAGCAGCGACTTGCCGGTGCCCGCCGGGCCGAGCACGAGGACGCTCGACCCGCGCTCCACGCCGCCGCCGAGCAATGCGTCCAGCGCCCGCGATCCGCTGGGCAGCGGTTCGCGCACGAAATTGCGCTTATGCTCCGCCGAGACCAGCCGCGGAAAGACGCGCAGCCCGCCGGTATCGAGCACGAAATCGTGGAAGCCGCCGCGATAGCGCTGGCCGCGATATTTGATCACGCGCAGCCGGCGCCGTTCGGGGCCATATTCGGGCGACAGCTCTTCGAGGCGGATGACGCCGTGCGCGACGCTGTGCATCGTCCGGTCGTTCGCCTCGCTCGACAGGTCGTCGAGCATCAGGACGGTCGCGCCGCTGCGCGCGAAATAATGTTTGAGCGCGAGGATCTGGCGGCGATAGCGCAGCGAAGACTGGGCGAGCAGACGGATTTCGGAAAGGCTGTCGAGCACGACGCGCTCGGGCCGCACCTTTTCGAACGCTTCGAAAATGCGCTTGGTCGTCTCGCCGAGTTCGAGGTCGGACGAATAGAGCAGGCTTTGCTGCTGGTCCTCGTCGAGCAGGCTCTCGGGCGGGACAAGCTCGAACAGCTCGATATCGTCGAGCGACCAGCCATGCGACGCCGCGCCCGCGCGCAGCTCGTCTTCGGTCTCAGAGAGGGTGATGTACAAGGCGCGCTCGCCCGCGGCGGCACCGGCCATCAGGAACTGAGTCGCCAGCGTGGTCTTGCCCGTGCCCGGGCTACCCTCGAGCAGGAACAGGCGCCCGTTTGAAAGCCCGCCCGAGGTGATATCATCGAGCCCCGGAACGCCGAAATCTGCCTTACCGTCACTCTTGACCACGTCGTGCCTCCATCGAAACGTCCCAACGCAGCGTGGGGCAATGCGATCCGGCATCGCCGTCGCGCGGGTGACAAATCGTTTCGGAACCGTGCGGGTGCGCGCGTTACCCAAAAGGGTGCGCCGCCATACCCGGGCGTTGGATGCCCCGCCTTGCGCGAGGCGCTACTTGCCGGGGCGACGCAGATATGGGCCCGCCTTCAGATCGGTAAGCGCGGCGATGCGGTCGGGAGGTCGTACCATGATGTTTACTGCCGTGGCGGTTCCAGTGCCGCCGTCCCTGTACCCGGTCCAGCCCGCTCGTCCGATCGAGCGCAGCTTCGCGTTCGGGCCCTTCGTCCTGAAGCCGGGACGGCAGTTGCTGCTCAACCAGGGCGTGCCGGCGCGGATCGGCGGGCGCGCCTTCGATCTGCTCACCGCGCTGGTCGAACGACCGGGCGAGATCGTCAGCAAGCGCGAGCTGCTGGCCCGCGCCTGGCCCGAAACCTTTGTCGGGGAGGGCAATTTGAAGGTCAACATCGCCAGCCTGCGCCGGGTGCTGGACGAAGCGGTGGAGGCGCCGCGCTATATCGCCACGGTGACCGGGCGCGGCTATCGCTTCATCGCCGATGTGCGGTGCTGATGCGCGGCGAGGATCAGCGATCGAAGAAGCCGCGCCGCGTCGCGACCGTGACCGCATGGGTGCGGTCGTCGACGCCGAGCTTGGCGAAGATGTTCTTCAGATGCGCCTTGATCGTGTCGGGCGAGAGTTCGAGGTGCCACGCGATCTGCTTGTTGGGATGGCCTTCGGCGACCATGCGCAGGATCGCCAGCTCGCGCTCGGTCAGATGCTCGTCGAGCGCATGTTCGGCCAGCGAATGGCTGATGTCGGGGCTCATCGCGCGGCGGCCCGCATGGATGGCGCGGATCGCGTCGAGCAATTCCTTGCGGATGCAGTTCTTGAGCAGATAGCCGGCGGCGCCCGCGCGGATCGCGCGGACCGCCTGGGCATCGCCGGGATAGGTGGTGAGGACCAATATCCTCGCCTCCGGGGCAAAGCCGCGGATCGCGCGGATCGCGTCGACTCCGTCCATCCCCGGCATCTGAATGTCCATCAGCGTGATGTCGGGCGCCAGCGCGCGGAACTGGGCGATCGCCTCTTTGCCGTCGGCGGCTTCCCCGACCGCCTCCATATCGGGCTGCCGCGCCAGCAGCGCGGTCACGCCGTCGCGGACCATGGCATGGTCGTCGACGGTCAGCACGCGGATCGGCGTGCGCTCGCTATCCTCCGCCATCCGTCCCTCGCAAGTCCGCCCCGCCGTTCCGTGCCGAACTTCCCACGATCCTTCCGCCTATGCCAGCCACAATGTCGGCACGGCGATCGGCTGGCGGGCGATCAGGCGCCTTTTACCGCAATTTACCGCACCGCCTTTTGACCGTCTCTTACCGAAGCTGACCGGAAGGCAGCGTCGAGCTGGCGTACACCGACGCTGTCGAGTCCCCCGACGTGCCAATGGAATGGAGCAAGACATGTCCAACCAGAATGTAGAGCTTTTAGCGCCGATCGAGTCTTCGATCGCGCATCAGCCCGTGACGATCTTTCATCGTTTCGAGATCATCGACGGCGTGAAGATATTCTATCGCGAGGCGGGGCCGTCCGATGGCCCGGTGGTGCTGCTTCTGCACGGCTTTCCCACCTCGTCGCACATGTTCCGCAACCTGATCCCGCTGCTCGCCGATGGCTATCGCGTGATCGCGCCCGATTATCCCGGTTATGGCAATAGCGACGCGCCCGCTGCCGCGACGTTCCGCTACAGCTTCGCGCATGTGACCGAGATCGTCGAGGCGCTGCTGAGCCGGATCGGCGCGCGGCGTTATGCGATGTACGTCATGGATTACGGCGCGCCCATCGGATACCGGCTCGCGATCCGGCATCCCGAGCGGGTGAGCGCGCTGATCGTCCAGAACGGCAATGCCTATGTCGAAGGGCTGCTGGATTTCTGGGACCCGATCAAGGCCTATTGGGCGGAGAACACCCCCGAGCGGAGGGCCGCGCTGGCCCGGCTGGTCACGCTGGAGATGACGATATTCCAGTATACCGACGGCGTCAGCGATGTGTCGCGGATCAGCCCGGACAATTGGATCATCGATCAGGCGCTGCTCGATCGCCCGGGCAACCAGGACATCCAGCTCGACATGCTGCATGATTATGGGACCAATGTGCCGCTCTATCCGGACTTCCAGGCGTTCTTCCGCACCTACCGGCCACCGACGCTGATCGTGTGGGGCAAGAACGACAAGATCTTCCCCGAAGCCGGCGCCCACCCCTATCTGCGCGACCTTCCCGAAGCCGAGGTCCATATCCTCGATACCGGCCATTTCGCGCTGGAGGACAAGCTGGACGTGATGGCGCCGCTGATCCGCGACTTTCTCGACCGCGAAGTCGCCAGCTAGCCCGCGGCGCCGCCGCAGCCCGGGCGTTCGTCGCCCGGGCCCATTTCCCGCCGCCGCACATGCGTGCCGGCGAATGACAGGACATGCAACATGGACTCTCCTACCCACGCGAAGACCAGCATCCTCCCCAGCGGCGGCGGCGCCATGTTGATGGACCCGTCCGATACGCTGATCCTGTTGCTCGATCACCAGTCCGGGCTGTTCCAGACCGTGAAGGACATTGCCGTCGCCGACCTGCGCCGCAACGTCGAGATGATCGCGAAGCTGGCGACGCTGCTCAAGATCCCGGTGATCACTACGGCGTCGGAGCCTGCGGGCACCAACGGGCCGCTGATGCCCGAAATCCACCTCCATGCGCCCCACGCCGTCTATGTCCCGCGCAAGGGCGAAGTGAATGCCTGGGACAATGACGATTTCGTCGCGGCGGTGCGATCGACCGGGCGCCGGACGCTGGTGATGGCAGGGGTGTGGACCAGTGTGTGCGTGATGTTCCCGGCGCTCGACGCGCGCGCGGCGGGGTATGAGGTCTATGCCGTGCTCGACGCCTCGGGCGATCCGAGCGAGATGGCGTCGCGGATCTCGCTCGCGCGCTTCGTGCAGGGCGGGGTCAAGCCGATTTCGACCAACGCGCTGCTCTCCGAACTCCACCGCAGCTGGGCGCGGCCCGAAGCGGCCGAACTGGCCGGGCTCTATGCGCTGGCCGCGCCCAATTACGCGGCGGTGATCGAAAGCTATCTCCGCGCGCAGCAGGCCGCACGGGATTCCGTCTGAGCATAGTCGCACTCGCTGACGACGGGATGCTAGACGGGGCGCGATCAGGCAGGGGAATGGCGCAATGGCATATCGCTTCATGGATATCGCGCTGACGCCGAGCGTGCTTGCGGCACAGGCGGAAATGGACGCGGACCATCTCTGGGCCGGGTTCAAGGGGCATCGCGAGTTCGATCGCTTCACCGAGAATGAGGCGGCGTTCCTCGCCCAGCGCGACAGCTTCTATATCGCATCGGTGTCCGAGACCGGATGGCCCTATGTCCAGCATCGCGGCGGGCCGCCGGGGTTCCTCAGGATGCTCGATGCGACGACGCTCGCGTTCGTCGATTATCGCGGGAACCGCCAATATATCAGCACCGGCAATTTCGCCGCGAACGACCGGGCGTGCCTGATCCTCGTCGACTATCCCCGCCGGGCGCGGCTGAAAATCTATGGCCATGTCGAAAAGCTGACGCTCGACGCCGATCCGGCGCTGACCGAGCGCGTGACCGACGCGGCCTATGGCGCGAAGGCCGAGCGGATCTTCCGGCTGCGGCTGGCGGCGTTCGACTGGAACTGCCCGCAGCACATCGTTCCACGCTTCAGCGAGCGCGAAGTCGCCGCCGCGGTCCAGCCGCTCCACGATCGCGTCGCCAAACTGGAGCAGGAGAATGCCGCATTGCGACGCCAGCTCGCGGGGCAGGTCACGCCGGGAAGTTGATCGACGTTAAAATCGATGATCGCTTCAGTCGATTACCGCCGCGGTGCGAAGTCATTGTTTCGCCAGAACGATCCTCGGAAAGCATCACGTGGCGCTAGGCGCTAACCTATGATAATATTCAAAATATCTTTTCGAAAGACCTATTCGCAACTTCCGACGCCGCCGCTGGATTTATTGGTCGCACAGGAGGTAGCTGCAATGTTCATGCATAACAAGCGTCTGCAATATACTGTACGGGTGTCCGAACCCAATCCGCGTCTCGCCTGCATGCTGCTCGAGCAGTTCGGCGGGGCCGATGGCGAGCTTGCCGCGGCGATGCGCTATTTCACGCAAGGGCTTGGCGAGGAAGATGCCGGCCGCAAGGATATGCTGCTCGACATCGCCACCGAGGAACTGAGCCATCTCGAAGTGATCGGTTCGATCGTCGCGATGCTCAACAAGGGCGCCAAGGCCCAGCTTTCCGAGGCGTAGCAGGAAGAGGCCGAATTGTTCGCGATGGTCGGCCAGACGGGCACCAGCGCGAAGGAATCGCTGTTGTTCGGCGGCGGCCCCGCGCTGATCGATTCCGCCGGCGTCCCCTGGACCGCGGCCTATGTCGATACGCGCTCCGAGCCGACGGTCGACCTGCGTTCGAACATCGCCGCCGAATCGCGCGCGAAGATCGTGTATGAGCGGCTGATCAACATCACGACCGATCCGGGCATCAAGGAAGCGCTCGGCTTCCTGATGACGCGCGAGGTGGCGCACCAGAAATCGTTCGAAAAGGCGCTTTATTCGATCGAGAACAACTTCCCGCCGGGCAAGCTGCCGGGGATCGAGCAATATGCCAATGTCTATGTCAACACGTCGCAGGGCGAAGGCGACGCGACCGGCCCGTGGAATTCGGGCGATCAATGGCAGCGGATCGATGACCTCGAAGAGGTCATGCCGATCGACGACGGCGACGGCACCGCAAGCGTGGTGCTGGGCAGCGACGACGAAGCGGCGCTCGGGCAGCTGATGCTGCGCGGCCAGTCCGACACGAGCAAGGACCCGACCACGGGCTCCGATCTCGGCGCGGGCCCCGGTGCGGGCAAGACCAAGCAGGTCGAGACGCTCGACTAAGGCACGCGGCGCAGGACAGGCGGGGCGCCCTTTCGGGGCGTCCCGCCTTTTGCCGTGCGGCTTTATTCCCAGGCGAGGATCACGCGCCCGCTTGCAGGGACGCGGAATTCGTGGCGGTCGGCGGCGCGGCGATGCGCGCGGACGCTGTCGCCGCCGACGGTCCTGACGGTGAGCCGGGGCAGCTTCGCGCGTCCGCTGCGCACCACCACCAGCGTCGCCGTGCAGGTCTCGCCGCCGTCGAGATGAAGGCTCAGCGCGTGTTCGCCGGTGCGCTCCTGCGCCAGGATGAAATGGTCGCAGAACAGCCGGAACGGCGCGTCGTCGACCCGGTGGAAGCTGCGCGTCGCAAAGACCAGCGCGGCGCCGGCGCCATAGATTTCCTGCCCGACCTGCCCGGCGGGCTGGCCGTCGACATAGAGATCCTCGAGCGGGAAGGAGAGCGCGCGATCGATATGGCCGTTGCGGATGTCCTCGGCCAGTGCGTCCTTCGGCAGCGCGTCGGGATAATAGAACCAGGCGCGGTCGAGCGCATATTTGCAATATTCGCTGATCAGCATCCGGGCGGCGGGCTCAAGCTCGGGGCCGCTGTCGCGCAGATAGCATTCGAACGCCGCGAAGCTGTCGAAACACTCATAGATCGCCATGTACGGCGCGTCCTGGAGGCAGGTGACGCCCAGGAAATTGGGATAATGCGCGGCATGCCCGATCTGCGATTCCCAGATCGCGCTGTTGTGGAAGAAGCTCGCCAGATAGACATAGCTTTGCAGCCGGTAGCGCTCGACATTGGTGATCCGCCACAGCCGCATGCACGCCGCCGCGCCCCATGCGGTGAGGTTCGCCTGATAATTCAGGTTGAACCGCATCCCGGCTGCGGCATCGATCGCCGCCTGCGCCTCGTGCAGGAAACGCTCGTCGCGCGTGAGTTCATAGGCCTGGAGCATCACCCAGGCATAGAGGCCGCCGACATCGGTCTGGCCATTGTCGTCGGCGCCCGCGACGGCAGTGATGACCGAGAAATCGGTGACCTTGTACTGGATCGGCCATTTATAATCGAAATGGTGCGCGGCCTTGATCCCGAAATCGATCGACCGTTCGAACAGGCTGCGCGCCGTCTCGTTCCCGGCGATCGCCAGCCGCCCGAGGTTCATCAGCGGGTGATAGAGATACCAGCTGTCGACTGCGTCGGCATCCTTGTCCGCGCCGACATTGGGCAGGTAGCGGCGGACGGTGCCGAGCTTGGGATCGTAGAATTTCTCCAGCCCCGCTTCGAACTCGCCGAGCAGCGGGATGTCGGTGCCGCTCCACTGCGCATAATCGTGCATCGGGGCGATCAGCGCCATCTGCACCATCGAATCGGGATATTCGCTGGCGGTATAGGGATGGGCGTAGCGATGCCCGTAATGCCGGATCGTCGCCTCGGGCGCCTCGCTCAGGTCGGCGAGCGTGCGTTCGGTTCGGTCGATCCAGTCGCGGAAGGTCACGTCGGGCAGGTCGAGCGCGGTGTAGACCACCCCCAGCATCTGGAGAAAGCGGCGCGCGGAGTCGACCTCGTCATTCGCGGGCGCTTCGCGAAACACCAATAGGGCGTCGGACACGGTGACGGGCGTGCCCGCGGGGAGCGGATCGGCGGGCGCGGTGCCGTTCTTCGTCGGCGGCAGATAGCCGAGTTCGGGCCAGTCGCCGCCCACCGCGCCATCGGGTCTGGTGCCGGTGGCGCGATAATAGTCGTTCATCGCGGTCAGGTTCTGGAAATACAGCACGCTGCCCAGCCGGGGCGCATCGATGTGGAAATAGACCAGCCCGCTGTTGACGCCGCGTTGCCCCGCCTCGACGGTGCCGGCCGCGCCGATGGGGTCGTCCTTGGCGTCGAGCGGATAGAGGTCGCGCGGCAGATAGGGGAGCAGCAGCGGCGCCGAGGGCGTCAGCGTCACCGTCGCGCGCAGCCGGTGCAGGTCCAGCCCCTCGGCGCGCAGCACGACGAGATGCGTGCCGATCGCGCTGCGCACCGACAGGCGCAGCGCCTCGCCCGGTTTGCGGCGGTGCTTCGTCACCCGATCGATCCCGCCCGGCGCGAACGCCAGCCGCAGCGCGAGCCCGCCGCGGCCGGGATGCCGCAGGATCGCCCAGAGCGAATCGCGGCCCTCGCATAGTTCGCCGCTCAGCTCGCCGAGCGCGAAGCTCGCATGCTGGACCATCGTCTTGCCGACGAGTTCGGCGCGCAGGGAAAGCGCGTGCGGGCTGATGCCCGTCATTTCGCGATGTTCAACGTACAATGCGGCGCTCATGTCTCACCGTCCCCATGTGCAGCAGTGCCGTAACTGACTCTATTCGCTGCGGTTCCGCGGCTGGGTCAGGCGAACGCGGTCTTCGGGATATGGGTGATGCGGCACGCCAGATCGGCTTCGCCCGACGCCACGACATAATGGTCGCCGCCATCGGCGATGCCGGTGGTGAACACCACGTCATGGATATACATCTGGTGCTCGATCGGCTGGGTCAGCGCGGGGTTCGCCTCCAGCAAAGGCGCGTGATCGGTGGCCAGCACGATGCTCGGGTCGTCGCGGTCGAGCAGCGACCAATAGGTGCGATAGATGCCGACGATCTCCTTCGGCTCGACGCCGTGCCACAGGCTGAGCCAGCCCGTGTCGGTCAGGATCGGCGGGGTGCCGCCGCCCATCCGCGCGGTAGCCACCGTCCCCGCATGCGGGCGGATGCCGGGCTTGCGATAGGGTTTCCAGAAATGGCCGTCGGGCGACAGCGCGAGGTTGATCGACGGCCCCGCGCGCCATTCGCTGCCCGGTGGATAGGCGAAATACAGGTCGCCGAGCGGCCGCGTCTGCGCCCAATACTGGCCGTCGATCAGCCCCTCGAAGATCAGCATGTCCTTGTTCTGGTGATCGAGCACGACGTCCTCGAACGTCCAGTCGAGCCCGTCGGGCGAACTGTAGAGCGTCGTCGAGTGCCGCTCCGGGCTGACCGAACAGGTCGTCATCAGATAGCGGTCGCCGACCTTGCTGATCCGCGCATCCTCGACGCCATAGCATTGCAGGCTATCCTGCGGCGCCACTGCGCGATCATAATGGATCGCAACGACCTCCAGCCCGTCCGGGGTCAGCTCGACGGGGAGCAGCCACGAGAGCGACGTCAGCGCCATGATCTTCCACCCGCCGCCGCGCAGCATGAATTTGCGCGGATCGGCGGTGTCGGCGAAATCGAGCGGCCAGGCGTCGAGGACATAGCGGCCCGTGCCATCCTCGCGCGCCTCCCAGCGGATCGAATGGACGTTGCCGTCGCGCACCGGATGGCGCAGCGCCTCGGCGATGCGCACCATCATCAGCAGATTGCCGCTCGCCAGCCGCGTCAGCCCCGGATTGAACGCGCCCAGCACATAAGTCTCCGCATCGAAATGCCCCGCCAGCGGCGAGCGGGACAAATCGATGTCGTCGGGGACGAGGACCAGCCGGTCGACCGGATAGTTCATTCGGAATCCTGCGCGCGCGGGACGATGGTGAGCTGCTGGATCACGGCTCGGCGCGGCTGGGTGAGCAGATAGTGGACGCCCACGGCGATATCCTCGGCGCGGAGCATCGTCTCCGCGTTGATCATCTCGCGCTGCTTGTCCTCGGGGATGTCGGGATATTGGAAATCGGCGCCGGTCTTGCCCGGCTCGACCAGCGAGACCTTGATCCCCTTGGGGCTGATTTCCTTGCGCAGCGCCTCGGCAAAGCCTGCGATCCCCGCCTTCATCCCGGCATAGACGGTCGATCCCGGCCCCAGGATGTGCGCGCTCATCGATCCGATCAGGACGATGTCGCCCTTGTCGCGCAGCAGCTGCTGGGCCGCATGCGCGGTGAGCAGATAGGCGGTGAAATCGACCGCGATCGCATAGCGGAGTTCGTCTTCGCTCATGTCGGACAGGCCGCTGGCGGGGACCGCCGCATTGACCACGACGATGTCGGCATCGCCGAAATTGGCCCGGCCTGCGTCGAAGAAGCGCGTCACGGCGGCGGGCTCGCCGAGGTCGATCGCGACGCCGTCGCCCTTGCCGACCGCGCGGATGCGCGCGAGCGCGTCGTCGAGATGCTCGGGCGTGCGCCCGCAGACGAAGACGTCGACGCCTTCGCTCGCCAGCAGCACCGCGATCGCGCGGCCGATCCCGGTCGTCCCGCCGGTGATGAGCGCGCGCCTGCCCGAAAGCGTGGGCTGGTCGGTATGGGCGTCGGAGCGTTCGGTCATGATTTTCCCTGCCGTTTTCGCATCCAGGCGGGTCGCCTGCGCGCTGTCCTTAAACACCGGGAATGCAAGGAGGTTTCCTCGTTCGACGACCGACGGTCCGCACGCATGACGGGGGCATGAACGATAATTCACATGCCGAAACGAATCGCTTCGGTTAGGTCCCGGCCACGGCCGACAGAGGACTCCTTCCGCCTGAAAGCGCGGTGGGGGTGGGAGCGCAGAAAGCGTGTCCCGAGGCCGCGTTGTTCGAGGCAGTGATGGTCAATCCGGTCTTTTTCGATGCCACCGGCCGCCGGCGTAGCTGGGTCCGGCTGGGGTTCTGGTCGCTGGTCGTGGCGCTGGTGGTGGTGGCGGGGATATTCCTCGCGACGCTGCTCGACGTTCCGCGCGGAAGCGACTTGCCGATGCGGTTCAGCGAGGCGCATCCGGCGGCGCTGCGGACGACTCCGGGCAATGCCGCGGCCAATCGCGGCAGCTGGCTGCCCGCGTTCATCCGCCACCGGCCCGCACCCGCGCGGACGATCGGCTTCTACGTGCCGTGGGACGAGACCAGCGCAGCGTCGCTGCGCCAGCATGTCGGCGCGCTCGACTGGGTGGTGCCCGCGCTCGTCACCGTGGCGGGCCCCGACCACGCCGTCCATGTCCAGCACGATCCCCGTTTCGACCAGATCATCGCGGGCGCCCGCCGCGCGCCGGGGGTGCTGCCGATGGTCCAGAACCTGTCCGATTCGGCGTGGGATTCGGCGGGCGCGGCGCGGCTGCTTGCCAGCGCACCGGCGCGCGAGGCGCTGGCGCGCACGCTCGCCGGGCTGGTCGCCCAGCGGCACGATGCCGGGCTGGTGTTCGATTTCGAAAGCCTGCCCGATGCTTCGCTCGGCGGTTATCTGGCGCTGCTCCGGCGCGTCAATGCGCTGCTGCCTTCGGGCAAGACGCTGGCGGTCACCGTGCCCGCGGGCGATCCGGCGTGGCAGCTCCAGCGCTTTGCCCAGGTCGCCGATCGGCTGATCCTGATGGACTATGACCAGCATTGGCAGGGCGGCGAGCCCGGCCCGATCGCGCCCCAGCCCTGGTTCGTCGACCAGTTGCGCCAGAGCGTGCGCCAGGTCGGCGCGGACAAGCTGATCGTCGCGCTGGGCAGCTATGCCTATGACTGGCACGAGGGCCATGCCGACGCGCTGGCGATCGAGGACGCATGGCTCGCCGCGCACGACAGCGCCGCGACGCCCGAATTCGACCGCGCCAGCGGCAATACCGCCTTCGCCTATGAGGAGAAGGGCGTCCATCACGACATCTGGATGCTCGACGCGGCGGCGACCTGGAACCAGCTCCGCGCCGCGCGCGCGCTGGGGGTGGGGAGCGTCGCCTTGTGGCGGCTGGGGACCGAGGATGCCGGGGTCTGGCCCGCGCTCGACGCCTTTCGCACCGGCAAGCGCCCCGATCTGACGACGCTGCGCCCCGCGACCTCGGTCGATGTCGAGGGCAATGGCGAGATATTGCGGATCGCCGCCTCGCCCGGCAATGGCGAGCGCCAGCTCGATTTCGATGCCGCGGGGATGATCCGCGACGAGCGCTATGTCCGGCTGCCGACGCCCTATGTCGTCCAGCGGACGGGGGCGGTGCCGGGGCAGGTGGCGCTGACCTTCGACGACGGGCCCGATCCCGAATGGACGCCCAAGATCCTCGACGTGCTGAAGCAGGCGCAGGTCCCCGCGACCTTCTTCGTCATCGGCGAGAATGCGCTGCAGGAGCCGTTGCTGCTCCGCCGGATCGTGGCGGAGGGGCACCAGATCGGCAACCACAGCTATACCCATCCCAATCTCGCGCTCGAATCCGCCGGCACGACTACGCTGGAGCTGAACGCGACGCAGCGGCTGGTGGAGGCCTATACCGGGCGCGGGATGCGGCTGTTCCGCGCGCCCTATTTCGGCGATGCCGAACCGACCACCGCCGACGAAATCGGGCCCGCGCTGACGGCGCAGACTCTCGGCTATACGGTGATCGGGCTCCACGTCGATCCGGGTGACTGGACCCGCCCCGGCGTCGACGCGATCGTCCAGCGCACGGTGGATCAGGTCGTCGCGGGCAATGCCGATCGATCGGGCAACATCATCCTGCTCCACGACGGCGGCGGCGACCGTGCGGAGACCGTCGCGGCGCTGCCCCGGATCATCAGCGAGCTTCGCGCGCGCGGCTATCGCTTCGTGCCGGTCTCGACGCTCGCGGGGCTGACTCCCACTGCGGTGATGCCGTGGATCACGGGGAGCGACCTGCTCGCGGTGCGCGCCGATGTCGCGATCTTCGTCGCGCTCGCCGGGCTGGCCTGGGCGCTCAAATGGGCGTTCTTCATCGCGATCGCGCTGGGCATCGCGCGCGCCGTGACGCTCGCCGCGCTCGCGATACGCCAGCGCCGCAACGAGGACCGCAGCCCGCCCGAATGCACCCCCAGCGTGACCGTGATCGTGCCTGCGTACAACGAAGCGAAGGTGATCGAATCCTCGGTCCGCCGCGTCCTCGAAAGCGCCTATCCCGCGATCGAGGTCATCGTCGTCGACGACGGATCGAAGGACGAAACCAGCGCGATCGTGACCGCGGCGTTCGGCAGCGATCCGCGCGTCACGTTGCTGACGCTGGAGAATGGCGGCAAGGCGCGGGCGCTCAACCGCGCGCTGGCGATCGCGACGGGCGAGGTTATCATCGCGCTGGATGCCGATACCCAGTTCGAGCCCGAGACGATCGCCCGCCTCGCGCGCTGGTTCGTCGATCCGCGGCTGGGCGCGGTGGCGGGCAATGCGCAGGTCGGCAACCGAGTCAACCTCGTCACCCGCTGGCAGGCGATCGAATATATCACCGCACAGAATCTGGAGCGGCGCGCGCTGGCCGGGTTCGGGGCGATCACCGTCGTCCCCGGCGCGGTCGGGGCATGGCGCCGCGCCGCGCTCGATGCGGTGGGCGGCTACCCCGAGGATACGCTGGCCGAGGACCAGGACCTGACCATCGCGATCCAGCGGCGCGGCTGGCGCGTCAGCTATGATCCCGATGCGGTCGCCTGGACCGAGGCGCCCGAGACCTTCCGCGCGCTGGCGAAGCAGCGCTATCGCTGGGCGTTCGGGACGCTGCAATGCCTGTGGAAGCATCGCGGCATCGGGCGTGATCGCACTGCCCCCGGCCTCGCCTGGATCGGGCTGCCCCAGGCATGGCTGTTCCAGATCGCGTTCGCCGCGCTGTCGCCGCTGATCGACCTCGCGCTCGTCGCAGCGCTCGCCTCCACCGCGATCAAGGTGTGGCAGCATGGCTGGGCGCAGACCCAGACCGACGTGCTAACCATGGCGGTCTATTGGGTTGCGTTCACGGCGATCGACATTGGCTGCGGCTGGACGGCGTATCGGCTCAACAGCCGCAAGCTGCGCTATCCGGCGCTGCTGCTGGTCGCGCAGCGCTTCGTCTATCGCCAGCTGATGTACTGGGTGGTGCTGCGCGCCATCGCCTCGGCCTTTGCGGGGATGTGGGTCGGCTGGGGCAAGCTGGAACGGACCGGCAGCGTCGATGCCCAGCCGGCGCCCGGCGCGCAAAAGATGACATAGGTTTCATCCGCGCGCCACCACGCTGACATTCGCACCCTGGCAATCGGGACCCATGACGCTCTCCTCTCCCTTCCCCCGCCCGCACCGCCGCTGGCTGCCCCGCAGCTGGCGCGGGCGCATCGCCGCCGCCGTGCTCCTGGTCGTCGCGCTGCTGCTCGGCCTCTATGCCGCTGCCGGCTTCTTCGATCGCGATCCGATCCGCCTGTTCGCGGCGGATCGTGCGCGCAGCGACGTGGCGGCGGTCTATTTCTCGGGCGACATGGGGCTGCGCTTCGGCATGGGCCGCTATGTCGCCGATGGGCTGGCCAAGTCGGGGGTGCCGGTGCTCGGCATCTCGTCGTCGACGGCATTCGCGACGCATCACAGCCGCGCTCAGACCGACGCGATCGTCGCCGATGCGATCCGCCAGACGCTGCAACGGACGGGGGCCAAGCGCATCGTCGTGCTCGGCCAGTCGTTCGGCGCCGACATCGTCCGCGTCGGGCTGGCGCATCTGCCGCAGGATCTGCGCGGCAAGGTTGCCGCTGCGGTGCTCGTCGTGCCGGGGCAGAATGCCTATTTCCGCGCCGATCCCTCGGGCCTCGCCTATCGCGGCGCCCCCGATGCGACCGCCGCCGAAGCGCCCTTGCTCGGCTGGCTGCCGCTCACCTGCATCCGCGGCGCGACCGAGACCGACAGCCTGTGCCCCGCGCTGACGCTGCCCAATGTCCGGCGGATCACGCTGGCGGGCGGGCATTTCCTGCGCAGCGACCATGCGCTGCTCGTCCAGACGATCCTGCGCTCGCTCGGCACCACGCTTTCGCCGATGGGGAGCCGCTGATGCGCCGGCTTGCCGCGCTGGCGCTGCTGCTCGCCGCCACCCCCGCCGCAGCGCAGGGGCCGGTCGCACCGCCCGACCCCGTCTTCGGCACCTGGGCCAATCCGAAGCACAGCATCGAAGTGCGGACCGCGCTGTGCGGTGCCGATCTGTGCGGCGCGATCGTCGCCGCTTCGCCCCAGGCGGAGCAGGATGCGCGCGACGCCGGGATCGATCGGCTGATCGGCATCGAATTGCTGCGCGACTATCGCAAGACCGGCGACGCGCGCTGGTCGGGCACGGTGTTCGTCCCCGATATGGGGCGCAGCTTCACCTCGCGAATCGTGCAGGTGTCGCCGAATCTGCTACGTATTTCGGGCTGCATTCTGGGGGGGCTGATATGCAAGTCGCAGGACTGGACGCGAGTCTGAGCGCAGGCGGGGCGGCACGGGCCCGGCGCAGCGCGATGCGGCGCCGGTTGCTGCGGCCGCTGATGATCGTCGCAGTGCTCGCGGTCGGCGTGCTGGCGTTCGCGGCGATGCGCGGCATCCTCGCCGAGGTCCATTACCACGACATCCGCCACGCCATCGCGGCAGTCGGCCCGGAGCGGCTGGTGCTCGCCGCGCTGCTCACCGCCGCGAGCTATTTTGCGCTGACCTTTTACGACTGGCTGGCGGTGCGCACGATCGGGCACCGCCTGCCGTGGCGCACCGCGGCGCTGGCGTCGTTCACCAGCTATGCGCTCAGCAACAATCTGGGGTTTGCGCTGCTCACCGGCGGATCGGCGCGGTTGCGGGCGTACGGCGCGGCGGGGCTGGATTTCGCCGATGTGGCGCGGATCACGGTGATCGCCTCGGCCACCTTCTGGGGCGGGATCATCGCCGTCAGCGCCGTCGCGCTGCTGTCGGCGCACACCGATTTCGTGCTCGGGCCGTTCGCGTTCGGAGCGGGGGCGCAGCGGCTGCTCGGGCTGGGGCTGGCGGCGGGGGTTGCGGTGCTGCTATGGCTGCGCAGCCGCGGCTTTGCCGAGATCCGCGTCGGCGGCACCAGCATCCCGGTGCCCCCCGTCCGGCTGCTGGCGCTCCAGATCGGGATTTCGGCAGTCGACCTGCTCTGCGCCTCGACCGCGCTCTATGTGCTGGTGCCCGGCGCGCCGGTCGCGCTGTTCGGGCTGTTCTTCCTCGCCTATGTCATCGCGATCTTCGCCGGGCTGGTGACGCATGTCCCCGGCGGGCTGGGGGTGATCGAGGCGGTGATGCTGGCGCTGGTGCCGTTGGGGCGGCCCGATCTGTTCGCCGCGCTGCTGCTGTACCGGCTGATCTATTACCTGCTTCCGCTGGCCGTGGCGGGCGCAGTGCTGGCGGGGGTGGAGGGGCACAGGCTGCGGCGCCCGCTGCTCGCCGGGCTCGGCGCAGTCGATCGCGTCGGGCAGGCGCTGGCGCCGCCGCTGCTCGCGCTGCTGGTGTTCGCGGGCGGGCTGACGCTGCTGGTGTCGGGCGCGCTGCCCGGGCTCCACGATCGCATGACGTCGCTGCGCGACCTCGTGCCGCTCCCCTCGGTCGAGGCGTCGCATTTCGGCGCCAGCCTGGTCGGCACCGCGCTGCTGCTGATCGCGCCGGCGGTGCAGGCGCGGCTCCAGAGCGGGTTCCAGGCGGCACGGCTGCTGCTGCTCGCGGGCGCTTTGTTCTCGATGCTCAAGGGCATCGACTATGAGGAAGCGTTCGTTCTCCTCGGCGTCGCCGCGCTGCTGCAATATAGCCGCCGGGGCTTTTATCGCAGCGCCGGGATCGGCGCCGCGCCGATCGCGCGCTGGTGGTGGGCGGCGGCGCTGATCGCGCTCGCGCTCAGCGCCTGGGCGGGGCTCTTCGCCTATAAGCACATTCCCTATTCGGACGAGATGTGGTGGGATTTCGCCTGGCACGGCAACGCCCCCCGCTTCCTGCGCGCGACGCTGGGCGCGACGATGCTGGTCGCGGGCTGGGCGTTCTGGCGGATCATGGCGGCGCCGGCGGCGGTCGCGCAATCGTCGGAGCTTCCCGCCGCGGTCGCACAGGCCGCGTTCGCGGCGACCGATCGTGCCGATGCGATGCTGGCCTATACCGGCGACAAGAGCTTTCTGGCCTCTGCGGCGGGGGACGCCTTCCTGATGTACCGCGTCCAGGGGCGGACCTGGGTGACGATGGGCGATCCGGTGGGGCCGGCGGCGGCATGGCCCGACCTGATCTGGGAGATGCGTCGCCGCTGCGATGCCGCGCGCGGACGGCTGTGCCTGTTCCAGGTGAGTGCGGAGATGCTGCCGCTGCTCGTCGAACTGGGACTCCAGCCGATGAAATATGGCGAGGAGGCGCTGGTCGACCTGTCGGGCGGCTTCACGCTGGCGGGCAGCGCGTATAAATCGCTGCGCCATTCGACCAACAAGGCGATTGCAGGCGGGCTGGTGTTCGAGGTGATCCCGGCGAGCGAGGTCCGCGCGCACGGCGATGCGTTGCGGCGCGTGTCCGATGCCTGGCTCGCGGGGAAGGTCGGGCCCGAAAAGGGATTCAGCCTGGGGCGGTTCGATATCGACTATCTCGCGCGCTTCGATTGCGCGGTGCTGCGGCTTGGCGGGGAGATCGTGGCCTTCGCCAATATCTGGGAGACGCCCAATCGCGCCGAAATCTCGGTCGATCTGATGCGGCACCTCCCCGATACGCCCTATGGCGCGATGGACCTGCTGTTCGTCCGGCTGTTCCAGCATGGCGCCGAGCGCGGCTTTGCGCGCTTCAACCTCGGCATGGCGCCGCTGTCGGGGCTGCATGGCGGCCCGCTCGCGCCGATCTGGGCGCGGCTGGGCGCGGCGGTCTATGGCCATGGCGAGCGGCTGTACGGCTTTTCGGGGCTGCGCGCGTTCAAGAGCAAGTTCTCGCCGACCTGGGTTCCCCGCTATGTCGGGATGTCGCCCGGCATCTCGGTGCCGCGCGCGCTGCTCGATCTGGTCCACCTCGTCGGGGGGTGAGCAGCGCGCCCGTCCCTCGCGCGCGAGCGAACAGCGCCGTAGTTTCGCTGCCCGGGCGCGTTTCGCTCGCGATGGTGGCCCCCGGGCTGCGGAAAAAACGCCCGAAATCCGACTCTGTCCGCCGCTCCCTCTAAAAAGAGAGGGAGCGCGGGAGTCCTGCTCTTCGGCCGAGGGTATCGGCCCCGGGGAGGAGAGCAGTCACGTCCCGCCGATCGAATTCGATTATCGGAAAGCGGGAAACTCAATGAAGACGTGCCTCCTCGTCAGCGCAGCCGTCCTGGCGATTACCACGCCGGCCTTTGCGCAGAATGCCGACCCGTCTCCGACGGGGGATGCCGCCCCCGCCAAACGGGATGTGGCCGAGAAGGAGGTCTTTTCGACCGGCGTCGCCAAGGGTCGCGACCGGCTGGACAGCGCGACGTCGACCAGCGCGCTGAAGGGGGACGACATCCAGACGCTGGGCGCGCGCTCGCTTGCCGAAATCCTGCGCAACATCCCGGGCATCCGCACCGAGTCCTCGACCGGCGAAGGCAATTCCAACTACACGATCCGCGGCCTGCCGCTGGCGTCGGGCGGCTCGAAGTACATGCAGCTCGAGGAAGACGGCCTGCCCGTGCTCGAATTCGGCGACATCTTCAACGTGGCGTCGGATATCTTCATCCGCGCCGACTTCAATCTCTCCGCTGTAGAGGCGATCCGCGGCGGATCGGCGTCGACCTTTGCGTCGAACTCGCCCGGCGGGGTCATCAATCTGATTTCGAAGACCGGCGACGTCGAAGGCGGCGCGGTGCAGGTGAGCACCGGGCTCGATTATGGCGAGCACCGGCTGGACTTCGATTATGGCGCCAAGCTCAGCGACACCGTGCGCTTCCACTTTGGCGGCTTCTACCGCGTCGGCGAGGGGCCGCGTGCGACCGGGTTCGACGCCTATCGGGGCGGCCAGATCAAGTTCAACGTGACCAAGCAGTTCGCCAACGGCTTCATCCGCGTCTATGGCAAATATCTCGACGATCGCTCGCCGCAATATATGCCGGTGCCCGTCAAGATCACCGGCACCAACGACAAGCCGGTATTCTCCAGCTTCCCCAATTTCGACATCGGCAAGGATTCGACGCTGTCGCGCTACAATCCGGGCCTGACCACGCTCGATGGCGCCAACCAGCCCTATCATGACCCGATCAGCAGCGGTCTGCATGCGATGGTCAAGTCGGTCGGACTGGAAGCCCAGTTCGAAGTCGCCGGGTGGTCGATCAGCAACCGCGCGCGCTATTCGGACATTTCGGGCAGCACGCTGCGCGACCAGCCCTTTTCGATCGATACCGCCAGCGCGATGGCCACTGCGATCGGCGGGGCCGGGGCCACGCTCAGCTACGCCAGCGGGCCGAACGCCGGGCAGCGGATCACCAATCCCGCAACGCTCAACGGCAACGGCCTGGTCGGCAACATGCTGATGCCCGAGGTCAAGGTGCATTCGCTCAACAATTTCACGAACGATCTGCGCGCCAATCGGTCGTGGAAGGTCGGTCGGGGCAATCTCACGGTCACCGGCGGCGTCTACAAGGCGCTGCAGACGATCAACACCGACTGGCTGTACACCAACGTCCTCCAGAGTTTTTCCGGCGACGGGAACTCGACGCTGATCGACGTCACCAATGCGGCGGGCACGCCGGTGACCCAGGACGGGTTCGTCGCCTATGACCTGAACGTCACTCCGGGAACCTATCGTCGCAAGTTCGACGTCGATTACGACATTACTGCGCCTTATGGTTCGGTGAACTATCATATCGGCAAGATCGCGATCGGCGCCAGCGTCCGCTACGACATGGGCAAGGTGCGTGGCCAGGTTTTCGGGTCGGAACTGGGCGGCGGTCGGATCGGGCTTACGTCGTACGACTTCAACAATGACGGCAAGATCTCGATCGCCGAGGGCAAGACCGCGATCCTCCCGCTGACGCGCCCCGCGCCGGTCCATTACGACTATAACTATCTCAGCTATTCGACCGGTATCAACTTCCGCATCGCCGAGCCGCTCGCGGTATGGGCGCGCTACAGCCGCGGCGCGCGCGCCAGCGCCGACAAGATCCTGTTCACCTCGGCAGTAAGCCCCGCCGACGGCAGCATGCCCGTTTCGAGCGACGGCTATGACACCGTCAAGCAGACCGAAATCGGAGTGAAGTTCCGCAAGTCGGGCGTGAACCTCAATGTCACGGGCTTTCTCGCCGACACGACCGACCACAATGTCCAGGGCGGCACGGGGCTTCAGGTGCTGCGCGATTACCGCGCCTATGGCGTGGAACTGGAAGGCAGCTTCCGGCGCGGGCCGTTCCGCCTGACGGCGGGCACGACCTATACCCATGCCGAGCTGGTCAAGGATTATCTGGTCAGCGCAGTGAACGGCAACACGCCGCGGCATCAGCCGAAGTTCATCTTCCAGGCGACGCCCGAGTTCGAGACCAGGCACTTCACGGTCGGCTTCAACGTGGTGGGTAACACCAGCAGCTATGCGCAGGACACCAACCTGCTCAAGATGCCCGGCTATACCGTGGTGAACACCTTCCTGCAGATCAGGCCGGTCGAGCGCGTGCAGTTGATGGTCAACGTCAACAACCTGTTCGACCAGGTCGGCTTTTTCGAAGTCACCCAGGCGTCGGTTCCCGCCAGCGGGATCGGCTGGGGGCGGTCGGTCAATGGCCGCACCATTTCCAGCGCACTGCGCTTTTCGTTCTGACCCCAGTTCGGGCAGCCGGGGCAACGCCGCCCCGGCTGCCGGGAACTTCCCAATCGAGAGTTGTCACAATGTTGAAGTCGCTGAAGATACCACGGAAGCTCGGGTTGTCGTTCCTGACCGTCTGCGCATCGGCTGCGATCATGATGGTCGTGTTCTACAGCAACATCGCCATGATCCGGACGACGACCGACGGCAATAACCTCAGCCAGTCGATCCACGCCCAGGCGCTGACGCTGGAGACCGCGCTGCTGCGCCAGAACAGCCAGCTCCGCGGGTTTCTGGTGACCGCCGATCCGACGTATCTGAAGTCCTATTACGAAGCGCGCGACGAATATGACACGACGTCCGCCGACCTCGAAAAGCGCCTGAGCGACCCCGCGCAGCGCGACGCGGTGCTCGAATCGCGCAAGGAGACGCTCGCCTGGCGCACCCAATGGGGCGATCGGCTGATCGAGGAGGTCAAGGCCGGCCAGCGCGACGCCGCGCAGGACGCAGTGCGCGCCGCGGGCAAGGCGGTTCTGGTCAGCGCGGCGGTGCTCCCGCTGCGCAGCATCCGTGAGGCGCAAAGCGCGCTGATCGAGAAGAATTCGAACAACCAGAATGCCGCGATCAGCTCTGCGATGACGGCATTGATCGTCGGCGGCATCGCGCTGATCGGTGTCGCGATCACGATGGCCGCGCTGCTCACCGGCGTGATCGCCCGACCGGTGACGCGTCTCACCACGACAATGGCCAGCCTCGCGGCGGGTCGCAACGACATCGACGTGCCCGACGTCGATCGCGGCGACGAACTGGGCGACATGGCGCGCGCGGTGCTCGTCTTCCGCGACGCGGCAGTGGCGAAGCAGGCTGCCGAAGCGGCGAATGCAAAGGCCGAAGCCGCGCAGAAGCTGGTGGTCGAGACGATCTCGACGCATCTCTCCGAACTCGCGGGGGGCAACCTCACTGCGCGCATCACCGAGGATTTCCCGGGCGACTATGCCGCGGTGAAGACCAATTTCAACGACGCCGTGACCGCGCTGCGCGCGCTGCTCGCCTCGGTCATGGAAACGACCTCGACGATCCGCACCGGCTCCAGCGAAATCGCACAGGCCTCCGAGGATCTTGCCCGCCGCACCGAATCGAACGCGGCCAGCCTCGAGGAGACCGCCGCCGCGGTGACGCAGATGGATGGCCGCCTGCGCGCCACCGCCGATGCCGCCAAGCGCACGGTCGGCCAGGCCGATGCCACGATGGCATCGGTCACCGACGGCCGCGCGACTGCGGACGAGGCGGTGCAGGCGATGACGCGTGTCGCCGACAGCGCCAAGGGTATCGACAGTGTCATCGAGGGTCTCGACAAGATCGCCTTCCAGACCCGCGTTCTGGCGATGAACGCCGCGGTCGAGGCCGGTCGGGCAGGGGAGGCGGGCCGCGGCTTCGCCGTCGTCGCCGACCTCGTCTCCGCGCTGGCAATGCGCGCCGAGGAAGAAGCGGGGCGTGCCCGCGACCAGCTCACCGCGACGCAGACCGATATCGTGACGGCGGTGCAGGCGGTGCAGAGAGTCGACGGCGCGCTGTCCGACATCTCGCAGGGCGTCGGCGCCGTGCATCAATTGCTCGGCGACATGGCGACGGACAACCAGGCGCAGGCGAGCGCGATCACCGAGATCAGCTCGGCACTGGGCAGCATGGACCAGGCGACCCAGCAGAATGCGGCGATGGTCGAGGAAACCTCGGCTGCGGCGCGCAACCTGGCCGGCGAGGTCGGTACGCTGACCGAACAGGCGCGCCAGTTCAACATCGGCGACGGCGGCGCCGGCCCGGCGCGCAGGATGCCGAGCTTCGACGGGCCGGTGCGTCAGCTGCCGCCCGCCGCGGTCTCCGCGCTGGTGCGCACCCCCAGCGGGGCGAGCGACGATTGGCAGTCGTTCTGAACCGGCTGTGCCGGCGCCCGAAAAGGGACCGGTATCCGGCGGGCGATCTGGGCCGGGTGGGGAGAAGATAATGAACATGATCGCGCGTCTCGAGCGTCTCGACACGGCAGGCCCCGGCGAACTGGCCCGTCAGGCATTGGTCGCGCGCCAGCTCGGCTCGCCCTTCGTCAGCGCGGTGCTGGAGGCGGGCGAGCGCCAGCTTCCCCGCGCCCCGCGCACCGCCGCGCTGATCGCCTCCTGGCCCGACGATCCCTCGTCGGCAGCGCTGGCGATGCGCTTCAACGCAGCGCTTCATGCGCTTGCGCGGCGCGGCGTCCATCCGGCGCTCACCGCGCTCTATCGCGGTGCGCACGCGAATTTCGACGAGGCGATCGGCGCCGCGATGGCCGCCGAGGACGAATTCATCGCCGGTTGGATGCACCACACCCCGCAGACCAACGAAGTCGGGCGCGCGGCGGCGATCGTCGCGGCGCTGATGGCGGCGTCGCAGGAAGCCTCGATGCCGTTCGAACTGCTCGAACTCGGATCGAGCTGCGGGCTCAACCTCAATCTGGGCCGCTACGCTTATGATCTGGGCGGGCTGTCCGCTGGGGACGCGGGCTCCCCGGTCCAGGTCGCGCCTTTATGGCGCGGGGCGGCACCCCCCTTCGCCCCGCTCGACATCCTTTCGGCGCGGGGCGTCGACCTCAATCCGCTCGACGCCGGCGATGTGCAGACGCGCGAGCGGCTGCTCGCCTATGTCTGGGCCGATCAGCCGCGGCGCGCGGCGCGGCTGGAGAATGCGCTCGCGCTGGCGCGCCTGCATCCGCCCCAGGTCGATCGCGGCAATGCCGTGGGCTGGCTGGCGCGGCGGCTGGCCGAGCCGCAGCGCGAGGGGCGCTGCCGCGTCGTCTTCCATTCGATGTTCCTGCAATATCTCCGCGCCGACGAACGCGACTCGATCGTCGAGTCGATCGCCGGCGCCGGCGCGCGCGCCACGGCGCAGCGCCCGCTATTGTGGGTCAGCCTCGAATGGAGCGCGGGTCGGCGCGAAGTGCAGCTTCGCAGCCGGCGTTGGCCCGATGGCGAACCCCGGCTGCTCGCGACCTGCCATGCCTATGGAAACTGGATAGATTGGCGCGATTGAGCGCGGTTTCCACGCCGTGAGCCGCCGTTTCGCGTCATGCCGGACGGCTATATGCAGGCGAAGCGATAGAACATCCCCCCGCCTTGACGACCGGGAACGCCTGCCCGCACTCTGACGATGGAACCAGGCAAAAGCCAGCACACCCGTTCGCGCGAAGGCGCCCATGAGAGATGTCGCGGCTTGAAATCGGGGAGCGCGTGAGATCAGGACAGTCCGGCCCATTGTGGCTTCCGGTATCCCCTGCATCCCGCCGACTCCCTGCCGGGTCCGCAGGGTGAACGATTGCGAAATCATTTCCGGGGGTCGATTATGAATACTCGTTTGTGGCTTGAGCGCACGTCGTGCGCGAGCCTGGCCGCGCTCGCTTTTGCGACGCTGGCACCGGCTGCGTCCGCGCAGACCGCTAGCACCGACACACAGCAGGCGGACGAGGTCGCGGACCAGTCCGATACTGAACTCGTCGTCACCGGATCGCGCATCGTCCGCGATGGCTTCCAGTCGCCGACGCCGCTGGTGGTGATCACGGAGGAGGCGATCCGCGCGCAGTCGCCGTCGAACAACCTTGCGGACTATATCAACCAGATGCCGGCGGTCGCGGGCAGCATCCGCCCCGCCAATTCGCGGCTGGCGATCAGCTCGGGGCTTGCCGGGATCAACGCGATCAGCCTGCGCAACCTCGGCACCGAGCGGACGCTGGTATTGCTCGATGGCCGCCGGTCGGTGGGGTCGAGCATCACCGGCGCGGTCGACATCAACGATTTCCCGCAGGCGCTGGTGAAGAGCGTCGAGATCGTCACCGGCGGCGCCTCCGCCGCTTATGGTTCGGACGCGGTGGCCGGCGTGGTCAATTTCGCGCTCGACAAGAAGTTCACCGGAATCAAGGGCAGCGCCGAAAGCGGCATCACCGACGAAGGCGAGGGCTTCAACTATGCCTTCAGCCTGGCGGCGGGGAAGAGCTTTGCCGGCGGGCGGGGCCATATCCTGGTCAGCGGCGAAGTTGCGCATCGCGACGGCATCTTCGACATGGACCGCGACTGGAACCAGACCGGCTATCGCACGATCACCAACCCGGCCTATACCGCGACCAACGGCCAGCCGCAGAATCTGGTGGTGTCGAAGGCAGGCACCTACAACCAGCTTCCCGGCGGCGTCATCAACAGCGCGACGCTGCGCGGCGGCGGCAGCACCACGGCGCTCAACGGCACCTATTTCGGCCAGGGCGGCAGCATCAACAAATATAATTTCGGCTCGATCACCAACACCACCACCACGGTCGGCGGCGACTGGGCGATCGCGGACGGGCAGCGGCGCATCGGGCTCGATTCGAGCGACGACCGGCGGACGGTGTTCGGGCGGCTGAGCTATGAGCTGTTCGACTGGATCGAGATATTCGGCGAGGCCAGCTATGGTTGGCACCATTCGGTCTTCAACGCTGGCCCGTCGCTGGGCACCGCGACGCTGGCGTCGGACAACGCCTATCTGATCCAGACGCTGGGGCAGGCGACGCTGACCAACCTCAACATCAATACCGTGACGATCGGGACGTCGGGCGGCGACCTTCCCTATCGCAAGAACGACAATACCCGCGACGTGCAGCGCTATGTGTTCGGCGGCGAGGGCGGGTTTGCCGCGCTGGGCAGCGACATCCGCTGGGACGGCTATGTCCAGTACGGCGTCACAAAAACCCACGAAGTCGCGGCGGACATCATGAACACCGCGCGGATGGCGCTGGCGACCGACGCGGTGTTCGCGCCCGCGGGCAATGCGCTGGGCGTCGCGGCGGGGACGATCGTGTGCCGGTCGTCGCTGACCGCGCCGACCAATGGCTGCGTGCCGATCAACCGACTGGGCACCGGCGTCGCCAGCCAGGCCGCGATCGATTATGTGACGGGCGATCCACAGCGCTACCAGACGTTCAAGCAGACCGTCGCGGGGCTCAATTTCAGCCTGAACCCGTTCGCGACCTGGGCCGGCCCGGTGTCGGTCTCGTTCGGCGGCGAATATCGGCGCGAGGAAGTGTCGGGTTCGGTCGAGACGCAATATCGCACCGGCTGGGCCGTGGGCAATTTCCTGCCGACCTTCGGCAGCTACCATGTGAAAGAAGCCTATCTCGAAACCGTGGTGCCGCTGGGACTGGGGATCGAGTTCAACGGCGCGGTACGCGGCACCGACTATAGCACGTCGGGCTATGTCACGACGTGGAAGGCCGGGCTGACCTGGCAGCCGATCGACGACATCCGGCTGCGCTTCACCCGCTCGCGCGACATCCGCGCGCCCAATCTGAACGAGCTGTACGCGGCGGGGACGTCGCGCACCAACACGCTGCTCGATCCGTTCAACAACCGCGCCTCGACGCAATATCTGGAAACCACGACCGGTAACCCGAACCTCAAGGCAGAGGTCGCCGATTCGCTCAACCTGGGCGTGGTGTTGCAGCCCAGCTTCCTGCCGGGCTTCTCCTTCTCGGTCGACGGGTTCGACATCAAGGTGAAGGACGCGATCGGCCAGGTCCGCGCCGAGGAGATCCTCAATCGCTGCTACCAGGGACTCCAGGAATATTGCGCGTCGTTCACGCGCGTGGAGGGAGGCAGCCCGGCGTTGCTCGTGTCGGTGAGCCCGTTCAACTTCTCGAACGTCCACACCCGCGGGCTGGATTTCGACGCCAGCTACCGGGTGCCCGTCAGCGGCGCGGCGACGGTGACGCTCCGCGGGCTCGCGACCTATTACGACACCAGCTACACCAACAACGGCATCGACGCCCCGGTGGAGGCGGCCGGCGCCAATGGCGGGGGCGTGCCGAGCTGGATCTACCGCGCCTCGGCGACGCTCGACACCGGCGATTTTGCTATGACCTTCACGGGGCGTGGCGTCAGCTCGGGAACGATCGCCAACAGCTATATCGTCTGCACCTCGGGCTGCCCGGCATCGACGGTCGCCAACCCGACGATCAATTCGAACCATATGGCGGGCGCGATCTATTTCGATCTCAACCTGACCCAGACGATCCGGATGGGGACGAAGGAGGCGCAGCTGTTCGCGACCGCCACCAACCTGTTCGA
>NZ_CP010837.1 GCF_000935025.1 Sphingomonas hengshuiensis
CCTATGAGCAGTGGCAGCCCCGCCTTCCGCAGCGCAGCGACGGAGATCTCACGGCGAGCGAGTTGCGGGCTTTTCCTCATGCTACCTTTCTCCGGCGTTACTGCCTCGGCCATGCCCCGCCGCGCCGTTGATCCCGGGACGACGCCAGTCGAAGACACCGCCGCACAGACTGGCGGAGCGCCCGTGCGCCAGGAGGCCGATCGCGTCGGCTACAGGCCGCGGCGGACGGCGCGCAGGATCGTTCGGTATTAAACAAGCTCGACGACCTGGCGCTGTCGGTCATGGACTTCATGACCCCCGCACAAGCGCAAGCGGTGCGGGCACGCACCGGCACCGTCGAGGTAACCGACGCGCTCAACAAGGCGTTCGAAGCGGGCCAGGCTTCCGGTCGTACCGTGTACCTGCCTGACGGGCTCTATATCGTCGGAAACCTGTTATTTGGCTCCCAAAACCAAAAGGGACAATCAGCGGCGCCGCTCGGCCTGCAGGGACAAAGCAAAATGGGTGCGGTGCTACGCGCCAGGCCTGGATTGCGCGGCACCTTGCTGCAATCCTGGTCGCTTGCCGGGGTGACATTTTCCGATTTCAGCATCGAAACGACTGGCACGGACGCCCAGGCATGGGATTGCCAGTGGAAACCCGGCCCCGGCCCTTCAACGCAAAATGTCATCCGCCACATCATGGTCACGGGCGGCACGGCCCCGTTGCATGTCAATTGGGACAACCTCAACGATACCTACCCAACAGCAGTGACGGTGCGAGTGGACGATCCTGCCGCTGCGTCCTGCGGCATATCGATGGTCCAAAGCGGGGGCCTGAGCCTCATGCGCGAGTGCATATGGGCGAATTGCTATCTCAGATTCGGCACGCAGAATGGCAAGATCGATGGCTGCTGGGGACACGGTATCGAGTTTGCCGCGAACTCCCTCAACCATGTCGAGATCAGCGCAGGGTATCTATATGCTAACCCGACCCATCGCGCCGTGCTCTGGTCACAAAGCTATCAGGCGTTTCAGTCGGTCCGTGCGTTAATATGCATCGCCACCCAGTTCGTCACCGAAACGCCAGGCGCTGCGGCATATTTCGAATTGAATGCCTATAGCGAAATGCGGTTTTTGGGGTGCCAATGGATCGGCCTGACGAAGCCGCTTCTCGGAAAACGATCGCTTAGCGATAGCTATGCCAACGTCCTGGTCAAAATAGAAGGCGGCACCCACTCGGGGAACCTTGAGCTCAACGAGAATCCTCGATTTGAAATCGAATGCGAGGGTTTCATGAACTTCGCCACCGGAAGGATGGTGACGAAGAATCGAGGGGGCACGTTCGTACCGATCATTAGAGGCGCCGGCGCCGCCGCAGCCCCATATACCAGCGGGTCAAAGACCTTCGGCCGGTATCACCGCAGCGGCAACCTGGTACGATTCAAAATGCGGCTCGAATGGTCCGCACATGCCGGCGCCGGCAGCCGGTCGCGCCTCCAAATCGCAGGTCTGCCGCTGGCATATGACCCCGAGAGCATCGACAGCGTGTCGCTGGAATATTCCGGCACCACATTCGCCGGAAAACACGTGCTGCCCCAGATCGCGAATGGCGTCATTGATTTTCTGGCAACAGACGGCAGCACAGTTACGCTGCCCAAAAGCGGCGACCTGATCCTGTCTGGCAGCTATACGGTCCTGGCGTGAAAATCACACGCCGCGATGCGCAACCCTGACCAGCCACATTGGAATCGCGGGGACCCGGCGCGGAACCCGGATACCAAGTTCGGCCTCGATCGCGGCAATATCGACATGGACGCCCCAATTTCGTCGCCCGACGCCAATTTCGTAGGCGAGCAGATAGGGTATCCACCGCGCCCAGGATCGCGGCACCGTCCCGCCCTCGACGGCGGCTACTCTGCGCCGATAGTCGCGCGTGAAAAAGCCCTGCATCGTGGCTACTTTCATGGACTCGTTTTCCTGCAGCCGGACCGCGCAGAGCTGGTCGGCGACCTGGTCAAGCCCGGATCCTCGCGCGAATTTCAAGTGCAGGTCAAAATCCGCCGACGGAAACTCGCGCGCGTCAAAGCCTCCCATGGCGAGCGCCTCCCGAGTGCGGAAAAGAGCCCCCAGCGAGCTGCCCGCGATATTCCCCCAGAACAGCCGCCGGGGCGTAAGGCGGATACGTTGGCTAAACCCGAAACGAAGTAACCTATTTACTCTTAGCTTCAACTCAGTCTTGAATCCGCTAACGCCTTTGGGCTTAACCTCGCGATTGTCCATAATCCGCGCCTGGCATATTATTGATCCCACCGGCTTATGATCAATATAAGCCTGCATCTTCGTCAGAAATTCCGGAAACAGGAGATCGTCGTCGCTGAGTATTGTCGTCCATTCGCCACGCGCCAACGCCAGGCACCGATTCCAATTGCCAAACATCCCGATGTTTGTTTCGTTGACATAGTATCGAAGCGGCGGGCCGTCATAGTAGGACAAATAGCCTAAGACGGATTCTACATTCTCGGGTTCGGAGCAATTATCGACCACCAGGATCTCAAAATCCTCAAATCCCGTTTGCTTCGCTGCGGATTCCAAACTCTCGCGCAGAAATTCCGGACGATTGAAGGTCGGTATCGCAATGGTGACCGCATAATCTCTATCCTGGTAATTATCCGAGGCATAGCGACAATCGCGTATTACCACGCTCATCGTTCCAGCTCCTTCCAGAACATCAATGGCCACTTCCAATTATTATACGCCGCCTGGGCAAGGCCTTGCGCCGCGATCACCCCGATAATGCCCAGGCCAAGCCAGCAGCTAAGAGTCACCAGGACCGCAACTGCCACCCCGGAAACGAGCGCAGGCACCACGAACGGCACCTTGTTCGCCGTGGTAATGAGAAACGCATGGAGCGAATGGTTGCCCTCAAGCACCAGCACCACCGCCAACAGAAGCATCGAAGGAAAGGGAAGCGGGCCGACACTGCTCCGCAACGCATGCAGCAAGTGCGGCGCGAGCCAGACAACGGCGATCGAGCCGAACACGGCAATGGCAAGAAAGCTCAACACAGCGCGCGTGGCGATCCTAGACAGCGCGTCTCGGTTCCGGGCCACCCGGGCTGCGACGATTTGAGACAACGACATCTGCGCCGGAAGCTGCGCAATCGTAGCGACGGCCATCAACATCTGCAGGCTGATCGAGAAGGATCCCGCAGCTGTCAGGCCGTAGAAGGACGAAACCACGAAAACGTTCAACCGCGTGATCATAAAGGCACCCACGCCGACCAAGCCTAGCCGGGCCGCATTCGGCCCGATCTCGCGCAGCAATGCCTGCGGTCTCCCGGCTTCGATTTCGGTAGCCCTTGCCAGAGGCAGACGGGCCAAGAAAATGCCGCCCCCAACGCGCGCGATTATCTGCGCCCCAAGGAAGGCGGCAGATAAGCCAATCAGGCCTCCGCCCAGCAGCAACGCCGCGATGCCCAACAGCGCGGAACTCCCGCGGGACAGTACGAGAAACGTGTAGTTCTGCGCCCCGCGGCCTGACCCCAGAAGCAAGGCCGGAATCCAAAGAAAATAGACACCGAGCGCAGTCGCGGCGGAAAACAGAAACCACGACGTCATTACCGCTGTAAGATCGAGACCGCTCGATCGCGCCAATGGAATCAAGTAAAATGCCCCCACGATCCCAAGAATTGCCAAAAGCAAAAAAGCGAGAATTCCGTAAAGCTTGCGAGAAGCGACTAGCAAATTTGCTAACAATTTTAAATTCGGACCCGAAATTTCCTTGGAAGTATTATCGGAACTTTTGAAACTTGATGCCCCCGACCATGCAAGCGACACATATCGTGCAATCGTCGGTTGAAAGCCGAAATCGACCACGGCCGACAAACCCTGAGCGGCTATGAATATATACCATAAACCGACTTCCGGGGCACTCAACTCTCTCACGACAACGGGCAATAACAATAAACCCGAGCCATATTGAAGACTTTGGGCCAGAGCAGCTATCGCAAACCCGCGGCGCGCCATGACGGGACGAAGCAGGCGTTTCACGCCAAATGACAATCGGTGTCTGTGCGGTTCAATGCCACAATTAATCCGCGCCCTGGGACAGCCGAAGAATTTGATCGCTCAGGCGCCGTTTTGCACACCATCCAGGCACCAGATCTTCCGATTGTGGCGAAAACGGGTGCATCACCTCGCGCGCGCGATAGGGACGCCCACCGAAATTAGCCTCGATCGGGCGCCCAAGCGTTTCCGAGACAAGCGATGCGAGCGCGCGAACGCTCTGGCGCTCGTTGGAGACATAATAGGTCTCAGACAGTGTCCGTTGCTGCGCGAGCTGGTGCTCTGCCGCCAGCAAAAACGCATCCACCACATCGTCGATATGCGTCATATCGACGATCTGCTCGCCGGGCGACATATCGATCGGATCGCCGCTTTTCGCCGAATCAATCAGGATTTGCAGTAGCTTGCGGCGCTTGTCCCCGCGACCATAGGTGTCGAACAACCTAAGCGTGACGACCGAAAGATCGCGTGCGGAGGCATAATAGAGCAAAAGGTCTTCCGTCGCCTGTTTTGTCGCCGAATAGAGATTGACGGGGTGATAGTCCTTTCCCTGGAAATTCTGCCACGCGGTGCCGGTGTTGATGAGACAACGGCTTCCCGTGGCTGCCATTGCCTCCGCGAGGAGCGTCGGAAAGAGGATATTCGACTGCACCAGCGCGCCGATCTGGTCAGGCCGGTGTTCCGCCAGATACAGCGAGGCGAGGTGGAAGACGCTATCAGGACGGGACTCGGCGAAAACGGGCGTAAGGTCCTGCCCATCTTCAACGATGTGGAAATTCACGTCGCGGGCGAACGGCAGACAGTCGGTATTGCTTTGCGGTCGCACGATGGCATCGACCCGCCACCCTTCAGCGAGCAGGCGTTTGCTCAGTGCTCCGCCAATGAACCCGGTTATGCCCGTGACAAGCGCGCGACGAGTCATAATGCGGCGCCCTCCGGATCAAATGCGAAAGGCGTGGTAAAATCGGACAAGCGCGGATGCGCTGCGTCGCGGGCTGACAAGGCGGGCGCACGGACAGGCCAGTCGAAATCAATGCTGTCCCACGCGATGCCCAAATCGTGATCGGGCGCGTGAACGCTGGTGACCTTGTAATACATGCCGCTCGCATCGCGCATCGACACGAAACCATGCGCGCAGCCCGTCGGCAGGTATAGTCCCCGGCCATTTTCGGCGCTGAGCGTAAAGCCGAGCGCCTTGCCGAACGCGGGCGAGCCGCGGCGCAAATCAACCACGACATCAAGCACCTCGCCCGTCAGGCAGAAGACCATCTTGGCATGGTCCGCAGGCGGGCTCTGAAAATGCATGCCGCGCACGACACCCTTTGCCGAGGTAGAGAAATACTCCTCTCGCCAGTCGGTTCGCAGCCCCAGTTCCTCAAATCTGGGCATATGGAATGTCTTGGTAAAAGTGCCGCGCGGATCGCCCAGCACTTTCGCCTGCAGAACATAACAGCCCGGAATGTCCGTCGGCTCAGTGTCCATCACAACCTCAGAAATTCAGTCCGAAGAATTCTTCGAGCTTTCCGCCGACATAGTCGAAATGCTCCTGGCCCAGCGCCGGGTACAGGCCCAGCCAGAAGGTGTCGTTCATCACCCGGTCGGTGCGCGTCAGGTCGCCGACGACGCGGTAGTTTACGTGCTCGAAATAGGGCTGGCGGGTCAGGTTGCCGGCGAACAACAGGCGCGTGCCGATCTTGTTCTGGTCGAGGAAGCGCGTCACGTCGACGCGCTTGGCGTCCACGCCTTCGCGCAGCATCAGCGGGAAGCCGAACCAGGACGGGTCCGAATTGGGCGTCGCCTCGGGCAGGATGAAGATTTCTTCCAGGCTCTTCAGCCGCTCGGTGAGCAGGCCGAAATTGCGGCGGCGCGCGGCGACGAAACCCTCGGCGCGGTCGAGCTGCGCCAGGCCGCACGCGGCCTGCATGTCGGTGATCTTCAGGTTATAGCCGAGATGCGAATAGACATATTTATGGTCGTAGCCGAACGGCAGCGTGCCGTGCTGCTGGCCGAAGCGGACGCCGCAGGTATTGTCGCAACCCGGCGCGCAATAACAGTCGCGGCCCCAGTCGCGGATGCTCTCGATGATCGGGCGCAGCTCGAGCGACTGGGTGAACACCGCGCCGCCTTCGCCCATCGTGATGTGATGCGCGGGGTAGAAGCTGACCGTGGCGACATCGCCCCACAGCCCGACATTCTTGCCGTCATAGGTGGCGCCCAGCGCGTCGCAGCAATCCTCGACCAGCCACAAATCATGCTCGTCGCAGATGCGGCGCACTTCGGCGAGGTTGAACGGGTTGCCCAGCGTGTGTGCGATCATGATCGCGCCGGTCTTTTCGGTGATCGCCGCCTCGATCAGGCTGGCATCGATATTGTAGGTCGGCACGTCGACATCGACGAACACCGGAACCAGCCCGTGCTGGATCGACGGATTGACCGTGGTGGGGAAGCCCGCGGCGACGGTGATGACTTCGTCCCCCGGCTTCAGCCGGCGATCGCCGAGCTTGTGGCTGGTGAGGCACGACAGCGCCAGCAGGTTCGCCGACGAGCCCGAGGTGGTGGTGAGCACATAGGGCGCGCCCAGCAGCTTGGCGAGGCCGGCCTCGAACTCGGTGTTGAAGCGGCCCGTGGTCAGCCAGCCATCGAGCGACGCCTCGACCATCAGCTCGATTTCGGGCGCGCCGATCACCTTGCCGGCGGGCGGGATCACGCTTTCGCCGGGGACGAACGGCTTGGGCGCGAACTGGGCCTCGGCATATTGGCCGACAAGCTTGCGGATTTCGCGGCGGAGGTCGTCAGCGGTCATGGGTAGCAATCCTATGCGGGAACGGAAGGACTGGCGGCGGCAAAGCGCTCCAGCTCGGAAAGGCAGTAAGCGTGCATGTCGGCGCCCGACAGCCAGGCGCGGTGCCACGCGACGATGCGTTCGAGCGCCTCGCCCAGCGACCAGCGCGGTTGCCAGCCCAGACCGGCGCGCGCCTTGGAAATGTCGAGCTTGAGATAGCGCGCCTCGTGCGGCTGCGTACTGGCGTCATGGACCCAGTCGGCGCCCTCGCCCCATTGCGCGCAGAGCTTCTCGACGATCCACTGCACCGGCTGCGCATCGTCGTCGCGCGGGCCGAAATTCCATGCCTCGGCCGCGGCCTGCGGGTTCTCCCACAGCGCCTGGCACAGCACGAGATAGCCGCCGACCGGCTCGAGCACATGCTGCCACGGGCGGATCGCAACCGGATTGCGGATCTGCACCGGCTCGCCGGCGCCGATCGCACGCAATATGTCGGGGATCAGCCGGTCGGCCGCCCAGTCGCCGCCGCCGATGACGTTGCCGGCGCGCCCCGATGCGATCGCGACGGGGCTGCCGGCGCCGAAGAACGAACGGCGATAGGCAGAGGTGACAAGCTCCGCACAGCCCTTGGAATTGCTGTACGGGTCATAGCCGCCCATCGCCTCGTCTTCGCGATAGCCCCACACCCATTCGCGGTTCTCATAGCATTTGTCGGTGGTGACGACGCACACCGCGCGCACCGACGGCGCCTTGCGCACTGCCTCGAGCAGATGCACCGTCCCCATGACATTGGTGGCATAGGTCCCGACCGGATCGTCATAGGAGGCGCGCACCAGCGGCTGCGCGGCCATGTGGATCACGATTTCGGGATCGGCGGCGACCAGCGCCGCCTCCAGCACGTCGCGATCGCGGATATCGCCGAGGATCGAGGTCATGCCCTCGGCCACGCGCGCCACGTCGAACAGCGCAGGGTCGGTCGGCGGCGCGAGCGCGAAGCCGGTGACCCGTGCCCCCATCTTCTGGAGCCACAGCGCCATCCAGCTTCCCTTGAACCCGGTATGCCCGGTCAGGAAGACGCGCTTGCCCGCCCAGAAGGCAGGATCGACGACGCCCCTCACCATATGTGCCAAGGCGCCTTGCGAGCGTCCCACAGCGCTTCCAGATGCTGCTTGTCGCGCAGCGTATCCATCGGCTGCCAGAAACCGTGATGCTCATACGCCATCAGCTCGCCATCGGCGGCGAGGTTGCGCAACGGCTCCTGTTCCCAGGTGACGCCGTCGTCGGCGATATAGTCGATGACCTTGGGGCTCAGCACGAAATAGCCGCCGTTGATCATGCCGCCATCGCCCTTGGGCTTTTCCAGGAAATGCGTGACCTGCCCGTCCTCGATCTCGAGCGCGCCGAAGCGGCCCGGCGGATAGGTGGCGGTCATCGTCGCCAGCTTGCCATGGGCACGATGGAATGCGATCGACTTGGTAATGTCGATGTCGCCGACGCCGTCACCATAAGTGAAGAAGAAGAATTCCTCGTCCTTCACATGCTCCGCCACGCGCTTCAGCCGCCCGCCGGTCATGCTGTCATCGCCGGTATCGACCAGCGTCACGCGCCAGGGCTCGGCCCGCTTCTCGTGGACGATCATCTCATTCTCGCGCATGTCGAAGGTGACGTCGGACATGTGCAGGAAGTAATTGGCGAAATACTCCTTGATCACATAGCCCTTGTAGCCGCAGCAGATCACGAAATCGGTCACGCCGTGCGCGGCATAGATTTTGAGGATATGCCACAGGATGGGACGCCCGCCGATCTCGATCATCGGTTTGGGGCGGAGGCTGGTTTCCTCGGCGAAGCGCGTGCCGAGCCCACCGGCCAAGATAACAGCCTTCATCGATGTACCTCAGTTAGAACTGACAAATGCGTCGGAGAGGAAGCGCCGGGACGGAAGCCCAAGCGCCAGGAATTTTTCGCGTGCCGAAGCGATCATCGCGTTCGAGCCACACGCATAGACCATTGTTTCGGCGGGATCGAACCCATCGTCGGACGCTGCGTCGTGCACATATCCCCGCTTGCCGCTCCAACCCGCGTCGTTTCCCGATAGCAAGTGGTGGAAGCCGACGTCGAGGCCCAAAGTAACCGGGTCCCAGCAGAAGTTCTCCGCCTCGCGATTGCCCCAGAACACGCGCAGCCGGTGGCGGGCAGCCTGTGCCGGATCGGCCGCGATTTCCTCGAGCAGCGCCTTTACCGGCGCGATGCCGGTGCCCGTCGCGAGGAACAGGAGGTTCGCCGGCGCTTCGTCGCGCAGGAAGAAGGTGCCGAACGGCCCTTCGATCCGCACCAGGTCGTTGGGCTTGGCGCGCTCGAACCAATAGGCGCTCAGATGCCCGCCCGGATAGCGCTTGATCAGGAATTCCAGCAGCCCGTCGGCACGCGGCGCATTGGCAAGCGAATAGCTGCGCCGGACGCCATCGGCGAGAATATCGACATACTGGCCCGCCACGAAGCGCAGCGGCGAGGCTGGCGGGGTTCGCAACACGACGCGGACGATCTCGGGCGCAAGCTGCTCAATCGACACGATCCGCGCGGGCATGGTCTTGATCTCGATGCCGGCGAGCCGATCGAGCGGCTCGATATCGAGCGCAACGTCGCTGGCCGCAGCGCGGCAACAGGTGAGGATCATGCCCGCTGCGGCTTCTGCGGCGGTCAGGCTTTCTGCTTCAGAGCGCAGTACGGTGGTTTCGCCGGAAAGCACCGGCGCCTTGCAGATCCCGCACCGCCCGGTGCGGCAGCTATATTCAAGGATGATCCCCTGGTCGCGCGCGGCATCCAGAATGGAGCGGTCGGGCGCGACCTCGAAGCGCTTGCCCGACTGTAACGCAACGACCGGCATGACTTAACAGCTTCCTCAAATCCATTCTCGATAGTGTTCGAGAGTCTGTCATTAGCAGGATCGTCCGGGGGATCATCCCATTTCTGCACTGCACAATCCAGCATCGGTGCAGGCGTGCCCGATGTCCGCTCGGCTGCGCTTTGTCAAAGCACGATCACCCGGGTCGTCGCCCGCACGGGGCATCTGCACGCAATATGCTCTTCCGGGACCCGGCACTGCTACGGCAGTACAGCCTGTCGGGATGGCTCGACGACGTGCTGGACTGAGCCTCAGGCCTCGCCGTCAACGCGTAATCGCGAGCGAGTCCAGCCACATGTCGGTATCGACTGCGGGCGCCGTGACCAATGAAATCGACTGCATTGCGCAATCCGTAGCAGGAACGTCGAAGGCAAAGCGGAAGCTGCGCCCATTTTCGTCGGACGCAGGCAATACGAAACGCGCTAATTGAGCGCCGCGGGCGCATGCCAGTTCGAGCGCAGGGCGGGCAAGGGGATCTGCCGAAACATCGCCAGCCTGACCCTGGAACACATAATGGCCCGGTGAAAGGCCAAAAAGCTGTTGCGCCACCCCCCCCGAGTTTCCGGCACTCGTGACGACACGAAGCCCCAGACTGCCGTTCGGCACGATGTCGCGATAGGCCCGGATGCTGGTCTCGTCGCGCATCCACCAGGTGAAGGGCAGCAGGCTGTTGTTCGGTTCGAAATCGCCCCCTCGCAAGGACCGTGTCGATCCGGCAAGGCCCTCCATATGATTGGCCGCAAGCATCGCCCTGCGCTCATCGTTGAGTGACACCATCCGACGCAGTACATCTTCGGCCAGACTGCGTTGATCGACCTGGCGAATGTCCAACCGGATGGCCCGCAGCACGTCTGCCATCACTTGCGGATTGTCGCCTTCCTGTGCGAGCCGCTGGACATAGTCCTTCCACCACAGTGGCCGCTGCGCCAGCAAGGGCAGCAATTCCTTCCGAATGGCTGGATCGGAAGATGCCGTCAGCAATATGGGCAACAGCATCACGCGGGCCTCGGGCGACACCCGCATCGCCCGATCATAGTGCTTAAGGGCCTCAACCGAATCGTCCCGCGCCACCGCGTCCTCGATCAGCCAGAGCTGCGCGAAGGTATTGCGACGCGACAGCGTTTCCGACACGCGAAAGAGCGCGCGTGCCCCTGCCCTGTCCCGCCGGTAATCAGCGAGCGCCGCGAGCGCGCCGAGCGCATTGCTGTTCACTGGCTCCCGCAAGGCGGCAGCCCGAAGCTGCGCCCGTACCCGGTCCACCTTCTCGGGGGCGACCCGGTTGGCCTCGGCCACCACGGCCTGGCCCTCGGCCACCTTGGCCTGCACTCCCACCGGCCACCAGTCCAGGACGAGCGCGGGCCGCGTGCGGGCGAGTGTCAGGTCCAGGGTAACACCGGTCGCGACCCACAGCACGACCGCACCACCAATCAGGATCGCGGCCGTCTTTATGAAGACAAACGCCCGTGACATTCGCTTCGCAGCCTTACCATTTGCGCCGGGCGGCGGAGCCCTCGCCCTCGCCCTCGCCCTCGCCATAGCCATAGCCATAGCCATAGTCATAGCCATAGCCGCTGAACGAGCGCTTCGAATCGAACTTGGTCACGATCGCGCCGAAGATCGTCGTATCGGCACTGCGCAGGCGCGCGATCGCGGTGCGCGCGCTCGCCTTGTTCGTGCCGTGCGCCTCGACCACGAAGCAGACGCCCTCGACCTGGTTGGCGAGCAACGGCGCGTCGGCAAACCCCATCACCGGCGGCGCGTCGATCAGGATATGGTCGAACCGTTCGAGCAGCGTCGCCAGCGCCGGGCGCAGGCCGGGGCCGGAAAGCAATTCGGCGGTGCTGGGCGGATGCGGGCCGGCGGCAACGATCGACAGATTGGCGATGCCGCTTTCCTGAACCGCCGCGAGCGGAGCCTCCGATCCCGACAGGATGTTGCTAAGGCCGGGACCGCCCCGCAGATCGAGCATGTAATGGACGCTCGGCGAGCGCATGTCGCCGTCGATCAGCAACACCTTGCGCCCTTGCGACGCCAGCGTCTTTGCCAGACCGAGCGACGTCAGCGACTTGCCTTCGTTCGCGCGCGAACTGGTAATGACCAGCGTGCGCGGGAAGCCATGCTGGGTCGCCAGCGCAAGCGAGGTCTGGACCGAGAAATAGGCCTCGCTGAGCGGCGATTTGACGTCGAGCAAGGCCGGCACGAGCTCGCCCTCCATCTTGGGCACGACGCCGATGAGCGGAATGCGCAACAGCTCCGGCACTTCGGCAGGGTCGGACAGCGAGTCCTCGAGCTGCTCCAGGGCAAACGCCAGCGACACACCGGCCAATATCCCTGCGATCAACGCAAATGCCAGATTGAGCATCAGCTTGGGGCTCGACGGCTTGTCGGGCATGTCCCCGACGTCGACGACGGCGATGTTGTTGACGCCGACACCGCCGGCAACGCCGATTTCCTTGTAGCGCTGGAGCAGTGCGTCATAGAGCTGGCGGTTGGTATCCACCTCGCGCATCAGGATATTATACTGGGTGCTCCGCCGACGCAGGTCGAACAGCCCGGTCTTGAGGCTGTCGACCTTGCCCGACAACACGGCTTCGCGTTGCTGCGCCGCTTGATAGGTCTGCTGCAGCGTCGAACGAACCCGGCTTTCTTCCTGCGCGATCGACTTGTCCATCGTGACGATCTGCGCCTTGAGCGCCTGGGCAGGCGGATAGGCGGCGTCGAACTTCTCCAGCATCTCGGCATATTGCACCGACAACTCGGCACGACGCGCCCGCATCTGCGAAATGCCGGTGTTGGACAGGGCCTCCTGTACATCGCCGCCGCGCGCGCCGAGACGGCTCTGCGCCTCGATCCGCTGCGCCGTGGCGCTGGCAAGCTCCTTGTTCAATGCGACAAGATCCTCGGCCACCAGCGAACGCTCGGTGGTGGTGCCCGAATTGGCAGCGGTCCCGGTCTCGCCGGGCAGGTTCACGATGTCCTGCTTCGCGGCATAATCGACGAGCTGGCGTTCCGCCTGGTCGATCCGCGTGCGGAGCTGGCCAAGCCGTTCCTCCAGGAACTTTCGGGCATAGGATGTCGCCGCATAGCGCCGGTCGAGCGTCGCCTGGACGAAATGCGCCGCCCAGGAATCGACGATCTTCTTGGAGAAATTGACGTCGGGACTGGTGAAGCTGATCGTGGCAAGCCGCGACTGGCGCACGATCGTCACTTTGATATTGTCGAGCAGCAGTTCGCTTGCCTCGCGCACCCGTTCTTCGCGGGTCGAGGCGTTGGGGATCAGGCGATCGTTGCTGAACCATGCCTGCGCCTTGCGGGACTTGAGCATCCGGAAGAATCCGGCATTGTCCTGGAGACGGTCGTCGGTGGCGACACTGCCCGCAAGCGAGATCGAACGCAGCAGCCCGGCCTGGGTCTCGTAGAATTCGGGGTCGACTGTGCTGGAAGTGCGGGAATCGACGCCGTCGACATTGGTGAAGTTGCGCGTTTCGCGCTGGATCTCGACAACCGTCTTCGACGTGAACTGCGGCGTCATCAGAAGCGTTATGACTATGCCGAGCAGCAGGGCGCCCACGACCGATCCAACGATAAGCCACTTGCGCTTCTTCAGGGTCGCGATGACCCAGGCAAGCGACAGGTTCAGCCGCGCTTCCTGCGGGCTGCCGCCTACATCGATCAACGTGTCGTCGGCGCTGCGCATCGCGTTCCCGGTCCGTTCGTACTGCATGATCATCTGACTCTGACGGATATTACTGGGTGATCAGATAGATCAGCGGTGTGGTGATCAACGGCGCGGCCGTCACGAGATCGCGGAAGACGCGCCGTGCCTGGTCGTCGCCGACATAGATCAGGTCATTCGAGAAGATTTCGGGATCCTCATATATCCCCTGCCGGATCGCGCGCAGGTCATAGAGCGCGGCGTAGCGCTTGCCCTCGACGTTGCGGAACACGACCACATAATTCTCGCGGGCGAATTCGGTAGTGCCCGACGCGCGCGCGATAGCCCGCATCAGCGACATCCGCCCGACCAGGGGATAGATTCCCGGCGTGGCGACCGAACCGTCGACGGTGATGACCTGGCTGGCCGCGGTGACGATGTTGACCGTGACCTGCGGGTTGCGGACATGCGCCTGACGAAACCGGGTGACCAGTTCGGCGGTGAGTTCGTCGGCAGTCATGCCGGAAACCTTGAGTGCGCCGACCATCGGCAGAGCGATCTGCCCGGTCAGGTCGACCGTGACATTCTTGCTGAGTTCGTCGATGCCGAAAACCTCGACCGTCAACTGGTCCGACGGGCCGATGACATAGGGCCGCGCCGGAATCGTCAGGTCGGCGCGCACCGGCTCGGGCAGCGGCTTATTGTCGAAAACCGTCAGGCCTGGGCGCCCTTCAAACCTAGGGGATGCACATGCGGAAAGGGCCAGCGCAGCCACTAAAATGCTGCAGGATAACGCTCTAGTTTTCATTGAGACCTTGCCAGCTACCACCCCACGGGCGAGCGCCCGGGTTAGCCGGGGGCTCTGCCGGTTGCAACCCTTCGCAATGTTGCGACGCAATAGGGTCTTAACCATCAGCTTGAGCGCAAATTTTCTAGAAACTCGAAATCACGCCAAACACCCCTTCAACCAAACCCTCTTAAGATCATCGAGTTAATAGGTGAACCTTGATATCATTTCGGATCCTGCCAATAAAATGGCTGCATCGACAAGCGCCGCTTCCAGCGGTTCGACAATAGGGCCTCTCTGCTTCCCATCTTGTAGCCGGCATATTTGGCAAAGGTCCGGATGATTGCAGAGGGTAGTTGGGTGGGATCGTGTCGTGCCAGATAGGCAAGTTCCGATTTGACGAAGCGAAGCCCCTCGCCCTCGGCGGCACCAAAGGTTTCGATCAGCCAGCGGTTGCGCCCATGGAATACGCCGACATCGAAATAGCGACGAAACTCCTCCATCATCGTATAGCCGTGGCTGTGCACGACTTCGGCGTCGCCGCGATAGGCGATGCGCCAGCCATCGATGAGCATACGTGCGGCAACGAGCTGGTCCTCGGCAAAGAACGCATCCTCCGGAAAGCCTCCGGCCTGATCGAGCGCACTTCGTCGGTAGGCAGCAAAGGAATCGGAGCAGAAGACCGTTTTGACGCCGCTGCGATCGCGATCCTTCAGCTCGCGCACTTCCGAGTGCGCGGGATAGTTTATCAGCCGCGCATGACGCTCTATCCCGCGCGCAACCGTGCGGGGCAATTGCCGCCCATACGCCATGCCTGTGCCCGGATCCGCAAAGGCATCGACCAGGCGGAGGATCGCATCGCCCCCCTGGGGGATCGCGTCCTGCGTCATCATGACGATGATCTCGGCCTCGGGTCGCATCTCAACTGCGCGTTGGCGGGTGCCGCCATGATTGAACGTCCGCCGATCGATCTCGACTACCGTGGCGCCGAAATCCCGGAACGCGTTACGGGTTTCGTCCTGCGACTGGGAATCTATGACGAGGTACCGTTCGGGCGCAATATTCTGGCGTTCCAGCGCGGGCAGCAGCGTCGACAGATATCTGCCTGCGTTGAGAGTGGGAATAACGATCGATAATCGCGTTTGATCGTCAGGCCGATATAGCAAGTCCGTCACCTCGATATGGCACGCGTGACCAATGGCCCGCATATTCTACGCCCGCAACGCCAGCCTGGCTTGCCGTTTTTCAGCCTACCGCGAGCAGCGCGGATATGCCCCCGAGGGCATTGGATTGAAAGTGTCAATCAAAGACCCCCATTTGGCTATCTGCGGCGTCAATCAGCGTATCAAGCGGGCTCCAGGGGGCATGTCTTTTATTTGGAGAATTCGAACACCGATCCGCTCTAGTGACGCGAGTTGCTTTGTGCCAATGCGGCGCCGCACCATATGGCGGCAGGTTTCCAACCACGACTAAAGATGGGTATAGGGATAGGATAGGGTATGGATTGGGCGGGGCGATATGGAATTTTGTCGGTATAAATCCAAATATGGTAATTACTGAGTTAATTGGAATATATGCTAGGTAAAAATGGCATCGGATCGGTCCAGATTGGCACTCAACATAGTTGGGTGGATGAGGACTGCAATATCGAAAGGGTGACCTCCAAGCGCGGCGTCCGGATGCGGCTTCTTACGACGCTCGCGTTTATCGATATCGCCATGATATGCGCTGGCTTGACGTTCGTGGCCTGGATGTACCTTGGGCAGGCAAACAACCCGCGCCTGGTGACCTTTCTGTGCCTGGTCCTTCCCATCTATTACCTGACCGCCATCCGGCAACAGGCCTACCGACCGGCGAGCGTCATCCGCGCGTCGCGTAGTACCCGGCGTGCCTGCCTGTCCTTTCTGACTGCGGTGCTGATCGTCATCAGCATAACCTTCATCATCAAATCCTCCGACAACCTGTCTCGCGGCATCTCCATCGGCGGAACACTGGCGAGTTGCCTGCTTCTGTCGCTGGGTCGCTATCTCTTTGCGCACCATGCCTTTTCGGCATTGAACGGCAGCCCTGAAAGCGAAGTGGTGCTGGTCGACAATTTCGCGCCGCCGCAAGGCTGCACGGCGTTCAAGATCGATGTCGAGGCGCTGAATATTCGCCCCGACATCAACGATCCCGTGATGCTCGACCGGATCGGCAGCCTGATCCATGAGGCCGATCGGGTGATCGTCGCGTGCCATCCCGAACGGCGTTCCGAATGGTCGCTTGCCCTCAAGGGGGCCGGGGTCAATGTCGAGGTGCTGATGCCCGAGCTGGACGCGATCGGCGCCATCAGCACCACGCGCTATTATGACGTCGCGACAACGCTGATCGCCACCGGTCCGCTGAATGCCGTCGACAGCATCATAAAGCGGTTGTTCGACCTTGCCGTCGCAATCCCGGCCATCATCATCCTGTCGCCGCTCATGATCGTCGTGGCGCTTCTGATCCGGCTCGATTCTCCAGGGAATGTGTTGTTCACGCAGATGCGGATCGGCAAGGGCAACCGCATGTTCCGGATGTTCAAGTTCCGAAGCATGCGCACCGACCTGCTCGATCACAACGCCAGCAAGCTAACCACGCGCAACGACGCGCGCGTCACGCGCATCGGCAAATTCATCCGCAAGACCAGCATCGACGAGCTTCCCCAGCTGCTCAACGTGCTGCGCGGCGACATGAGCATCGTCGGTCCGCGACCGCACGCGACGGGTGCCCTGGCCGGGGATGCGCTGTATTGGGAAGTGACCTCGCATTATTGGAGCCGCCATGCCGTGAAGCCCGGCCTCACCGGCCTTGCCCAGGTGCGGGGCTTCCGCGGCAACACCGAGACCGGCGACGACCTGGTCAACAGGCTGCAGGCCGACCTCGCCTATCTCGAATCCTGGACGATCTGGCGCGATGTCATGCTCGTGTTCCAGACCTTCCGCGTACTGACTCACCGCAACGCATTCTGATTTGCGGTTGCGCGTGCGGCACGGGTGCATAAGGTCGCGCCGATATTGCCCAACACAGGCCTTGGCGTCGGCAATGCCGACTATGCCCTGCCCCAAAAAGACGAGACCCGTCCCGTGCCCTCCCACCGCCTTGCCCGTCCCCGCCGCGTCGGACCTGCCGCAAGAACATGGACCGTGCCGCCCATCCCGATAATCGCCTTTGCGATATTCGGGCTTGCCGTCGCGTTCACGGGCGGATCTTCGCGGCCAGACAATATCTGGCTATTGGGCCTGCGCCCGATCGCGGTGCTATGCATCGTTGCAATGCTGCTGACGGCGCGTCCGGATTGGCGCAGCATTCGTCCGCTGCCTCTGTTGCTGGCACTATTTGCTACGACGATAGCGATCCAGCTTGTGCCGCTTCCCTCGGCGATATGGCAGAGCCTGCCAGGCAGGGAAACCTATACCCGCGTAGCCCAGGCTCTGGGCGGCGCCGGACAATGGCATCCACTGGCGCTATCCCCCGACCGCACATGGAATAGCCTTATCGCGCTGATGGTACCGTTCGGAATCATGCTGGGCTTTCTCCTGTTGAACGAACGCCAGCGCCGCCTGCTGCTGCTCCCCGTTCTGGGAACGATAGCGTTCAGCATGCTGCTAGGCGTCGCGCAGATCGCCAGCGGCGGCTCTTCGATGCTCTATTGGTACAAGATCAGCGGGCATGATCAGTTGATAGGCCTGCTCGCAAATCGCAACCACCAAGGCGCGATGCTCGCAATGGCGCTACCACTGATCAGGGCCTGGACGCTCTTTCCGACTCGGAGCCCTCAGGAAAGTCGGCATCGCCTGCTCATGGGGCTGGCGGCTGCCGCCGTGATCCTACTCTACATTCTGGTCCTCGGCTCGCGGGCCGGGTTGGTGCTGGCAGTGGTCGGACTGGTCGCGGCGCTTCTGGTCGCGCCGACCTTGGGCGCGACACGACTTTCAGTGCGGGCGCGCTGGCTGGCAGCGGGCGGGTTCGCGGTCGGAATTGCCGCGATCGTGGTATTGGTCCTGAGCATGGATCGCGCGGTCGCGATCGGGCGCCTCGTCGACGATGACCTGAGCACCGAGGGCCGCCTGGCCGCGCTGCCCACACTGCTGCGCATCGTGGGCGACACGTTCCCGTTCGGCACCGGCTTCGGATCCTTCGTGCCGGTCTATGCCAGCTATGAACCCGATGCGCTGCTCAAGACTACCTATTTCAACAACGCCCATAACGACCTGATCGAACTGGTGATCACCGGAGGCCTGCCGGCGCTGGCAGTGTTTCTGGCCTTCTTCGTCTGGTGGCTATGGACGAGCTGGCGGCGCTTCACCTCCCCTGCCCGATCGCAGAGCTGGCGCGCACTGCACCGTGCCGCGTCCTTTGCGATCCTCGTCCTTTTGCTGGCCAGCATTGCCGATTATCCGCTGCGCACCCCTCTGCTCGGCGCCGTCTTCACACTGCTGTGCTGCTGGCTGGCATATACCCCTGCGAATGGAACGTCCGACTCCCATGACTGAAAACCCCGTCCAGCTCCTCCGCCCCAAGCGCTTCGGCGATGCCCGTGGGTGGTTCACCGAAGTCTATTCGGTGCCCGTGTTCGAAGCGCTCGGCATCGGCTGCACCTTCGTCCAGGACAATCATTCGCTGTCGGTCCCCGCCTTCACGCTGCGCGGGCTGCATTTCCAGGTGCCGCCGCGCGGGCAGGACAAGCTGGTGCGGTGCGTTCGCGGGGCGATCTTCGACGTGGCGGTCGATGTGCGGCGCGGGTCGCCCACTTATGGTAAATGGGTCGGTGCCGAACTGAACGCCGAGAACGGGCATCAGCTCTTTATCCCGATCGGCTTCGCGCACGGCTTCGTCACGCTCGAGCCCGATTGCGAAGTCAGCTATAAATGCTCGGACACCTATGCCCCGCAGCAGGATGGCGGCATCCGCTGGGACGATCCGGCGATTGGCATAGAATGGCCCCTCCCCGCCGGCGCGGTGCCCGAGCTGTCGCCCAAGGACGCCGTGCAGCCGCTGCTGGCCGATTTCGACAGTCCCTTTCCCTATGACGGGCGCCCGCTGGCCCCGCTCGCCTGAAGGATATTCCCATGCGCATTTTCGTCACCGGCGGGGCCGGCTTCATCGGCTCGGCGCTCGTCCGCCACCTGATCGCGAATACGAGCCATGAAGTGCTCAATTTCGACAAGCTGACCTATGCCGGCACGCTGACCACGGTCGACGGAGTCGCGCAGTCGAACCGCTATCGCTTCGTCCAGGCCGATATCTGCGATGCCGAGGCGGTGCGCGCGGCGATCGCCGAGTTCCGGCCTGACGTCATCACCCATCTCGCGGCCGAAAGCCATGTCGACCGTTCGATCGACGGGCCCGGCGCGTTCATCCAGACCAATATGGTCGGCACCTATACGATGCTGGCCGAGGCGCGCGCCTATTGGCTGGGGCTGGAGCCCGAGGCAAAGGCGGCGTTCCGCTTCCACCATATCTCGACCGACGAGGTCTACGGCTCGCTCGGCGACACCGGGCTGTTCACCGAGGAAACGCCCTATGACCCGCGCTCGCCCTATTCGGCGAGCAAGGCGGGGTCGGACCATCTCGTATCGGCATGGGGCCACACCTATGGCCTGCCGGTGCTGATCACCAATTGCTCGAACAATTACGGGCCGTATCACTTCCCCGAAAAGCTCATTCCGCTGATGATCGCCAAGGCGCTGGATGGCGAGACGCTGCCGATCTACGGCAAGGGCGACCAGGTCCGCGACTGGCTCTATGTCGAGGACCATGTCCGCGCGCTGCAAACGGTGTTCGAGCGCGGGGAGCCGGGGCGAACCTATAATATCGGCGGGCATAATGAGCGCCAGAATATCGAAGTGGTGCAGACGCTCTGCGCGATCCTCGACGAGCTGCGCCCGCGCGCCGATGGCCAGCCCTATGCCGCGCAGATGGCCGAAGTCGCCGACCGGCCCGGGCACGACAAACGCTATGCGATCGACGCAGCGCGGATCGGTGCCGAACTGGGCTGGCACCCCGCCGAGACGTTCGAGAGCGGCATCCGCAAGACGGTGGAATGGTATCTGGCGAATGAGGGCTGGTGGCGCCCGCTGGTCGCCGCCAAGGCCGCCGAGCGCCGGGGCGTCGCCGCGTGAGTGACGCGGACGACATGTCGGCACGTATAGCTGTCGGCATGTCTACACCTCGACAGATACTCGTCACCGGCGCGAACGGCCAGCTCGGCACCGAACTGGCCCGCCTCGCCTGGCCGGATGGCTTTGAAGTGGTCGCGCTGGGCCGCGACGCGCTCGACCTGTCCGATCCCGCCGCGCTAGCGGCCAAGGTGGCGGAACACCCCTGGGCCGCGGTGATCAACGCCGCCGCCTATACCGCAGTCGACAAGGCGGAGAGTGACCAGGTGGCGGCCTGGACCGTCAACGCGCTGGCCCCCGCCGCGCTTGCCGCCGCCTGCGCCGCGGCGGGCGTTCCGATCGTCCAGGTCTCGACCGACTATGTCTTCGCCGGCGACCGGGCCGGCGCGTGGCAAGTCGACGACCCCGTCGCCCCGCTCGGCGTCTATGGCGCGTCCAAGCTGGGCGGCGAGCTCGCAGTGCGGACCTCGGGCGCGCGCCACGCAATCGTGCGCACCGCCTGGGTGGTGAGCGCGCATGGCAACAACTTCGTCAGGACGATGCTGCGCGTCGCGCCGAACAACCCGGTGCTGCGCGTGGTCGACGACCAGAGCGGCAGCCCGACCGGCGCCGCCGATCTGGCGCAGGCGCTGGCGACGATCGCAGTGCGCCTGGCCGAGGATGCCGACGCGCCTGTCGGAACCTTCCATTTCAGCAATGAAGGCGCGGTCACCTGGGCCGGGTTCGCGCGCGCGATCTTCGCCCAGTCGGGGCTGCGCGGCGGCCCGGTGGCCGACGTCACGCCGATCGCCACCGCCGACTATCCCACCCCTGCCCGGCGCCCGGCCAATTCGCTGCTGAGCACCGCGACGCTCACTGCCGCCTATGGCATCGTGCCCCGCCCCTGGGACGCGGCGCTGGCCGACATCCTCGATGAACTGATCGGAACACGCATATGAAGGGCATCATCCTGGCCGGTGGCTCGGGCACAAGGCTGCACCCGGCGACGCTGGCGGTGAACAAGCAGCTGTTGCCGGTCTATGACAAGCCGATGATCTATTATCCGCTGTCGGTGCTGATGCTCGCCGGAATCCGCGAGATACTGATCATCTCGAGCCCCGAATATCTGGGTAATTACCGCAATTTGTTCGGCGACGGCGCCGGGCTCGGCCTCGCCATCTCCTATGCCGAACAGCCCCGGCCCGAAGGGCTGGCACAGGCGTTCACGATCGGCGCGGACTTTATCGGCACCGATAACGTCGCGCTGGTGCTGGGCGACAATATCTTCTTCGGCGCGCATCTGACCGACCTGCTCGCCAGCGCGGTCGCGCGCACCCACGGCGCGACGGTGTTCAGCTACCGCGTCGAGGACCCCGAACGCTACGGCGTGGTCGAACTCGGCGAAGGCGGCAAGGCGCTGTCGATCGAGGAAAAGCCCAGCGCGCCCAAGTCCAACCATGCGGTGACCGGGCTGTATTTCTACGACAACCGCGTCGTGGAAATGGCCCGCACGCTGGCGCCCTCGCCGCGCGGCGAGCTCGAGATCACCGACATCAACCGGCTGTACATGGAAGCGGGCGATCTGTTCGTCGAACAGATGGGCCGCGGCTATGCGTGGCTCGACACCGGCACGCATGACAGCTTGTTGGAGGCCAGCGAGTTCGTCCGCACGCTCCAGCACCGCCAGGGCATCCAGATCGCGTGCCTCGAGGAAGTCGCCTTCGAAATGGGCTTTATCGACGCCGACCAGGCGCGGGCGGCGGGCGAGCGGTTCGCCAAGACCGCCTATGGGCGCGCGATCTTGCTGGCGGTGGAGGGGCGTGATAGCTGTTAAATGATTGCCTGTTCAGGCTCGGAAATTATACTGTAGATACTCTCAACTTTACGGTAATATAATGACCAACCGACGGAATATCGCAGACATTATCGTTTCTCGCCTTGAGGCTGAGAAGGATCGCATGAAGGCGCAATATGCCGAATCGCGCGATCGTATCGGATATTTCTACATCGATGATCTTTTGCCCGAAGAAATGGCTTTGGCGATACATCGCCAGTTTCCAAAACCGGAGGCGATGAAGCTGAAAAAGAGTATTCGTGAATATAAATATATCGCCGCGCAGATGGATCAATATGATCCCATCCTTGAAGAGAGCGTCTATGCTTTTCATGATACCCGTGTCGTAGATTTGATCAAGGACATATGCGGTATCAAATCCGCGTATCCCGACATTCATCTATATGCTGGCGGCATATCGATGATGGGCAAGGATCAGTACCTTAACCCGCACATCGATAATTCGCACGATAAAGATCGCTCGCGCTGGCGAGTCCTGAATCTTTTATACTATGTCAGCCCGGAGTGGCACGAAGATAACGGTGGTAATCTGGAGTTGTGGCCGAGTGGCGTCGAGCAAGATCAGATCACAGTCCATAGCCGCTTCAATCGCCTTGCCGTCATGGCTACGCATAACGACTCGTGGCATTCGGTCAGTCCGATCACGGCCGACGACTTTCGATGCTGTGTTTCCAATTATTATTTCGCCGACGAAGCTTTGAAGGCCGATGACAGCTTCCATGTCACGTCATTCCGTGGCCGGCCCGAGCAGAAAGCGCGCGATATCGTGCTCCGCGCCGATGCCGCTGCGCGGATGGCCGTGCGAAAGATATTCGCCAAGGGCGTGGTAGAGAACAAGCATGTCTATAAACGGGATGTAGACTGACCCACCGCGGCGCGGTTCAGCAAGACAGCCTATGATCGCGTGATCGCGAATGCAGCAGAAGAAGAATAGCGCCCAAGCCTCAGCCCAGTTGAAAGCTGACTGTGAACACCGTTTGCTGGGGCTGGGGAACGCGGGAAATATCGAGGTTGCGCCGCGTTTCCGCCATGCGCTTCTCTTCGAACGCTTGGCAACTAACGTCCAGAGGCGAGAACACCCAGCCATTGCCATAGGGTGCATATGAAGTGCGCAGATAGTTGGCAAACGCAGTCCGAATGAACGCCGGCTCAGAACGCGAGCGAAAGATCGACGTGACGATAAGCCCCTGCCCTCGCGGGCTGGTGCTGGACGCAGTGCAATACACATAGGCCGTCGGCTTGACGAGCGGCATGGGGGCCGCAGCAACCAGCGCGGCGCCGCCCAACAGGCTGGCGATCAGCACGCCTCAACCCGTCGTCGGTGGCGCAAAACAGACTTGTACGCGCGCGGTCTGCGCCGCGTCCTGTTCCACCCCGATTATGGCCACCTGGGTATGATAGACGCCCTTGCCCTTGCCATTGGGACCGACGCTATAGCGAAGCCCGACATCTCCCGGCGCCGCCACGACAATGCGGTCTCCTTGCACCTCTGGTGTCGTACGCAGCGCCGCGGCGATGCAAGACGCGACCGCCTGAACGTCGGCCGTTATATAGACACCGGCGTTTGCACCGGGCGGCAGCTTGCCGGGCGGTACGGCGCTGTTACCGACACATGCACCGGCAGCGAGGGGAATCGAAAGAGCTAGGACGCGAAACATACGCTTCCTCTACGCGGGCCGCACAGCAGTGCAAAGCGGTTTAGGCGCAATCGGCGCAAACCACGCAGCTTTAGCGGCCCCTAATCCCCGATCGGGCTTTCGCCGTGCTTGCGCAGGACGTCGTTGAAGGCTTCCGCCATCACGTCCTGAAGGCTGCGGCCCTGGCGCCTTGCCAGCATGTGCATCGCGAACGACATTTCGGGGCTGAAAAAGCCCGCGATCTGCTTGCGGCCTTCGCGGCTTTGCGCGCGGGGGGCGGGTTGGGGTGCCCCCTCCCCTGCCCCGCTGGCGGGCGCGGCAATGGTCGGTGCGGGTGCCGGCGCCGGGATCACGGCGGGGGCGTGGCTGCGCAGATTGGCGAAACTGGGCTTGCGGCTCATGCGGTGACTTTCTTGCGGCGCGGTGTCGGCATGTCTAGCTGTCTACACGTCCACGCGTAGAGTTGTCGAATTTCCTCGGCGGCCTTGCCCTCGGGCTCGGTCTCCATGACGCTGCGCCCCTCGGCGCTGGCGTGGCGATAGGCGGCGCGATCGGGGATCTGCAACGGGCAGGGCGGGGTGCCGAAGCTTTCGACCAGTTCGCCGGCCTCCTGATAAACGCGCGGCGCATTGGGGCTGCCCGCGGTGAACACCACGAACGCCGGCTTCTTGAGCAGCTGGACCAGCTTCGCCGTGGTCTGGATCGCCGACAAGTCGAACGCGCTCGGGCGGCACGGGACCAGCACCAGATCGGCGACTTCGACAGCGGCGCGCGCGGCGCTGTCGGCGTGCGGTGGGGTGTCGATCACGATCACTTCGGCGCCTTGCTCGAGCGCCTGCGCGACCTTCGCGGCGAGGCGGGGCGGGGGGCTGTCGATCACTTCGGGCGGGGCGTCGTGGCGCCAGGCGGCCCATTGGCTCGCGGTCGCCTGGGGATCGGTGTCGATGACCAGCGCGACGCGCCCCGCCTCCTGCGCCGCGGCGGCGAGATGCAGCGCAAGCGTGGTTTTCCCCGCGCCGCCCTTCTGGCTGATGATGGCGATGACCGGCATGGCGTTCTCCCTGGGTGTCTACATGCCGACAAGTCGACGCGGCGGCACGTGTAGACAGGCCGACTCGTCGATAGGCCGACCTGTCGACACTTCGTAGTGTAGAGACACCGACATGTCGACGTGCTGACACCCGATGCGATGACCGCGGGCGCGAAGGCGCGAGCCGGAAACCGCATGCTTCCTCGGGGAGCATTGCCGGCGTAGCCGGCATCCTGTTGGTGCCCCAGAGGAGGGCGGAGCGGTTGCGGGTGTCACTTGCCGTATTCGCGGCCCGTCAGGGCAGAGCGTCGGCCGACCAGGCCGACTCCGCTTGTGCGGTTCTTATGAGAATCGAGGAGCGGTTCAGGATGGTTTTGAGACTCGCGCTCTGGTGCCTGTTCGCGCGCGTCGATCCTCGCTCCCAGGCGCGCCAGCACCTTGCCCAGATCGCCGCCGACCATCGTGCGCGCGAACTCGCGGCACGACAGCCCGGCGACCATGTTCGCCACGGCGCCGGCCTGTTCTGCGGCATGCCATTCGGCGTCGGCGGGGAGCGGGGCAGGGCGCATCCAGCGCGGCAGATAGGCCAGCACGCTGTTCGGCAGGAGCGGGCGATAGGCGTTGGACGTCTGTTCATAGCGCGGGCCGGGCCCGTCGCCCGCCACGCGCTTGAACCGGCGCTGGCGCACGAGGAAGCCGATCTCCTCGAGCGCGTGGAGCGCGCGGGCGATCGTCGCGCGGCCGAGGCAGGTCGCCTCGGCGAGATAGTCATAGCTGGGATAGACGCGCCCCCGGTTGAGCCGGGCGAGCGTCAGGATTTCCTCATAGACGCGCACCGCCGCCGCGGTCAGCGACGCGACCAGGCGTTCGGACGCGGTCAGGCTGCGCGTACCCGCGCGCGCCTCGCGGCGGAGCTGGCGCCCGGCATCGAGCGTGCGGCGCGCGACGCGCAGCAACTGGTCGGTCTCGCCCTTGGCCGGGGCGGCGAAGAATGCCTCTTCGAACGTCCCCGCCTCGATGCTGTCGCGGCGCACCGGCGCGCCCGTGCGGTGTGGGGCGCCCGATCGCGCCGGCGCACGCACGGGAATCCCGCGCGCCATGCCGCCCAGCGCGCGCGCGCTGGCCTGGCCGAAGGTAAACGCCGTCATCGTCCATCCCCTGTGCAGGGCTGGGATCAGGGCAAAGAAAATACGTGGCGCGAAACGCGCATCCTTGAACCAAAGTCCAACACCGGGTATGAAGAAGAGCTTCGGAAGCTCTTGATCGACGTTTGGCGACGTCGCTCCAAAACCTGGGATGCCCGGCCTCGTGCCGGGCTTTCCTTTATGTGATCACAGCCGCTTCCCATCCAAATGCCGGCCCGTGCGGCCGGCGCATCCCAAATGCCGGCGCACATTGCCTGCGCCATGAATTTCGCAGTTAAAATCCTACAAGGGAAGCGTCTTTGGTTCGTGCTTTCGAGTATGAAATGCCAAAAAAGTTCGTGCTTTCGAGTATAAATGCGCCAACAGACTCGTGCTTTCGAGTATCAATTCGCCGCCCGATTCGTGCTTTCGAGTAGGAATTAAGCCTCTACTGCGCCGGGTCGGCACCCGATTCGGACTCGGCAGCCAGTTCGGGGGCGCGGCGCGAAATCACCACGCGCAGCGGGTGCGACTTGCGGCCCCGGCGCACCGGCGCGGCGTCGGCCGCCACGTCCTCCGCCACTTCGACGAGTGCGAGATGATAGTCGGGGATCGCGTCGGCTGCCGCTATGTGATTGAGCGCGGCGCGGAAATTGGGGAGCGGGTTCTGATACCCCACTTGCAGCCGGAACATCGCCAGGTCGATTTCGAGGCTGTCCGCCTCGCAGGTCGAGCGCGCCACTTCATAGATGCGCCGCTCGATCGGGCCGAGCTGGAAATAGGCATGGGCATAGTTGAGCACCTGGCGATCGCGCAGGATCGCGCGGAACAGCCAGTCGCACAGCCGGACCTTGACCGCCTTCAGCCGCCGCTCGCCGCTGCGCGTCCTGGTATAATGGAGCCGCGCCTCGGACAGCCATGAGAAAAAGCCTTCCTCGCCTTCGCCGCCCGCCTCGATATTGGTCTTGATCTGCGTCCCCTGGAGCCGCTCGAGCGCTTCGGACAGCCGGGCATAAGACCGCGCCGAATGGTTGCTGCCGGTGACCGAGAATAGATCATGCGCAGTGAACACGAAATCCTGGCCGACGGCCTCGCCCGCCTCGATCTTCGACGCCATCAGACTGGCGATATAGAGCACGATTTCCTTGTCGTAGATCGTCGCGACCCCGGTGGCCGAGGGGCGGACCTCGATCGAGACCTTGTCGCTCTGATAGGCCAGCGGCTTCATCCAGGCATTCTTGGCGAGCGCGAAGAAGGGAAAGGCCATCAGCGAGCGTTCGCCGCGGATCTCGCCCTGCAACGGGCTGTCGAGCAGGAACAGGTCGCGCTGGGGCGCCGTCGCGGACTTGGCCGGCTTGGCGCGCGGGGCAGGGGGCTGGGTCATCGGCAATTCCTACTCGAAAGCACGAAGCGTTGCACCCATGGGCGCAACGACGCCGGGGAAAGCGCTGTTCCCGCGCTCGAGTTCGTGCTTTCGAGTAGGAATTCGCCGCAGCCCCGAAACGGGTCGGCGGAGACCCTGTCGGCGTGTCGAGCTGTCTACAGATCGACACGGGCGCGATGCGCGCGCAGCACGCGCTGCACCGTCGATCGCGAGACGCGGAACAGGCTGGCGAGTTGCGACGGCGATCCCTCGCCCGCCTCGGCCCGCGCGATGATCTCGGCGCGCTGCTGCGCGGTCAGGCTGGGGCGGCGGCCCAGATGGCGCCCGGCGGCGCGGGCATGCGCCAGCCCGTTCAGCGTCCGCTCGCGGATCATCGCGCGTTCGAACTCGGCAAAGGCGCCCAGCGTCTGGAGCATCAGCCGCCCCGCCGGGGTGGTCGTGTCGATCGCCTCGGTCAGCGAGCGGAACGCCGCGCCCGCCGCCGCGACCGCCTCCAGCGTGAACAACAGGTCGCGCAGCGAGCGCGACAGCCGGTCGAGCTTCCACACCACCAGCACGTCGCCCGGTTGCAGCGCGACAAGCGCGCGGGCCAGTTCGGGCCGGTCGGCCTTGCCCCCCGACGCCTCTTCGCGGAACACCCGCCCACACCCCGCCGCATCCAGCGCGGCAAGCTGTGCCCCCAAATCCTGATGATCCCCGCGCGAGACGCGCGCATAGCCGATCTGCATGGCGACGATTATGACACGGGGTTTTGACACGCGCAAAGCATTGGGAATGCGTGGGGGGCGGCGGGGTGTCACAACCGACCGGTTTTGACGCAAACGGTCTGCCATAAAAGGTTACTATTTTCCGCTTGACTGCCATATTTGCGGCTTTATATTAAGTGCATCAGCAAGGAAGCTCGCTATGCACCCCTCGTCAAACATCCACCTCCGCTATCCCCTTTCCCGACATGCGCTGCTGCGCATGCAGCAGCGTTCGATACCACAGCATGTCGTCGCCTTCCTGACGGAACTGACCGATCCGGTCGACGCGGGCGGCAGCTGTACCCTTCACCGTTTCGACAAGGATAGCTGGGCCGAGGCTCGCCGCCTTCTCGGCGGCCATGCCCCCCGGCTCGACCGCTACCGCAACGCTTACGTCGTCCTCGCACCCAACGGCTTGGTCATCACCGCCGCCCGTCTGCACTGATCAATCGGAGAAGTCCTATTTCCATCCATCTCACCCGCATCCAGCGCACCAACTCGGCGACCGGGTTCACCGAGCGCCCTTGGCGCCAGCGCGATCGTATGTTCGTTCTCGGTGATCCGGCTCACGGTTCGCAGCGCCACCACAAAGAGAACGCTGTTTTCGTCTCCAGCTACCTTGAAGCCCTGGAACTGGTGCGGAAGGGCTTCGCCATCCGCATGTCTGATGGTCGATCAGCTCCCAGTCTCGTCGCGCCGGGCTCGCTTGAGTTTATCGACGAGCCCGTGAACCGGCTCGACGACCTGTGGGCTTACACCATGCCTGAGCCGCCCTTCTCACTGGAGGCGGTCATGGTCGAATTGAAGCAGCACCTGCGCTCGCAAGCCGCGGATTTAGGCCTAATCGCCAGCGCCGACGCAGCGAGCGCATTCATCGGCTTTCCATTCGATCCCGTCGACGATGGCGAGAGCAGCGAAGCGCTGGAGCGCATCGACTTATCGCGGTTCAACATGACGCGCATCGTCACCGCCGCCTATCATAGCGCGTTCCGCCCGACCGCCGAGAGCCAATCGATCTCGGAGGACGACGTCGACGAGCTGGAGCAGATCATGGTCGGCTCACTCGCTCGGTTCAGCCGTCGGCACAGCTCGCCGCTCGACCGCGAAGGAAGCGCGCTCCAGCGGACGATCCTTTCGGCATATTACAGGTGGCAGATCGCTGACGGCTGCTTCCTCGCATGCGAGGCGTCGGACGGAAAGGACGGCGCAATCGATCAAAGCGTGACCGAGGCAGTGGCTGCCCTCACCGGTATGCCGGCGACCGCCGTACGCAACACGCTCAGCCGCGATGGCCTGAGCCTGGTCAGGTCGAAACTCGACCTGCCGGCGCTGACAGACTGGGTCGTGACCCGCCGCAACTTCGCGCCTCTACGTGAAGAGGAGACATACGAAGGGCGGTGGGCTTGGAGGATAGCTAACGATCTTCATGATCAGCCGGGACCCAAAGGGTTCGCGATCGCCCGTTCCCGGATTGGCGACCCTTCGCCCGACCTCAACGAGGCAGAACCCGCTATCGTGAAGCGTCGCGCTACTGATGAGATGCCGACCGCACCCGAACTGCGACGCTACGCCGTGGCGCTGCACGTCTCCCCCGACTCCCTGTTCGCAGCTTTTCAGACCCTTGGCAGTCGGCGCTGATCTGCGTCGGGTCCACAACTCTAAATCCACGAAGGAAGCTATGGCCCAGTCTCTTTTCCCGCGTTTTGCCGCTACCGTCCGCGATCTCACCGATGTCGAAGTCTCCGACCCGCGGACTGCGGATAAGCTCGCTTTGGCGCACGCCGATGCAGGCGGCCGGACCGTCTCGATGGTCTACGCTCCATTCGACCATATGAACCCGACAGCGCGCATCGCCATTGTCGGCCTGACGCCGGGCCTTCAACAAGCCCGGAACGCGCTTTCGGCTGCACGGGCCGCCCTGCGTCGTGGCGCAAGCGTGATTGACGCAGCTGCGGAAGCGAAGGTGTTTGCCAGCTTTTCGGGTCCGATGCGCGCCAACCTAGTCGCCATGCTCGATCAGATCGGTGTCGCACGGCATCTCGAGCTTGCGTCCACCGCATTGCTCTGGAGCGAGCGCGCAGACCTCGTCCATTTCACCTCGGCGCTGCGCTACCCGGTCTTTGTCGATGGCGAAAACTGGTCCGGGCAGCCTGACGCGCTTCGCATCCCGTCTATGCGGGATTGGCTGCTGACCTACCTGGGCGAGGAACTGCGCTCCTTGCGCGGCGCGCTCCTGGTGCCGTTAGGGCCGAAGGTGAGCGCCATGCTGGATTATCTGGCCAATCAGGGCATTGTCGATCGCTCGACCATTCTCGACGGTCTTCCCCATCCGAGCGGGGCGAATGCCGAGCGCATCGCCTACTTCCTTGGTCAGAAGCCCCGCGATCGGCTTTCGGCGAAAACGAACCCGACGCGCCTAGATGCTGCTCGTGCGTCACTCGAGGCAAAGCTCAAGGCCGCGTAACGGACGAATGGCTGGAGCCTTCGACCTTTGCCCAGAATGTCAGTTCGACCGCTCGACCCGCGGCGGTGTCACAACCAGCGGTTTTGACGCTGGGCCTATCCCGCGAGCAGCCGCCGCTCGAGCAATGCCTGGAAGTCCCGCCGGCCATCGGCGACCAGCAACACGAACACGCTGTCGACGATCACCCGGTACAGCAGCCGATAGGGCGGGGCGACGATCTGGCGGAAGTCGCGGATGCCCAGCGCGTCGAGCTCGGGCGGCACGCTGCCGCGATCGGGGAATTGCTCGAGGCTGTCGATCCGCGCGAGCATCGTATCGAGAAAGGCGCCGGCCTGGTCGGGCGCGCGGTGCGCCGCGATCCAGTCATGGATGTCGGCCAGATCCGCCTCGGCGCCCGCGGTGAGATACACCGTGTAGCGCGCGGTCATGCCTTGGGCGCACCCCCGTCCGCCGCCCGATCGGCGCGCAGCCGCTCGATCGCCGCGCGCGCCGGCGCCACGCGCCCCGCCTCGACATCGCGCGTGCCCAGCGCCAGCAGCTTGAGCAGCGCCATCGTCTCCTGCGTCGCCTCATAGCTGGCGATATCCTGGAGCACCGCCCGCGCCTCGCCATTCTGGGTGATCACCAGCGGCGCCCCGCGATCCGCCAGCCCGCGCAGCAGCGTGGCGGCATGCGCCTTGAGATAGCTGACCGGCTTCACTTGCTCGGAATAACGCATGGGGGGGCAGACTCCGGACCGAATATGGTCCGAATATAGGCCGGATGGGGGGAGGGGGCAATATTCCCGTTCCCCTGCCTGATGCCCTCTCCCCGGGGCCGCAGCGAAACAGGCCGCCTGCCAAACGCTGCCTGCTTTGACATGGCCTCTCTCTTTCACGCCACACCGCCATGACTGGCGGAATTTTTCGCCCCTGCCTAAGGGCCGTGCTTTTCCGCAGTGCACACCATGGCGCCAAGAGGGAGCAATGAAGGAATGACGGATTTTAGGAAACGGATCGCCGATTCATCGATCCTCGTCGTCGGCGACGTGATGCTCGATCGCTACTGGTTCGGCGAAGTCGACCGCATTTCGCCCGAGGCACCTGTGCCCGTCGTGCATGTCCAGCGCGAGGAATATCGCCTCGGCGGCGCCGCCAACGTGGCCGCCAATGCCGCCGCGCTGGGCGCATCGGTTACGCTAATGAGCGTCGTTGGGGAGGACGAGGCGGGAGAAAAGCTCGCCAGCGTCATCCACCGCTCCGGTATCAAGGGAATATTGAAAAAGGACGACCAGCTTTCCACTACCGTCAAATTGCGAGTCAGCGGGCGCTCACAGCAACTGCTCCGAATCGACTTCGAGAATCGTCCCGGCAATGAAGTGCTTGAGCGAATGACCGGCGATTTCTGCGCTGTGGTCGACCAATATGACGCGGTGCTGCTGTCGGATTATGGCAAGGGTGGCCTGGGGCATGTCTCCACCATGATCGACGCGGCACGCGCAGCGGGAAAGCCGGTACTGGTGGACCCCAAGGGCCGCGACTACGCCCCCTATCGCGGCGCCACCGTCGTCACGCCCAACCGGGGCGAACTGGCACTGGTGACCGGTGCCTGGAGCAGCGAAGCGGAACTTGAACGCCTGAGCCGCACCCTGCGGGACGAACTGGACCTTGGCGCGCTGCTGGTCACCCGTTCCGAAGAAGGCATGTCGTTGTTTGACGACGCTGGGCATTTCCGGGTCGGAGCCGATGCCCGAGAAGTGTTCGACGTGACGGGTGCAGGCGACACGGTGATCGCGACGCTTGCAACGCTGGTCGCTGCCGGCATGCCGCTGCGCGACGCGGTTCCCATCGCCAACCGGGCCGGTGGAATCGTGGTTGCCAAATTCGGTACGTCGGTGGTTGGTTATGACGATCTGTTCGGTGCTTGACCCCTGCCGAACGGACATGCCCGCCACGACCGCGCCATCGGCTCGTCAATCCGAAATAGAGGCAATTACATGACCCTTCCCAGATACCCCGTCGTCTTCCTGCAATACAGGGCGCTGGGCGATTTCGTGATCGCCGCGCAATGCCTCGGCAGGCGCAGGATCGAACCGGGCTCAGGAATCGAACTCCTGGCCGGCGAACACCTCCGCCCAATTGCGGCCGTCCTCGACATCCATTTCCCCTTGCGCTTCTTCGCGCACCCGGAACGCGCCATTCCGGCGATTATCGCCCTACGCAGCCAGGGCATGCTGCGCGGCTTGAAATCGGCGATCCTCCTGAAAGGCGCGCTCCACAAGGCTGGCATCCCGCGCGAGGCACTGGTAATATTCGAAAAGCTGGACAAACGGGAACGTTTTCTTGCCGCAGGTTTCTCCGCGACGGCACTGCCCCATGCCGAGAACATCTATCTGGCGCATGATGCGATGCTCGACGCCCTCGGCCTCGGCATGCACGACCGCGTCGATCGCGCGCCGCCTGCGGGTCCGGTGCGGATTTATCCGGGCAGCCGGCTGCCCGAACGCCACGTCCCGTTCAAAGTCGTGGCAGAAATCCTGGACACCGTATCGGCGCTGGGGTTGCCGGTCGAACTGATGCTACTGGAAGGCGAGCGCCCGGATCTCGAAACCACCGGTCTGCCCTTCACGCGCGTCCCGCGCACCTTTGAAGCCCTGATAGCATCCATCAAGGGTGCCCGGAAGGTCATCAGCGCAGACAGCATGCCCGCGCACCTGGCCGAATATCTCGACACGCCGATCTTCGTATGTTCGCCAACGCTTAAATCCTATTGGCTGCCGCGATCGGCATTTACCGACGGATGGACATCGCTGTTCGACGAAGGCGGCGGATCGGAGCGGTTGCGCCGTTTTCTCGCAGCCTGACAGGTGTGCCGGGTCTGGAAACGCACCGCCCGGCGCTTCCAGACCCTCTGCGCCGGTCAGGCCTCGACCAGCCCGAGCTGCTGCTCGACCAGGCCGCACAGCGTGTGGCCGATCAGGATATGCGCTTCCTGGATGCGCGCCGTCACGTCGCTGGGGACGATAATCGCATAGTCGGACAGCGCCTTGATCTGGCCGCCGTCGCGCCCGAGAAAGCCGATGGTCGTGATCCCCATTTCGCGCGCAGCCTCGAACGCGCGCAGCACATTGGCCGAATTACCCGAAGTCGAGATGCCGACCAGGCAGTCGCCCGTACGGCCCAGGCCGCGGACCTGGCGGACGAAGACGTCAGCAAAGGAATAGTCGTTGCCGATGCAGGTCAGCGCCGAGCTGTCGGTATTGAGCGCCAGCCCCGCGAGCGGCGGGCGGTCCTTGATGAAGCGCCCGGTGAGTTCGGCGGCGAGATGCTGGCTGTCCGCGGCCGAGCCGCCATTGCCGCAGAACATGACCTTGTTGCCGGCCCGAAGCGACGCGGTCGCCGCGCCGCTGGCCTCGGCAACTATGGTCGAAAGCGCGTCCAGACGTGCGAATACTTCCCGGTGCTCGGCAAGATTTGCGAGAAACAATGACATTTTAGTCCTTCCAATCCGGGATTTTATGGCGTTGCAGCATAGCCGCTGCTACAGGCACCCGCCTATGCTAGGCAACATCCTTTGGCCCGCAGACGGGGTTGCGGCCGTTCACGCCGCCATCGCCCGACTACCCCGCCCCCTGGTCTTCACCAATGGGGTGTTCGATATCCTGCACCGCGGGCACGTCGAATATCTCGCCGACGCGCGCGCGCTAGGCGCCGCACTGATCGTCGCGGTCAATTCCGATGCGTCGGCGCGGATGCTGGGCAAGGGACCCGATCGCCCGCTCAATCGCGAGCAGGACCGCGCGATCGTCCTGACGGCGCTCGAAAGCGTGTCGCTTGTCCTCGGCTTCGACGAGAAGACGCCCTGCGCGCTGCTGCAATCCGTCCGCCCCGACCTGTACGTCAAGGGCGGCGATTATGACATGGAAACGCTGGAGGAAACCCGGCTTATCCGAAGCTGGGGCGGCGATTCAGTGGCGATCCCGTTTCGCGATGGCTTCTCGACCACCAACCTGGTCGACCGCATACGGCAGACTGCGTGACGACCGGCACGGCGAAGCGGGCGGCCTTTCTGGATCGGGACGGCGTGATCAACGTCGATACCGGCTATGTCGGTCGCACGCAGGATTTCGTGTTCGCGCCGGGCGCAAAGGCCGCGCTCGCCCGGCTTTCGGCGGCAGGCTATCTGCTCGTCGTGGTGACCAACCAGTCGGGCATCGGTCGCGGCTATTACAGCGAGGCCGATTTTGCAGACCTGACCGCGCATATGTGCGCCGAGTTACAAGCTGCGGGGGCGCCGGTCGCGCGCGTGCTCCATTGCCCGCACCTCCCCGACACCGACTGCACGTGCCGCAAGCCGGCGCCGGGCATGGTGCTGGCGGCGGCATCGGCACTCGGCATCGATCTGCAGCGCTCGGCGATGATCGGCGACAAGCCGAGCGACATGGCTGCAGGTCGCGCCGCCGGCGTCGCGCGCTGCTACCTCGTCTCTTCCCGCACGGAAACCTCGCCGCTTGCCGATGCGCGCTTCGCCACGCTTGCCGAATGCGTCGATCACGCGCTGGAGGAATCCTCGGCCACCGATTTCGCAAAAGGAGTCGATTGAATGAACGTGCTCTGCTGCTTCGGCAAGTCGCTCAGGGAACCGGCCGATCGCCAGCTATTGCGGACCGTCAGGGCGAGTTGAGGGCAGGATGGGCGCCCTTTGCTTGATAGCGCGCACCCGCTTCGCCTATAGCGGCGGCAGGATCCACTTCACGCTGTCGCAGTTGCAGCAAAGGGGCCTTCGCACACGACCATAGGCCCGCTCTTCATGACCAAAGCGATCGACAACATGGAAGACAGCATCGCCCCCACCTCGGCGGCGACACCGGTCGCCCCGCAGGAGGCGGTTTCCATCCGGAGCCGGCTCCGCAGCAATAATTTCGACGAGCTGCGGCTGATCTTCGCCAGCATGGTCATGCCCACTGTAAACCGTGAACGCCGTCGGCGCATGTGTAAGGACCCGGCATGTTGAATCTGGTGGCGGTGATGGCACTGTCAATGCAAATTCTAGCGCCTTATCTTGTCTGGCGCAGCCGATGGAATATTCCCACGCATATCGCGGCGGGATTTTGTATGTCTGCATATGTCATACCTGGTCTACTTACCAATTTATGGGATGGGTTTCCCTCGGAGACCGTTAATCTTTTTATCGTGATCAATGTCATCGGTGGATTGGCATTGTGTGCAGGGACCTTGATTGGTAGTTTTTTCGCCAGAGGAAAAGGCGACTATATATTCCAGTCCACCTCACGCATGATCAAAGACACTTCTCCGATGACTCGTCGTGTCCTTATCGTAACCGTTCCATGCGTGATCGGCATGTGTGCTGCATATTCCATCATGGGATTTGTCCCCATGTTTGCGGAAGACCCTTTTACTGCGAGGCAGTTCAAGGGCGAATATCGTGACGCATATTATCGGGCTGCATATCTTTTCAGATTTTGCTTCTCCGTGTTGCAAGCGACCATGCCTCTACTATTGGTCATTGGGTGGTATCGTCGATCGCCCTTTTTGATTTTCCTGGCGCTTGCTTCTTTTACTGTTCTTCTCGTTTCGCTAGCGCGCGGACCAACGGCGACGGGCGTAATTTTCTTTTTAGGCATACTCGCAGCCAATAGTCGCGGCGGCCTAAAATGGTATATTCCATTGATTTTGCTCATATTTCCGTTTGGAAGTGTATTTTATTATATTCTCGGAAACATCCTGGACGTGGAGGTATTTCGCAGCATTTACGTCGGCGATACGCTGTCCCAATTTATCGCCAACGGATCACCGGATATTCTCGATCAGCTCAACTGGCTTCACGGATTTAGTAAGGGTGATTATTTTTCCATGGGCCGGACTATATTTGGCGGGCTCGTTCCAAATAATTATCAATGGAATCCTCAAGTATGGACTCTGACGTACGACGACATCGGTGCCAATATATCCGAGTTGGCGACGGGCGGTCTGCGCCTTACGACCGCAGAGTGGGGTTATGCCAATTTTGGTTGGATCGGAGTGGTTTTAATACCGCTTATTTCTGGAATAATTAGCGGCTCACTAATTGAAAAGATTAAGTCTGTGTTGCCAAATCTTAATATATTACAGGCAACCTCGGCACTTGTATTATACTCTACTATTGGAACGTTTATGGTTCAGTGGTATATACTTAGCATCCATTCCCTGCCTGCCGTGGCGGTGGCGGTATATTATTGGCGCGCTAACGCCCGGAAAACCAACGGTCGCCCGCAAACAGCTTCCAGCGTGGCCCAAAATCGATAGTCCCTATCCCTCCGAAGGCGCTTGGCAGTTAAGAGGTTT